>DGPZ01000200.1 GCA_002390675.1 Deltaproteobacteria bacterium UBA4427
GTGGCGCTGCCATATTCCCGCGAGCGACCGAAGCTACTCTCGCCGCACCCTGACGGTTCACCCATGCAATCGCTAGGGACGCTCGCAGAGAGTAATTCAAGCCTTCGAGCGGGAGACCCTGCTCGTTGACGCGGCGAACGAAAGTATTCACACCGACCAACCGCGAATACTCATCAAGCAGTGGGCCACCGGAGTTGCCCGGGTTGATCGCCGTATCGGTCTGGAAGATGTCGCGAGCCTGCTCACTGCGCTTGCTCGAAACGGTACCCGTCGTGAGAGTCCAAAGACCGCCGCCACCGGGATGACCGATCGCTGCGACGCTCTCGCCAATATCCACTTCTTCAGAGTCCGCGATCTCGAGGGGGTGCAGATCCGCCGGCGGATTTTGCACACGAAGCAGCGCAAGATCCAGGTCTTTGTCTCGGGCCACAACCTCTACGAGGTAGGGCTCCTTGAGATCCTTCTTGTTGTCACCCGAGATCGGATTCGGCTTGAAGTAGATCACGATATTCCCGAAGAGCTTCCCGCTCGTCGCGTTTGCGATCACGTGATTATTCGTGAGGATGAGGCCGTCCTCAGTCAGGACTGAGCCCGTCCCCGAACTGCCCGCACCGCCGTCTTCGAAACCGAAGATCAGCACAACGGAGTTCGATACGTTTCGGTAGATGTCCGACGCGGAGAAGGCCCCTGCCTCGGGCGCAGCCATAAGCATCGCCGGGACGACTCCACCGACAATAATCAACGTGCTGAGCGCCCATCGACGCAGAGCGTGGGCTCGCTGGACAAAAATTGGATTTCCGACTCGCATCTTTTACCTCAGTTCGCTCGCCGGCAGCGCCGTCCGGCGTTCGTTCGAAGCTGGCACGAGAGATAGCTCCCCTGCCCCTGGGACGCACGGAAACCAAAGGCTCCCGCCGCCCGCTCCCGCCATGATTTTGATTTTGTCGAACTCTCTCGAGTCCCCTGAACCCTAAGATCGGCCGCAACTCGTTTTTCCCAACTGGCCTTCTCTATTTAGAAGGCGAAAGGCATCGCCGAATCGGGCAACGGAACGATAAAAAGAGTGCCTACTAGTTCAGAAAGCGTTCAGTGAGCCCGCTCGCCGCAGCGTAGCCGCCTCCGGAGGCCAGCCAGCACCACCCAGGCATCAGCTGACACTGCCTGCGGGCCGAAGGACCTCGCGAGGATCGGATCCCAGATTCGATCACCTTTTTGATCTGGATTCATAGACCCGGCAGCGCTCAGGGCCAGATGCGGGGGCTGAAGTCGCGAAGGCTCAGTAGCCCTCAGCTTCGGCGAGAAATGTTTTGATTCCCTGGTCGAGCTGGCGCGCGAGAGCTTTTTCGCCACTTCGTCGCGCACGGAGCCGCGCGCTCGAGGGTTCAGGATGGCTCTCCGCTCCATCTGTATCAACGACGATCATCGACGGCTCTCCGGCAACCGGGCTGCCCACTTCAGCTGAACCTTCATAGCGGTACTCGATCCATTCCGTTCCCCGCGCGACACGAGAAAGCCGCAATCGCGCATCGATCGGGATGATTTGTGCGCCCGAGGCTGGACCGACCTGGAAGCCAAGCTTGCTGAGATTTCCGGCAATCTGCTCTCGAAGCTGGGGCAGCGAGCCTCTCTGCTGACCGGTTGATGCATCAACGTCGCTCGCGTTCACCACGAAACTCAAACTTCGCAGCCTCTGATTCGCTTCGCTCTTGAGCTTGCCGGTGGAGACCGAGCGCTTGGTCAGGCATTGACTGCCCAACACGCGGCTTCGTCCCTGAAGACCATCCAAGATCGAGCCAACTCGCACGGCATTCACCGAGGCCCGAATCGCGACGAGTGGATTCTGCGTGCTTCGAGACTCGTTCGTGTAGGCGGCGAGTTCGGTAATTAGATCGCTGCCTTCGCTTCGAATGCGCATGCATTCCTTGCGGCGCTCTAGAACCGCCAAAGCCCAGATGTCGCCAGACTTAGGGTCACGCCAATGCAGTGGGACTTCGACACCTTCAAGAACGATATCCGTCGAGATGGTCGTACGATCGAAGATGCCCGAACTAGACACGGCTTGGCCCTGCACCGTGGTCTCTTCATCGATCAACTCGATCTCGCTTGCAAGTTGGGCGGAAAAGACACGGGACAACTCACCCTTGGCCGCGACCTGCGCAGCAGCGAGGGATTCCC
The DNA here is from genome assembly GCA_002390675.1 of Deltaproteobacteria bacterium UBA4427. Taxonomy (GTDB): domain Bacteria; phylum Myxococcota_A; class UBA9160; order UBA9160; family UBA4427; genus UBA4427. The sequence goes on from DGPZ01000200.1 coordinate 2,176, forward strand.
CCGTGCTGAGTGCGGTTATGTAGTTGTTCTTCGGGAATTCAACCGGAACTTCTCCGTTCACCCAAGCCGGAGTCCTCGATATCGCTGCACAGCCAATCGTCGAGATCGCGAGACCTACGACGAACACCCACATAACACCCATACGCATAACTATTTAACCGTCCTGACAATCAAGAAACGTCGGCCGCCGTCCGGGACGGTAACCTGAGAAAACGAACGCGATTCGACCAGGACGGACTGGGCTGTCATGAAGTCTAGATCGACGTCATGAGTGCCCGCGGGCAGGATGACCGAGGTCATCATGATTTTGTCCGGCAAGGTCGACCAAACGCGCTTGTCTGCTTGCTCCGATGCATAGCGCGCGATGTTGCCGACGATTTGGGTCCCTATGGAAAGCAGTGCCCCGGAGTCGCCGCCGGCCTGTTCCGCCGCCATTTGTGCGCCCTTCTGGATCGCATATTTAATCGCCGCACGAGCGACCGATTTCGCATAGATCCGAGTCTTACGATCTTCGAGATCCTTCTCGGCGATCGCGCCGATGTCCTCCACCAGTTCGGGCCCTAAGATCTGGGCCGCGTTCGCGATTCGAGGTTCCACCGTCGCGATCGTATACGGGCGGTCCACATATCTCGGGAACGCCACGGAGACCACATCAACTCCCTTAATCGCACCCACGAACGCCGTCGCTTGCCCTATCTGAGCATTGGCCTCTGCGTCCGCCCCAGCCTGAAGCGCGAGCACGAAAATCCAAGCTTCGGAGAACGGAATCGTAATTCGAGTCTGGTCCTTGATCGGAGCCAGGCCGTTGTAGTGAAGGATCACAAGCTCGCCTGAACCGCTCAGAATTTCGCGAGCGATCCCCCCACTGCCTAGACCTGCGAGATCCTCCTGCGCCCAAGATCCAAGCTGACCCGCGACCCTCTCCGCGTTTCCAAAGAGCGATGCAGGCTGAGGGACCGAGAATTGCGTTCCGTAGACACCGTAGGCGTCGATAGCCTTCTTGTAAGAGACCAATGCCGAATCATATTCGCCCGAGGCCTCGTAGAGCATCGCCGCAACATACCGCGCGAAGGCATCTTCCTGATAGATATTTTCGTTCGTCGTATCGATCTGCAGTTTCCGAAGGTACTCACCGATCTGCCGAGTCTCGACGAGCGCCGCATCGGAGTCGCCTAACTGCGAATAATTGATCGCCGCGAAGAGATGAATCAAGGTGCGTTCAAAGTTCTCTCCCGCGTAGTCGAGAGAGTAGTCGTTCGTCATCAGCGAAAGGCCCTGAGCAGACAGGCTTTCCGTATAGAACTCCCGACCGAGCCGTTTGGCCTCTTCGAAAGCGACGTTGCTCTCAGCATACTGCCCATCGACGTGGAGCAGCATCGCGCGCTCCAAGTAGTAGAGCAGGCGGTTCTTCCCGCCGAAAGACTTCTCTTTTTCGTCCTCGACGAGTTGAATCGCCATCGGGTAATCGCCGAGCACCATTTGCTGCTGGAGCTCTAGCTGAACCCGCCAAGTCGAGGCGCAACCCAAAAGGGCCGAGAGAACGAGAGAGAGTGCTAGGCGCGGCAATAGGTTCGAAAACTTGCGTCGGATCATCGAAGATTAGATTCCTTCGTCGAACGAAGTGCCGAAGGGAGCAAGATGAACGAAGGCTGGGTCCGGATCAGAGTCTGAACCGAGACTGCTCGACAACCTTCTTGATTTTCTTCTGGCCGATCCAAACCTTCTCGTTCGTCTCGAGATTGATGAGTTCGAGTTCGACCTGGTAGAACCGAACGGAGGTCCCTCCCGCCTCATCGATGATCGTATTTATGCCACCGATCAACATAAAGTCGGCGCCGATCTCCTTGCCCATGCTCTTCGCGGAATCGAGCGTCGAGTTTCGAAGCTGATCGATTCGCTCTTCGCGCATGCCGGACCGTTCGTTGCTCGAAGCGACGAGTCGAACGCGACCTGAATTTACAAAGGCGCGCTCGAGATCCTTAGCAAAGGTGCGCGTATTGATGTGCTCACTCGATCGATTTTGAACGGAGCCGACGATGACCGTGGGCTTATTGCCGGTCAAACCGCGGAAGTCGTCGATCCAGATGCGGCCCACGGAATCATCGATCATCTCTTCCGAGACGAGACGGCTATCGGTGTCGTTCCAAAAGCCCGAAACGTCAATCATTTCGGAAGAGTCAGTTCGCGACACGCGCGGCCCCGAGGCGCAGCCGACAGCAAAGGCCAGGACCACGAGGAGGCAGGTGCGAATCACGACCGTTGTCCGGAGGTCCTCTTTACTCACATTACTCGTACTCGAAAAAACACCTAGTCCGTGCGAAACGCCCTTCATATCAACTCACCCTATTCTTAAGCTCAGTCAACTCAGATACACCACGCTCCTAATCGTTTAAGAAACGCTCTCACCGCCTCATGATCCGCTTTCCAGCCCCCAGGGTCAACGGTGGCCAACTCAACCGTTCCCCCAAACGGTCTTCTTGCGGATAGCAGTGCGGTGAGCGCATCGTTAGGTTGCAATCTGGCCTTGCTCGATTGCGCCGGGGCACCTCCAATCCGGCGGATCGACCAGCCGCGGTCTCGCGTATCGAGTCATTGCCCGATGCACCCAATTGGCTGCGCGGCAGCTGTCGCGCTCCTTGGCCGAACCGAAACGAAGGAAAACGGATCGTCTGCGGCCAGGCGAAATGCACGCCATAGTCTCATTGGATCTCGAACGGGTACACGACAGCGCCCGCAGGCAACCTACACTCTGGGCCGCAGCGCGCGAGAGTTTGGCTGAGCGCGCGGCGGATGCCTTCGCGGAGTTCGACACCGAGTTCGACGCCTAAAACGGCTCGGATGACAACGCGGAAGGGACGAACTGAGAACGAAGCTGAAGCCGAATACGGCGGCAGTATGCGATACACGTAAAGAGAGGATCGCCCGTGCGATCGGACGCGATCGATCAAATTCTTACTACCTATTTAGAGATGCCCGCGAAAGTGAGCTGGACTGGGGCCCTCGCAGAGGGCGCTATGGGACACTTCGAAGGGGCGAGGCTCGAATTGGCAGGAGTCGCAGTGCTCGCGCTGCCTTTTGAGCGCCTCGTGCTTGAGTCGGACGAATTTCATTTCACGCCGGGCCTGCCCGCGCGCATCGCCTCCGTTGGCCCCCGACTCATACTCACAATCGACCAGCGCCAGATCAACGAATGGCTCCGCCGAAGCCGAGCGCCCTTCGAGCTTCGACTCACCGGCAAGGCGGTGGAATTCCGCATGGACCTGCGCGGCGTGCCCCTAGGGCGTGCCGAGGCCTCTTTCGAAATTCAGAACGGCTGGCTGATCCTGCGGCCCAAGCGCGCCGAGTTTCTCGGCATCCGAAATCGCTTGGCATTCCTTTTTCGTACCTTCTTGCCGCTGCCACGCCTCGCACCCCAAACTAGGCTCACAGGCGTCGAGCACGCAGACGGCGTGATTCGGCTTGAGCTAACGCTTAACGACTTTGAAGAAGTAATCACGCCGGGTCTGGTCGAGCGCATGCAGGAGCGTTTCATTCCCTTCACCAAACCGCTCTCCGAATGGACTCGGAGCGATCGTTAGTTCCGGCGGGACTTCGGGCGCTGCTCGGCTAAATACTGCCCGGGGAATTCGGGGTTTATGATCTGCTTGAATCCTCGCGGTCATGAAAATGGCTATTATTCGATTGAGTCGGACGGAGCGAACTAGATGAGACACGAAAATTCATTAACGCGGATGAGCGCTTGCCGAGCAGCGTTGGTCATCAATCACAAAATCCATCATCCTATAGAGCGACGAGCCTTAAACCCTACGGACCGATGAACGAATCACTCCGCAAAGAGAGACGCGACATGCAAACCCCGCACATCCCGACACGTGAGATCACCGACGAAGCTACCTTCATGAACCGCCGCGAGGTCCTTCAGCTGGGGGCCACCGCCGCCATGGGTGCGGTCCTGGCTGGCTGTCCGGCAGCGGATGAGGCGGGGGCGGACGATGCAACCGCAGAGGCCGCGGGTCTGAGAGCGCTTGAGAACGTTACGCCCGCGCCGGAGCGCTTTAGGGTCTCTGAGGCGACGACTTCGTACGATGACGCTACGAGCTACAACAACTTTTATGAGTTCGGCACGGGCAAGCGCGATCCCGCAAAGAACTCCCACACGCTTCGTACCGAGCCTTGGTCGGTCGTCGTCGACGGCGAAGTCGGCAAGCCCGGCAAAATCGCACTAGAGGATATTGTTAAGCCCTCGACTTTAGAAGAACGCGTGTATCGATTCCGGTGCGTCGAAGCATGGTCGATGGTCGTACCCTGGGTCGGCATTCCTCTTGCTGATGTGCTCGCACGTTTCGAACCCAAGAGCGACGCGCGTTATGTCTCCTTCGAAACCCTCGTCGACCGCGAACAGATGCCCGGTCAGCGCCGCCGCGTCATCGACTGGCCGTATCGCGAAGGGCTACGTATGGACGAGGCCATGCATCCGCTCGCGTTCCTCGCTGTCGGAATGTACGGAAAGGTCCTCCCTAATCAGAACGGTGCACCCATCCGACTCGTCGTCCCCTGGAAATACGGTTTCAAGAGCATCAAATCCATCGTGCGTATCAGCTTCTCTAAGGAACAACCGCAGACGAGCTGGAACGATCTCGCCGACGACGAATATGGTTTCTTCGCCAACGTAAACCCCGAAGTCGACCATCCGAGATGGAGCCAAGCACGCGAGCGAAAACTCGGCGATTACCGCAAGCGTCCGACGCTTCCATTTAATGGTTATGGCGACGAGGTTGCCTCGCTCTACGCAGGGATGGATCTGCGGAAGTACTATTAGGCGGCGAACGTAAATATGAGTCGTTCGCTCCTCCAGGCGTTCACCGTCGCGATTACTCTTCTTCCGGCTCTCGGAATCGGGCTTCGACTTTTCTTTGAAGGGCCGGGCCCAGAACCCGTCGACGATTTAACCCACGTCTCAGGCGAGTGGGGCCTGCGCTTCCTACTGCTGTCCCTCGCGGTCACACCTGCACGGCGGCTCCTGGGCTGGCACTGGGCTGCGCCCCTTCGCCGTACGCTTGGGTTGGCATCCTTCTGTTATGTCGCCGCCCACCTTCTCGTATGGGCGTGGCTCGACATGGGCTTTGATCCCGGCGCCATTCTCGAGGATATTCTTGAGCGCCCCTATATCACGTTAGGCATGGGCGCTTTCTCCCTCCTGCTCGTCCTTGCCGTCACCTCGACGCGGGCTTGGATCAAGCGCTTGGGAGCACGCTGGATCAAGCTTCACAAACTCGTGTATGTCGCCGGCACTCTGGCGATCCTGCACTATTTCTGGCTCATCAAGGCAGACTACAGGCCCGCAATTGTGCACGGGCTCATCCTTGCGGTGCTTCTCGCCACTAGGCTTCTCCTAGCTCGCCGTCGTCGCAGCCCCCGCGGATCGGAAAGCTGACCTCGGGACTCGAAATCGAAACCGAGAAGCGTCGTCGCGATCGAACCAAGGCCGTATCTTCCTGACTCCCTCGCCGCAGGACCCGGAGATCCCATGAGCCAAGCCACCGAGAATAAATCCGACGCCAAAAACGAAGACACGCCCGTCAGTGACACGTCGGCTCTTCCGGTTGCCGGTGTAGACTTCCCGCTGCCTAGCGCCCAGGTCAACAAAGATCCCTACGCCTATCCACTGGACCAGATTGATCCGGCCGACTCGGAACTCTTCGAAGCAAATCAAATGTGGGGTTGGTTCGAACGGCTTCGGAAAGAAGATCCGGTTCACTTCACACAGGAGAGCTTCTTCGGACCCTACTGGTCGATCACTCGATACGACGACATCGTCACCGTCGAGAAAGATCCCGTAACCTACTCCTCCGCCGGCTCGATCACAGTCGATGAGATTGATCCAGAATTTCCGGTCTCCCCCGGCTTCATTGCGATGGATGGCGAACGACATGACAAACATCGCAAGACCATTCAGCCCGTAGTGGCTCCGCGCAATCTCAAGTTGATGGAGCCTCTGATCCGCGAGCGCGTCACGCTCATTCTAGACTCACTGCCGATCGGTGAGACCTTCGACTGGGTCGACAAGGTCTCGATCGAACTCACCACCGCCATGCTGGCGACGATGTTCGACTTCCCCTTCGAAGAGCGCCGCAAGCTCACTTTCTGGTCGGATATGGCGACGGCTTCCTCTGCCCAAGTCGGCGAAGAAGGCAAGACGGAAGAAGAACGTCGCCAACATCTATTCGAATGCCTCGAAACATTTCAAGGTCTCTTAAACGACCGAAAGGGAAAGGGTCACGGAATCGATTTCGTGAGCCTGCTCGCCGACGGCAAGGACACCCAAGACCTCGAGCCCCTCGAATATCTCGGCACGCTCATCCTGCTGATCGTCGGCGGCAACGACACGACCCGAAACTCGATCTCCGGGGGCGTACTCGCACTCAACGAAAATCCCGCGGAATACGACAAGCTGCGAGCCGACCCGGGAATCATCCCGAATATGGTCAGTGAAATGATCCGCTGGCAAACTCCCCTCGCGCATATGCGCCGGACGGCCACGAGAGACGCCGAACTCGCAGGCAAGCAGATCAAGGCCGGCGACAAAATCGTCATGTGGTACGTGTCCGGAAACCGCGACGATTCAGTGATTCCGCGCGCGGATGAATTCCTGATCGACCGCAAAAATGTCCGCACACACCTCTCTTTCGGATGGGGACCGCATTTTTGCGTCGGCAGCCGAATCGCAGAAATGCAGCTGCGTGTGCTCTGGGAGGAAATCATGAAGCGCTACAGCAAGATCGAAGTCGTGGGCGACCCGGTTCGCGTGCGATCGAATTTCGTGAAGGGATTCCACCAGCTTCCAGTCAAGCTCCACGCCCTCTAGGCCTGACTGAAGTCCCCAGCCGGTATTTCCACCCGAGGATCTGCCGGTCCGACCTTCATTCTCGATCCGAGTCGTCCGATATAAAGGGACTCGCTGTTTTGCTTGCCACATAGACGTGTGGGACGCATTCTCTCGGCCCGATCGGACTCTCCGTCCGAAACCGACCTCCGGAGCCTCCATGATCGACGACCAAAAGCCTTCCGATGGCAATGCGCCTAATACAGAACCGGAAGGCTCTAGCGACGTCCACCTAATCGAGGTCGGCAATCGCAAGATCTACCTCGTTGGCACGGCCCACGTGTCTCAGCAGTCCGTCGATCTCGTTCGCGAAGTGATCGACCGGGAACGCCCCGACGCAGTTTGCATCGAGCTCGACAATGGACGATTCGAATCCCTCTCCCAAGAGAAAAAATTCGAGGAACAGGATCTTCGCCAGGTCCTGAAGAACAAACAGCTCGCTACTTTGATGCTGAACTTGATCCTCGCCTCATATCAGCGCCGCCTGGGACTGCAGCTCGGCGTGACGCCCGGCAGTGAGTTGATGGAAGCTGCGCGTGTCGCGCAGGAACACGACATCCCGATCTCTCTATGTGACCGCGATGTCCGGATCACCTTGGGACGCGCCTGGCAATCCCTCTCTTGGGGACAGCGCTTCCGACTCCTCGCCGAGTTAGGCGCCTCGTTGTTCGAAGACGCCGAGGTCTCAGAGGAAGAGCTTGCGCGCATCCGCGAACAGGACGTTGTGACCGAAGTGATGAACGAGCTCGGGCGCATGATGCCCGACTTGAAACGCGTGTTGATCGACGAACGCGACGCCTATCTCGCTCACAAAATCCTTGAGACCGACGGCGAACGAATCGTCGCGGTCGTCGGCGCAGGTCACGTCGACGGCATGAAGGGTCGACTGCTACAAAACGAACGGACTGACCTCGAAGCGATCGAGACGATCCCAAAGACCTCAAATGTCTGGAAGGCCGTCGGGTGGGGTATCCCGCTCGTGATCATCGGATCCATCGCTTACATCGCACTCACTCAGGGTGCAGATGCCGCGGGCGAGAACGCGATGATTTGGTTCCTAGCGAACTCGATCCCCAGCGGCCTTGGCGCCCTACTCGCCATGGGGCACCCCATCACGATCCTCGCCGCTGGGATCTCAGCGCCGTTCACGAGCCTCTCGCCTTTGATCGGCGCGGGCTATGTCGCTGCCTTTACTCAACTATGGGCCGCACCACCCAAGGTGGCTGACTTCAGCACGGTCGGAGACGACCTCTCGATCCCGAAACGCTGGTGGCAAAGCCGTCTGATGCGAATTTTTCTAGTCTTCGTTTTCTCAACCATCGGCAGCGCCATCGGAACGTATACGGGCGGGTTCAACGTGATTCGCAATCTCGTCGACGCGACTGGTTGATTTGAATCCCGAGTGCGATGAAGCCACTTCGCGCGATCACGTTATGCTGGTTCTGAAATGAACGCCGTCCTCGACTCTCTCCATCACGCCGGCCCACTCCTGCTGCTAGCCATAGTGCTCCTGGCCGGAAGCTTCTTCGGTGCCCTCGCTAGACGCATTCGACTGCCCGGTATTACCGGCCAGATCATCGGCGGCGTCTTAGTCGGCCGAGCCGGGCTCGATCTCTTTTCCGAAGAATCGATCGCCGGCCTCGAGCCTATGACCGAGATCGCCCTCGGCCTAATCGCGGTCACCGTCGGCGCTCATCTACATATCGGCCGCCTCAGCAACGCCGTTCGGCGCCTTTCCTACCTGCTCATTGCGGAATCTACGATCACGCCGCTTCTTGTTTTCCTCGCCGCCTACTATCTCGGCGGCGCCACCTTCGAGCTCTCTCTGCTCTTCGGTGCCGTCTCGATCGCCACCGCCCCCGCCACAATCGTGGCACTCGTGCGAGAAACGAGGTCCAAGGGTGTCTTCGTCAAGACATTGATCGCCGCCGTCGCCCTGAACAACACGGCATGCATCGTCGTCTTCGAAGTCTGCCGCGCCCTCATAGGCAGCGACTACCAGCTGCAGAGCGAAGTCCTCCTTCAAGCCGACGGCGCCATCGCCCAACTCATCGCGCCCATCCTGCTAGGCTCCGTCGCCGCATTCGCCTTGGATCGCATCACGCGCATCGCCCTCGGCCCCGAGCGCCTTGCGACTGCTGCAGTCGTTGCCCTCGTCCTCACATCCGGCCTAGCCACCTCTATAGGTATTTCACCCATGCTCGCGTGCCTCGCACTCGGTGCCGTGCAAACAAATATCGCGCGATCGCGCACACATCTCGTCGACAGCGTCTTCGACAATTTCGAGCCCGCGATCCTCACGGTCTTCTTCACCCTCGCCGGCATGCACCTCAACTTCGATCACCTAGAGAGCGCGGGGATCTTAATCGTTCTCTACTTTGTCGCACGCTTCGCAGGCAAGCTGCTCTCGGCGGATCTCGCTCTGCGTGCTGCACACGCGACCGATCGCGTCCGCAAGAACCTCGGCCTAGCACTCGTCCCTCAGGCCGGCGTCGCAGTAGGTCTCGTTCTGTTGATTCAAGATGATGCGCGTTTCAGCGAAGCCGCCGGGCTCTTTGGCGCGGTCGTCCTGACCGTTGTCACCATCAACGAAATTATCGGTCCAGTGCTCACCCGCATCGCCCTGCAGCGCGCCGGAGAAGTCGGGCGCGACCGCCTACGCCTGATCGACTTTCTCCAGGAAGAACACATCTTGACCGACTTTGCCGCGGAGTCAAAAGAAGCGGCCATCGAACGACTCGTCGACCTCCTTATCCGCACCCACGGACTGCGTGACGTAGATCGAGACGAACTCCTCGCAAGCGTCCTCGCCCGGGAGGATCAAGGCTCCACGTGCTTAGGCGGCGGGCTCGCGGTCCCTCACGGCATCCTGCCCGAAGGCGAACCGATGGTCGGCGTCATGGCGCTCACTCAAAGTGGCTTGGGCTTCGAGACTCCGGATGGGCGACCTGTACATTGCATGGTCTTATTAGGCACCGCGTCCGATGAACGCGATCGCCATCTACAAGTTCTCGCCGCCCTCGCGCGAACGGTCGGCACCGACCGCGCCTTCGGAGACCAGCTCTTCGACTCCAAGAGCCCCGCTCACGCCTATGAGCTCCTACACGGCGAAGAGTCCGAGGACTTCAACTACTTCATGGAAGAAGCGCTCGAGGCCTGAGCCGACATTTCTTCGTACCTAAAGCTTTTTTGGATCGATCCCTTCCAGAGCTTTCCCGCCACTTCGACATGGGGGTAGACGAAATAGTTGAGCGGGCCGGATGCGTGCCCCTCACCTAACTCCAGATCACGCCCGGTGCTGAAATGGATGCGATCGCCAGGGTGGCCGCCGTAGAGAAACTCCTTCCGCTCGGGATGCTTGAAAGCTTCGCTGGCATCGACCGGGAACCAACCGGTCTCGGGCAAGTAGAACTCGACCCAGCAGTGGTACCCACCGACCATTCCGCTCGGTCGGTCCTCAGGCACGGGGAAGCCGATTTCAAAACGCGCCGGAATACCCTCGCTCCGCGCCAGGGAGATAAAGAGCGCGTGGAAGTCGGTGCAGTTCCCGTAGCGCTCAGTGCAGGCCCAGAAGGTGTCACCGTTCCCCCAGCCGCTACCGACTTTCTTGTACTCAACGTTTTCGACGATCCAGTCGTAGATCGCTCGTGCGATTTGGGCCGGATCCTCTCCCCCCGCGCGCGCGCGGATCTCTTTCCGGATCGGCGCGAGTATGGGGTGGTCGACCACGACTCGGCGATTGGGCTGTAGAAACGGCGCGAAGCGTTCGAGGCCTTCTTTGCGAAGGCCCCGACTCTCGGTCGGTTCCCGACTCTTGGTGATCCGGCGCTCGACCTGCGTACGCACAGAAACCTTGATCAAATCCTGGCCAGCGTTTTCAATTCGTCCGTGCCAGAACCGATTGCCATACGCGTCCTCGACGGAGATGGCGCCAGGAATCGACGCGACGATCTCCTCACTCCGCACGCGCTGCTGGGCATTCTCGGCTGCAAGCGGCACGAATACGTCGACGGGACCGGCGCCGGCCCCGACAGGACCGATCGTCGCCTCGTATTCGAAGGTGAATCGACGCGGCTCAGCCGACAGCGACGCGGGGGCGAAGAGCGCCCCGGCGACCCCCATCAGTACAATGAATGCCCACTTATCTCGACAGAGTTGTCGGCAAAGTCGTCGGCGAAATTGGCCCACGGAATCCTCTCTCCTCGTCGTGTAAATCTAACCTGGCGTCTAAGGGCGAGTCGACGCTCGACGCTCAGTGGCACGGGCAAGACAGCCAGTCTAGGAATTCTCGATCCCGGTCGCAGCATCGGCCGGGATCGCTACCCTCGCACAACTCTCGAACCCTTCGCTTTGGACCCCCACCGCTCATGAAGTCCTATCTCGACCTGCTGCAGGATGTCATGGACAATGGCATTGAAAAGACCGACCGCACGGGGACGGGAACGCGCAGCGTTTTCGGACGAATGCTGAGGTTCGATCTCGACCCGACGCGGACGGCGGCGGATGGCGGCGGCTTTCCGCTGCTCACGACGAAGCAGGTTCACACCAAGAGCATCATCCACGAACTGCTCTGGTTCGTCGCCGGCGATACCAACGCTCACACGCTCAAAGATAAGGGCGTATCGATCTGGAACGAATGGGCAGACGAGGAGGGTGACCTTGGTCCCGTCTACGGTGCACAGTGGCGGCGCTGGCGAGCTGCGGCACCTCGCGAAGCCGGCTCTGCGGCGGAGCCCGTCGAGATCGATCAGCTCGCAGACCTCGTCGATCAAATTCGTACGAATCCGGACTCGCGACGCCTCGTACTGAGCGCTTGGAATGTCGGCGAGCTCGGCGCCATGAAGCTGCCGCCCTGTCACTTGCTCTTTCAGTTCAACGTTCAGAACGAGAAGCTCCACTGCGCCATGACCATGCGGAGCTGTGATGTTTTCTTGGGGCTGCCCTTCAACATCGCGTCCTATGCACTGCTGACGATGATGATGGCCCAGGTCACGGATCTCGTTCCCGGAGAGCTCATCGTCTCCCTTGGCGATACGCATATCTACTCGAACCACTTCGAGCAGGTGAAGGAACAGCTAACGCGCGAGCCACGCGAGTTGCCGACTATGACTTTGAATCCCGCTGTGAAATCGCTCTTCGATTTCAAGTTCGAGGATTTCAAGCTCTCCGAATATCATCCGCTCCCGGCGATTAAAGCCCCGATCGCGGTCTGATCGCATGCGGGTCTCTCTCGTCGTCGCTGCCGCACGAAACGGCGCCATCGGCCTCGCTGGTGAGATCCCGTGGCGCTTGCCAGATGACCAGAAATTTTTTCGTCGCCTAACGACTGGGCACGCGATCGTGATCGGGCGTAAAACATTCGACTCGATCGGCAAAGCCCTCCCCGGCCGCCGCAATTTTGTCCTCAGTCGAAGTGAACAGAGTCCCGTCGAGGGAATCGATTTCTTCCCAGACCTCGAAGCCGCCCTGGCCTTTGCGCGCGAGATCCCACTCGAGGAGTGTTTCATCGCAGGCGGTGAAGCGATCTACCGCGACGGACTCAAGGTCGCAGACCGCGTCTATCTAACGCGCGTCGATGCCGAACCCGAGGGAGACACCTTCTTCCCGAAGATCGACGAGACCCTCTTCGAATGCATCGAACGCGAGTCCCACGTGGCCGACGAACGGCACGACCACGCATTCACGATAGAGATCTGGCAGCGCCGCGCGCAGAGCTGACCCTGGGCCCGTCGGTCCCCCCAGCTCACGATCCGCTGCCGCCCTCCTTGTGCGCCGCAGTGCTCACTGTAGGCCACCGCTTACGTAGATCGTCGCTATGGTTCGGCGCCATGACCGAAATCCCCGCCCTCCACACGATTATCCCGCGCACGAGCACAGGCCCCGACCGCCTCGTTCGCACCCTCTCCGACTCCGGCACGATCGGTATCAAGACGATCGTCGCGAGCGAACTCGTAGCTGAAGCCCTTCGCCGCCGGCTGCACGCACCGACTGCAGGCAACGCCCTCGGGCGCGCCATGATGGGCGCGATCCTGATTGCTGTCGGAAGCGCGCCGGACGATGCAGACGAAGCCAACACAGAATCCGTGCAGTTACAGTTTCGCGGCGATGGCCCGCTCGGGTCCCTCTCGGCCATCGCAAATTCGCGTGGCCAAGTGCGCGGTACGGTCCAACATCCCGCGACCGCCCTCGTAAATGGCGACGACACGCCAGACATCGCTCGGTCCGTCGGACTCGGTCCTCTCAATGTCGTGCGTCATCGCCCGCGATGGCGCTCACCCTACACGGGCACGGTCCCCCTCGTCTCTGGTGAAATAGCAGGAGATCTCACGCTCTACCTAACAGAGAGCGAGCAGACCCCATCCGCCATGGGGTTAGGCGTCGCCTTCGGCCCCGGCATGGCTGACGTCGGGGCATGCGGCTTCTTGGTTCAAGCGCTCCCGGGCGCAACCGAGAGTGAGCTCGCCGTCGTAGAAGCAAATGTCGCGGGGCTTCCGAGCCTTGCGCAGCGCCTCAGCGACCCCCTGGACCCAAACGATCTAATCGACCTATTGATGACCGGGCTCGGCACTCGCGAACGCTTCGATATGGTCCCGAAATTCCACTGCCCCTGCTCGATCGATCGCGCAGCACGCACCGTCGGGCTCTTAGAGCGGCGCGAACTAGAGGAAATGATCGCCGCGAACGAATCCCAGGAAGTCGTCTGTGATTTCTGTGGGCATGCCTATCAAGTAGATCCTGAGGCAATGCGATCTCTGCTCGAGCAAATAGAAAGCTAGTCGAGGCATTTTTCGGCAAGGCGGTCCAAGTCGTCTTCCGAAAGTCCACCAGCCACAAGATAGTCGCGCATCGAACCCCATTCCGAAGCGACGCCCGCGAGCACCTCTTGCATAGATTCGGGATAGGCGTGCAATGTATCTTCTGGCATATCGAGGAGCGTATCCTTGTAGCCCTTCATGCTCATGACCCGGGCGATGATCTCGTCGATTCGTTCTCCCGAGAGCGCATAGTCGGCCACGATCAACTCATCGGATACGCCCAGCGCGCCTAACATCACCGCCGACAGCACACCCGTCCGATCCTTGCCCGCCGCGCAGTGGTAGACCGCGCCACCCTTCGCGCGGGCGAGCCGCCGCACGGCGTTCGTCATCTTCTCGTGCCCAAAGCGCATCATGCCTAGATAGCGCTCGCCTAGAGACATCTCCGCCGCCTCTTTTCGTTCGGACTCGCTTGGGTCGCCATCGAATAGCGGGTTGTGATGAAACTCGATCGGCTCGTGCTCGAGTGGCCCGCGGCCTTCGTTCGAGAGTTCATAGGTCGAGCGCAAATCGACGATGTCCGTCATGCGGAGTTCATCGCGGAGCCGATCGACATCGCCCGCCGAGAGCGCGTGCAGCGCATCACTCCGGAAGAGCACACGCCAGCGCAACTTTCGGCCCCCTGTCGTCGGATAACCACCCAGGTCACGAAAATTCACACAGCCATCGAGGTCGATTGTTCTATCCACAGCGAGTGAGTCTAGCCACGCTTTAGATCAATGAAACAGTCTCAAAACCCAATCGAGCGGCCGCGGCACATTTCTCATGAGCGACCGACGAACCGCTCGAATGGCACACACAAATGGGGTGTACGCTTCGAACTCGCTGTATGCTTCGATCGCCGTATGCGAATCAGCTCGCACGCGACGGGGGACAGATGGCGGAGACGATGGTTTCGAGTCCGCGGAGTGCTGAGATCTCAGAACGCTCTAGTGAACTCATGCTACCTGGCGAGAGCCAGGCCGTGTGGAAGGCAATTGCCATTCGCGCGAATGGGAAAAGTGAAAGGGAGTTCGACGTGAGCGAATCTGAAATCACGGCGACAAATCTCTCGGGTGCTCATGCGCCCGAAGCGAACTACGCGGAAGCAGGGTCTAGAAGCCTCAACGCACCCGTTTCACCTTCTTCCGGCGAGCCCGCGCCCGCCAACGCGTCCGTGCCTTCGAAGGAAACCGCAAGCGCACCACGCAGGGCTTTCCCCGGAGATCGTGGCAACCGCAACCTCGCCACCTCCCCCCCACGACCCTCCTTCTGGCGGCGAATCGCTCTCGGTCGTCGGAACAAAGACGTAGCTCCGGCACAACCCGATCCCCGAACGCTCGCCGCGAGGGGAAAGCCGGATGTGGCAGCCACGGAAACCCCGGCGGCTCCGTCATTCGCTACTCGCGCTCGAAATGCGGTCGCGCCCGTCAGCAAATCGACGCCCGCCGCACCTTCCGCTCCCGCGCAAGCCGACACCTCGGCAATCGAAAATCGAATCGTAGAGCCCTTGCTGCAAGCCCTGGTCTCGGTCGAAGCCAAGCTCGAACGGAGTCACGGTGAATTGGTCGGCCGCTCCGATCAGGTAGAGCAGCGCCTCACCCAGCTGTGGGACATCGAAGAGCAGCTCGGCACGCTGAGCGAATTGCAGGAATCCCTGCACCTCGTATCCGAGCAACAGCGACGCCTCGAGTTTGCGGTCGTGACACAGACGAAGACGCTCCGCTGGCTTGTGGGAGCAGTCTTCTTCTCCCTTGCCGCCGCGACCTTCGTCGTCGCCGCCGTCCTGCGGTAGCGATCGCGTCCTCGGGCGCGATTCAGGCCCCGCACAACAGGTCCCAAGAGGCCTCTTGCGCCACGATCCGCAGCATACGCGCGGGCACGAGGCCACCCGTGGCAGGCATACGGCAGTCCTCAGCATAAATGCGAACTGAATCGCATAGGCAACCCCTATGCCTCATGCCCTGGAATTTCTTTTTTTTTGGCGCGGGGCCCTGAAGACCGTTGACACTACTCATCTGATATACCAGTTTATCCGAATATTCAGATATACGAGTTCTGCCGCACCGGTGGGCTCCGTTCTTTACATCTTCAGGAGAATTTTCAGAATGGCTATTCCCGCTTCATCAACCGACGCGCCCGCGTTCAAGGTCGCCGACCTCACGCTCCACACATGGGGCCGCAAGGAGCTCGAGCTCGCTGAGCACGAAATGCCCGGCCTCATGGTTCTCCGCGAGCGATTTGGCAAGTCAAAGCCGCTCGACGGCGTCCGCGTGATGGGCAGCCTTCATATGACGATCCAGACCGGCGTACTCATCGAGACGCTGGTCGAACTCGGAGCCGACGTACGCTGGGTTTCCTGCAACATCTTTTCGACTCAGGACCATGCTGCGGCGGCGATCGTCGTCGGACCGAACGGCACCCCGGAAGATCCCCAGGGCATTCCGGTCTTCGCTTGGAAGGGCGAGACCCTCGACGAATACTGGTGGTGCACCGATGTCGCACTCCGCTGGCCGGACGGATCGGGCCCGGAACTCATCGTCGACGATGGTGGCGATGCAACTCTGCTCATCCATAAGGGACTCGAGTTCGAGAAGGCCGAGAAGATTCCGGACTTCAACCCCGAGACGGACGCCGAAGAATACGGCGTGATCCTGGAGCTCCTTCGCAAGATTGCCGCAACGGACGGAACGCGATGGGAAAGAACGGCAGCCGACTGCCGTGGCGTCTCCGAAGAAACAACGACCGGCGTCAACCGCCTCTACCAGATGGAGAAGGCCGGCCAGCTGCTCTTCCCCGCTATCAACGTCAACGATTCGGTTACGAAGAGCAAATTCGACAACGTCTACGGCTGCCGGCACTCCCTGCCGGATGGCCTTATGCGCGCGTCGGACGTGATGCTAGGCGGCAAGGTCGCTGTAATCTGCGGCTTTGGTGATGTTGGCAAGGGTTCGGCCGAAAGCCTCCGTGGCCAGGGCTGCCGCGTGATCGTGACCGAGATCGATCCGATCTGCGCGCTCCAGGCCGCCATGCAGGGCTACGAGGTCAACACCCTCGACAACGTCGTCGGCTTCGCGGACATCTTCGTCACCACGACGGGCAACTACGACATCATTACCGCCGACCATATGTCCCGCATGAAGGACAAGGCCCTCGTCGGCAATATCGGTCACTTCGATAACGAGATCGACATGGCCGGCCTGAAGAACATCGAGGGCATCGAGCACATCAACATCAAGCCCCAGTACGACGAATGGAAGTTCCCGGACGGACACAGCGTGCTCATCCTCGCGGAAGGCCGCCTGCTCAACCTCGGTTGTGCAACGGGACATCCCTCCTTCGTGATGTCGGCCTCGTTCACCAACCAGGTTCTCGCACAGATCGAACTCCAGCAGAATGACGGTCAGTACGAAAACAAGGTCTATGCCCTTCCGAAGAAGCTCGACGAAGAAGTCGCGCGTCTCCACCTGGACAAGCTCGGCGTGAAGCTCACGACGCTTTCCTCGAAGCAGGCCGACTACCTCGACGTGTCCGTCGAAGGTCCGTACAAGCCGGCTCACTATCGGTACTAGGACCGCATAAGGCGGCCACTAGGGTGAGTGGCACTGAGAGTATGACTGAGCCTTATGTGCGCAGTCATTCTATTCTTGAATGAAGATGGGGCGAGTGAGACGAAAGTTTTGCTCGCCCTTTTCATTTGAGGAACCCTCCTCCAGGGCCCCGGCGTCATAGAGATGACGCCTGTCCGAAACAATGCTCAGTATCGGATTCGTGGTTCTCTTCAGCGTCCTAGCTTGGGCGGTGAACACGGATTCTGAATCCATGATCTGGGGAGGCGTTGGGCTCGTAGGGATCGGCTTCGTCGACTTCGATCAGCAGCCCCATCCCGCGAATAACGGGCCCATCGATCGCGACGCCTTCTCTCGTGACCAACGCGATGGTAGTCGGATAATAGAGTCGCGTCGGAATTAAACTCCCGATCCCCCGAGCCTAGTCGACCCTCGAAATAATTTAACTAGCCTCCCGGGATGCAACCCGACCTTGAAGTCCATCTCGGTGCCTTCGGCACTCGACTTGACCAGCGCCAACCACCGCTATGTCCTGAGCTTACGCTCTGGTTACTAGGAGATGACGTCAATTTGGAGGGTGGCTGCGAAGAGCTCGCGGAGGACGAATCGCCGCCGTTTTGGGCGTTTTGTTGGGGAAGTGGCCAGGCCCTCGCTCGGCATCTCCTCGACCACCCTGAGACCGTGTCCGGCAAGCGGGTGGTCGATCTCGGAACGGGTTCAGGAATCGTCGCCGTCGCGGCGGCACGCGCAGGCGCATCGGATGTCCTCGCCGTAGACCGCGATCCGCAATCGCGACGCGCGGCAGAGCTCAATGCCGAGCTCAATCAAGTCAGCATCCGAACCACGGATGAAGCGCCACTTGATTGGGAGTTAATGCTTGCAGCAGACGTCTTGTACGAAACAGGATTGCGAGATTGGGTGCTGGGCGAGGCGCGTGATCGCGGGCCGATCCTGCTCGCCGACCCCCAGCGCACGGGAACTCCATTAGTCGAATTTCCCGAAATTCGTCGGATCTCCTCATTCACCTTTCCGGATGTAGACTCACCACAGAAGCAAGTCGCTCTCTATGAGATCCCGAAGCGACCATCCTAGATCCACTCAGCCCTATCCGTCGCTGCTAGCCTCGTCCGCTCATTTAGGAAGAAGGCTCCTGGGCCTTCGAACCATCCGCATAGAAGGCCACGGCGGCCCCACAGTACTGACGCGCGCAGAGACACACCCCGCTACCAAAGGCCCGGCCAAAGGCAGGGCCTGCATTCGCGGCAACACGCCTTTGCGGGCAGGGAGACCAACTACGTGAAAGCCGAATTCTGGCATGAGCGATGGGAAGCGAATCAACTCGGATTCCATCAGAACGAGGTGAATGACCTGCTCAAGCGCCATTGGAAGACGCTCGATGTCGCCGCAGCAGAAACCGCGTTCGTCCCCCTTTGTGGGAAATCCCTTGATATGCGCTGGCTCCGCGAGCAGGGGCATCCGGTGCTCGGCGTCGAGTTCTCGCCGATCGCGTGTCGTGACTTCTTCGCAGAAGCAGGCACGCAGGCGCGCCAGGGCACAACCGGGCAATTCAAATCCTATGCATCCGAAGGCTATGAGCTCTATTGCGGCGACTTTTTCGATCTCACACGGAAGGATCTCGCCGAGGTGGGCGGGGTTTTCGATCGAGGATCTCTGGTCGCGCTGCCTCCCGAACTACGACGACGTTATGCCACTCATATGGCGGAAATCTTGCCCGATGGAGCGCAGATCCTCTTATTGACTGTCGACTACGATCAATCTGAAATGAAGGGCCCGCCGCATTCAGTCCCTGATGATGAAGTGGCTTCCCTTTTCGAAAAGAGCTTTACCCTCGACCGATTGGACCAGAAAGGTCCAAGCGACCCACCTCCCCCCTTTAAGGCACGGGGTCTCAGCTCTATCTCAGAATCAATCTGTCGTCTCGAACGACGGAACCGATAGGCGTGACTCCGCACGCAGACGCGAGCCCGTTCGCATCACTCTTTCCCATCATCGCCCTATTTACTTGGCTCGCCGTTCCCACCTACGCCGCATGGGCTCGAGGAAGGCTCTACGCGACGTTTACGGGGGTATTACTGAGCTTCGCACTCCCAGCCGCATTAATTCTCCACGCTCGCCTTCGCGTACTGCTGCCCGTCGACTGGGTCAGCCTCCTCGATCTTGTCTTTGCGTATTCAATGGCCGCCTCGGGAATTCAATTCGCGCATCTCGTGAACGCGCGCCTGCGCAGCTCAGCATTTCGGTGGCTCATCTCGGTCCCGGGCCAAACCTTTCTGGGAGCGGGACTCCTGGCTGGACCTTGGCTTTTACTCCTACTCCCCTTCCGGTTGCTCTTCGGAGCACTTGGCTGGGAAGGAGTATTAGGCGCGTGGACCCTTCTCGAGTCAGTTCCGCTCTTCGTCTCGGTCGCATCCATTCTCACCTCTGTTGCGGCACGCTCTGAGACAGTCCGCTTCCAGCTCGCGAATGAGGGGCCTTCCAAAATGCAGCGGATGCCCGTCGAAAGGCATAGGAATGGTGAGCCCGCTCCGCTCCCCGAGCGTCCCCTACGTATCGTGCAGATCACCGACACTCATCTCGGCCCGTGGCAAAGCGTGGCGCGCCTGCGCCGCCGTATCGAGTCACTCGTTTCCCGCGACCCCGACCTCGTCGTGCTGACCGGCGATTACCTCACGATGGAAAGCATGGGCTCTCCGGGCTGCCTCCACGAAGCGTTAGCCCCCTTAGGTCCAATCGCGGATCGCTGCGTCGCCATTTTCGGCAATCATGATCACGAAGCGCCGGACCACGTGCGCGACGCCCTCGACAAGTTGGGCATTCGCCTCTTGATGAACGAAGAAGCGTGTTTCGAGACCGAGGCCGGGTGGGTCCAGGTCGTCGGCTCCGACTTCATTCGCAATGGCCATCGCGATCATCTCGGCGAACTCCTCACAAAATACCCCCGACGGGAAGAGCACCTGCGCCTGCTCTTACTCCACGATCCGATCGGGTTTCATGCCCTTCCGGAGAACAACGTCGATCTCGTTCTCTCGGGTCATACTCACGGCGGTCAAGTTGGCCTCGTCTCCCTTGGCATCGACTGGACGGCGCTGTCGATGTCGAAATGGCCGGATCAAGGCCTTTTCGCCCGTGGCCTTAGCCGCCTCTATGTCCATAGGGGAACGGGCTTCTACGGCTTTCCACTCCGAATCGGCGTACCCGCCGAACACTCAGTGCTGGAAATTACCCAAGCTTCGTTTGCCTAACATCAAAGGTGCGGGACGATCATCCGGTGATCGCCGAAAACCTGCTCTGCAGACCTCCACGAGTCCGACCTCCGTGCCGCGCGGCATGGTCGCCCCTAGAAGAAACGACGGTTCAGGTCGACCAGCGAATCTGCACCGGGAAAGCTGATCGTCGCCGAGATCGCGATCCCGGAGATGAAGCGGCCGTAGTTCTGGAAGCCGTTCGGTGATTCGTCGGTTGTTCCCATAAAGAACCCTGCGCCCAGAATAACATTAGGCTTTGAAGGAATCAGAACCTTCGCGTCCAGATCCATCACCGTTAGCTCCTGGGAGGAAAGGTCTCCGTAGTTCGTTCGCGAGTACCGGCCGCCTAATCGGACCGAGAAACCGTCACCGGGATAGAGTGTCGCGCCCCAGCGAGCGCCGTAGTTACGCTCTGCGGAAAGCGAACCGTTGTCATCGATGTTCGAGTCGCTGAAATTCCCGCTCGCGTCGAGGTCGACGGGGCCGAAGCCCCAGAGATCTTTGATGAAGAATTTTCCGTAGGCGTGGAGGCCGGCGGTGTGGTCGGAGCGGTCGACGCTGCGGAAGTCGCTGGTCGAGCGAAAACGTTCGGATTCCGCAAAGTTGTAGAAGGTGCCGACGCCGAGTTCCCCGACTGCCGGATCACGCCAGAAGACATCACCGCCCGCCATCAGCCCGTACGACTGGAGGTCATCGACCCCGTCGACGTGCACCTTTGAGAACGTCGGTCCGCCTATCATGCGTACGCCTAATTCATCGCTAATTGGCATCGTGTAGATACCCGTCAAGCCGCCCGCGTCGACGTCGACCTCAACGGCCTGAGCGAGTCCCGCCGGCGCCGTAAAGCGAAAGACGTCGTCGCTATTCACGTGGATGTAGTCGTAATTCCCGATGAACCGGAAATTTGCTTCCTGAACAGCGGGATCTCCGGCGGTAGCCACGCCGCTTCCAAGTACGAGAAGCGCGGCGGTCGAAACGAGAGCCGTTCGGAGAACGGTGGAAAGACGAGCGGAGAGAATCAAGGAAGGCCTCCCACGTCCGCGAGACGGATCGACACTCACGGTCCCATGACCGAGGGCGACGCGACGGGCGAACGCGCAGGGGACCACAATAAGCGAATTCGAAGGGGGTCGCACACGTTCGTCGCCTATGCGGAAACGCTGCACGAGCTACAGGCCCTACGCGAACCGACTATCAAGCCCAGCGACGAGGGGAAAGGACGTTTCCCGTGCTAGTGCTTCTCGGTCCCGTTTAAAGGTGACTCTCCGTCGAAACCGATCAGAGCCGGCTACCAGACGGTCCGACCGCCATCGATCACGTGCTCGTGCCCGGTGACATAGCTCGATTGATCCGAAAGCAGAAAGATTAAGAGGCCGGAGACTTCCTCGCGTTCGCCTGGACGCCGAAGCGGCTGCTCCGCGAAGAGCGTTTCGTATTCGGATTCAGGGACCATAAACATGCCCGTGCCGCCGATCGCTCCGGGATGGATCGTATTCACCCGGATATTCCACTGCCCGAGTTCTGCTGCGGCGACTTTTGACAAGCCGCGCACCGCCCATTTCGAGGCGCCATAAGAAGCGTGCTCCGGAATGCCGCGAGTCCCCGCGATCGACGAGAGATTCACGATCGAACCGCCTCCCGATTCACGCATAGCCGGGACCACCTTCTGCATCCCATGGAACGTCCCGATCACGTTCACCTCGAGCATCTTCCGAAGCTGGTCTGCATCTTCTTCCACAAGCGGCTTCGTCCACCAAATAGCCGCGTTATTCACGAGCCCATCGAGCCTGCCGTCGCCATGCTCAAGCGCGCGTTCGACAACCGAGTCCCAACTCGCGGGATCTGTGATGTCCTGAGTCGAAAAAGCTGCGTTAGACCCAAGCTCGGACGCGAGTTTCTCACCCGCTTCATTTTGCAGATCGGTCAGCAGTACTCGCGCGCCTTCTTCGACACATCGGCGTGCGTGCACTGCACCCATCCCCTGCGCCGCACCTGTGATAATGATGTTCTTTCCGTCGAGTTGTCCCATGTAGTCGCTTCTCCTCATTTACCGCTGGCGAAACCGCTCATGCGCTTAACCATAATCTTGTGGGTGGTGACCGGAAAAAGGCGCTTCATCCAATCCGCTATGTAGGCCTCGATCCCCACGATCGCTCGCAGCCTATTCTTCTCAATTGCCTTAACAAGTACCTCGGCGATCATGGAAGGAGGCCGTGACTGCGCGAGTCCTTTCACGGTAGCATCGCGAACCTTGTCGTCGTAGCTGCGCATGGACTCGGCGATATTCGTGTTGACGCCGCCAGGATGAATCGATGTCACCCCGATATTTGTGTCGTGCAATTCGGACCAAAGCGCTTCCGTGAATCCCTTGACCGCAAATTTGGTTGCACAGTAGGAGCTCTGAGACGGGACGCCTATGAAGCCAAACATGCTTGAGATATTCACGATATGCGCTTCGTCGGCTTTGCGAAGTTCGGGTAGGAAAAACTTGCAGCCGTGAATCACGCCCCACAAGTTGATGCCTATGATCCATTGCAGATCCTCGAGGCTGTGATCCTCGAAGGTCGCGGACACCGAAACTCCGGCGTTATTCACCAAGATATGAACCGCACCATGCGCAGCGACAACCGCAGCCGGGAGCGCCGCCATCTCTTCTGCGCTCGCAACGTTTACGACATGCGTTGACACTTTCACCCCGCGCGCGGAAAACTCTTGCGCGGCTTCTTCCAAGCGTTCTGGATTGATATCCACCAAAGCCAGAGAGCAGCCCCTGTCGGCAAGAAGTGTGGCCGTCGCGCGCCCAATTCCCGAGGCACCCCCTGTGATCACTGCAACTCGCCCTTCGAAATTTTTCATTTGCTCTCTCTCACTTTTTCATTGCGACGCGGACCGACGTCGACGTTACGAACGATCCTTGATCTCCGAAATAAGGCGCGTGCCGTCCCAAACGAGTGCGCGGTCTTCCGATCGAACCTGCGCCCAATCAAAGCCTGACACCAAGTCGTCCGGACGACAATGGAGTCCTCCGGCGCTCCCGGTGAGCGTTTCCCCGAGCCCAACAAGCTCCGCCAAACGGCCACAGAGTCCCTCAGCGTCGTAATGCTGCCGAAGCGTTTCGATATCAACCGCGCCATGAAGCTTCGACAGTTTTTTGCCGCGACGTTCCAAGAACAGACAATGATGGCGATAGCTCGGCACGGAGAGACCCAGCAATTTTCGCAGCGCAACCTGTAAGCGCGTTGTCGGCATCAAATCGCGACCCCGCACAACACGGTCGACCCTCTCTGCCGCGTCATCAAGGACCGAAACGAAGTGGTAACTAAAGGCGCCGTCGCGGCGGCGCAGAATTGGATCTCCAAAATCTGCGGCGGCGTCCCCGGAAAGGTCGGCCCCAGTCTCGTCTCGCAACTCGATCCATCCGGAGGGAAGTTCGAGCCGGAGCACCTGAGATTCATTCCGCCAGTCACCAACCGTTACACGTCGTGCGCGACAGGTTCCTGGATACGTATGACTTCCATCGGGGGCTCGACGTCCAGCCGCGCGAATTTCCGACCGACTGCATTCACAGGCATAAACGCGACCTTCTCGGACCCATTCAACAAGCGCCGCCTCGTGCCGTTCCCGCGCATGGGATTGCAACACGACTTCGTCCCACTCGAGACCAAACCACTCGAGGTCTCGACGTAACCCATCGACATAACCTGGCTTCGTTCGATCGAGATCAAGGTCTTCAAGGCGCAACACGACCTCGGCCCCCGCGCTACGCGCATCCAGCCAACAAAGGAGTGCGGCTAGCAGGGTCCCGGGATGAGCCGGACCGGTCGTCGAAGGAGCGAAGCGACCGCGCGCAAACGGTGCGCGCCGAGCCACATCTGTTTCCAATCTCATCGCAATCCTATGCTTCCATCGTCTGTTACCAAATTTTTCTCTTTCAACGCTCGACGGATAAATCAATTCGCCTTTACGGCACAGGTCGTTGCATCTAAAAGGCGAAGTCTCCTAGGCCGGGCCTTCCAGAGGCGCAGCCATGAGTTCCCGCCGGCGCGTGCGATCGAACCACTCTCCGCGAAACACCACGAATTCCGGGTCTCGCAGCACCGAGAGATCCTTGAGCGGATCGCCCTCCAGTACCAAAAAATCCGCGGACAGGCCCGGCGCGATTCGCCCGGTCTCATGGGCGACGCCAAGCGCTACCGCAGCTTCTTCCGTCGCGGAGCGAAGCACGTCTACAGGTCGAAGGCCCGCAAAAATCTCGAACGCCTCAAGACCTGCGACGAGTGCGTGATGCTCGATTCCCGGGATCCCCGCGTCTGTGGACGCAATGAAGGAGATTCCATGATCACGCTGGGTCTGAAGCAGCTGAGACATTCGCAAGAAAAAATCTGTCTTCTCTTCGCTGTCCCGCTTGTGAATCCGCCGGCCCCAGCCGCCGTTAACCGTAGGCGAAACCCAGACTTCGCGTTCGGCCATCTCACGCATAAGTGATGTGTCGACGGCAGTTCCAAATCCGTCCGGACCTGCGAAGGAGGCATGCTCGATCGTTCGCACGCCAGCTCGCACAGCATTCGCGATACCTTCGGTGCCATGACAATGCGCCCCGACGAAACGCTCTTCACGCTCTGCGGCTTCCACGATCGAAAGCATCTTCGAAAGATCGAACTGCGCGTCGCGGGCACGGCTGCCGGGCGTGAAAACTCCGCCCGTCGCCATCACCTTAATCCAATCGCTTTCTGCCTCGACTTGAAGCGCGACCATGCGATCGATCTCGACACGCGTCGTTACGCCGCCACCCCAAAAGGCACAATGCCCATCGGGCGTCGTCAGCGGTTGACCGCAACAAAGCAAGCGCGGACCGATCACCTCCCCGCGTGAAACTGCATCTCGCACAACGTGCTCACCATGAAAACCACCACCGCAATCGCGTGCCGTCGTGATACCCGCCGCGAGCATCTGACCTGCCCGCCGTGCCATGGCGCGGCGGCGCAACTCCCTCGGTACTTCGAGTTGCTCCTTCGGCGACCTTAGTGCGGGATCGAGTTCGAGATGCACATGTGCATCGATCAACCCGGGCACGATCACTCTGCCGGACAGATCGACCGACTCCAAAGCATCGACCTCCGATGCCCTGTCACGAGCCGAATCAGCCTTTTCGAAACGCCCCTCCAGAATACGTAAGCTCGACGAGAGGTCGTCGAGAGCGTCCGATCCCGGTCTCCAGACCTGCACCCCTGAGATCTCAAAACTCTTATTTTTCAATGACTTACCCTGTTTCTCCGAGACCATTCCGCGTCTCGGCGTTGCGCTCGTGACGATCTCCGGCATTCTTGTGTAGCGGCCCGTTTCATCCCGACGGGTGACCGCCTAGAGCGAAGCAGGTCGACCGAGCACCAAGCGCGTGTTCGTAACCGCACCTGCACACGCATCCGGAAGGACGTCTGAAAACATGTCGGACAAAGAAGTGCTGGTCGTGGCCTCGAAGATTAAGAACTACATCAAGAGCAGCGGGGACATGAAAACCTCGGCTGGCGTGCTCGACACGCTCTCGGATCGCCTCCGTGTAATGTGCGATCAGGCAATTGAGAGCGCACGCAGTGATGGTCGCAAGACGGTTTTGGATCGCGACTTCTCCTAGAGCTCCGGTCTCTCGGACGCCGTTCCTTCGACTCTAGACGTAAAACTCCAGAGGGAAGCTAGACGGTGATCGTGGAACTAAGGCTCATGTGAAGGTGGCCAGTTCTTTCGGGAACTGAACATTTTTGCACCTGCGGGACCCACAGGTTCCTCCGCGTCAGCGTAGCTGTTTCGCGAAGGTTCTCCGTGCCCGCGCGCGAATCGAGCTGATGCGAGAGACGGGACCGCAAGTCGGCCCCGTCTCTCGATGCGTCTCCGACAGCGGAGCGCTTTTCGGACATGAACCGTTGTGCAGAGCGCACGATGATTCAAGCCGATCCATTTCATCCCGCCTCGAATGCCGCCGAACCGACACACGGTTTTAGATAACCGTTCCCATCGGGCGTCCCCTAATGTAGGGGGGCCGGTAAAATGAATGAACAAATGGGCTGGGACTCGGATTTGTGCCATTCCATTGATTTCATTCGTGACGTGAGCAGATGCGCAAAAAGAAGCCGGGATATTCGGTCGTAGTGAGCTCAAGCTGGCTTCGGACGGACGGAATAACTTCGTCCCACTCGAGGGATATGAAGCGATGAGCAGCCCCGCCGGCGCAAAGCCGGAGGCCGGCATCGGACTGGCGTCCAAAACCGACGTCGGCCAGGTCAGGCAGGCAAACGAGGACAGCTGCGACACCTTCGCCCGCGAAGATGGCACGCGCTTGCTCGTCGTCGCCGACGGAATGGGTGGCCACCGCGGTGGCGCAACTGCCAGTCGCACCACAGTGACGGCCATCGCCGAAATCTTCGACGCGGAAGCTTCTGCCCGCCCGAGCGACATGCTTGGCCGCGCAATCGAGGCCGCCAACGCGCGCGTTTTCGAGATGGCGCAGCAGGACCCCGAGCTCGAGGGCATGGGCACCACTGTCGTCGCCTTCCATCTAGATGCACGCGGCCGGGGCACCGTCGCCCATGTCGGAGACAGCCGCGCCTATCGGTACCGCAACGGCCGGCTTGAGCCGCTCACAACGGATCACTCGGTCGTCGCCGAAATGCAGCGCCGCGGCCTGCTCTCGGCCAATGAGGCGGCAGTTCATCCCCGTCGAAATGAAATCCTGCGCTCCGTGGGCGTGTTACCGGACGTAGAGGTCGAAGTCGCTGACGTCGACGTCCACCCCGGCGATCGTTTTGTACTTTGCTCCGATGGACTCTCCGGCGTCGTCACCGACGACCAGATCGCAGCGGTCGTTCAAGCCGAATCTCCGGAAGGCGCCGTCGACACTTTGATCCGGATGGCCAACGAGCGCGGCGGCCCCGACAACATCACCGTTCAGATACTTTCGATTCCCGCGGACAAGTCGCAAGGGGATCCCGAAGCGACGGCACCGGTCACGCTCTCCGCCGTCGGCATCGAAGCGATCGAAAGCAGGCGACTCCAGAGAAAGCGCATGCGCTCAGCAGCCATCGTCATTGGCATCGCGCTCGCGGTCCTCGCCATCTACTTCGCTGTGCAACATTTCTCGGCAGCCACCACTACTACCGCCGCCACTACGACACCGTCCGCTTCGGCAAAATCTGCCATCGAGGCAGAAGCTCCCGCCGACCAATTCGAGATCGAAAAAGAAGCGCCCCGTCGCGGCATCCCCCGATAAGCGAGCTTCGCTCGTCGCGACTAGGATTTTTCGTCCTCGAGCCGCACGGCGACGTCTGTTTCTGTGCGCTCCGGATCAAATGCGATCGCGAGCAATTGGTCTGCGACATAACGTGGCGTGTTGAACGCATCGTTTCGCTGAAGATCAAGGAAACGCGGCCTATCAGGAAAGCGTGCTTCGGGGGTTGCTCTGATCTTCTCCTGCATCTCTGTGTCTACGACTCCAGGTGCGACAGAGTAGGCCCGCAGGCCCGCATCTTTCTCTTCGAGCGCGAGTACTTCTGTCAGCCGCTCGACCCCTGCCTTACCCGCGCAGTAGCCCCCCCAGCCCTGATAGGCCTTCCAGGCCGCGCCCGAAGACATATTGATCAACACGCCGGATCGCTTCGTGCGGCGAAGATGGTTCACATAACACTTTGACCCGATAAAGACGCCCGTCAAGTTGATGTCAACGTGCTCGCGAAAGGCCTCGGTAGTGACGTCTCGAAGCGGCTCGATCGGGTCGAGAACGCCCGCGTTATTGACCCACAGATCGATTCCGCCGAACCTCGTCTCCGCTTCCGAAACAAGCTCTCCTAAACCCGCTTCGTCTCGAACATCTAGCTGCCGAGCAAGCACATCTTCGCCCGACGGAATCGCCGAATCGCCTCGCGCGCATAACACCAAACGCATCCCACCTTCCAGAAAACGCTCCGCCAACCCTGCCCCAATCCCACGACTCGCCCCGCTTATAAAGGCGACGCGCCCGGAAAGATCCAAATCAGCCATTAGCTCGAACTCCTCATACCTTCGCCGCCGCTCAACCCTTCAAAATCCGCTCCAGAAGGCTCTTGGAACACTCGCAGGCCGAATTCAGGAACGATCGCCAGAATGCGATCGAAGAGATCTGACTGAATGGCTTCGTAGGCGATCCAATCCGTGTCGTTGGAAAAGCAGTAAATCTCGATCGGAACGCCTTGCGGCCCCGATGAAAGTTGGCGGACTAACAAAGTATGTCCGGCCTGATGGACGTCCGGATGATTCCGCAAAAGTTCCCAAATCCATGCGCGAAGCGTCCCTAGATTGGTCAACCGCCGGAGATCAGACTGCACTTGCGGGTTCACGCCCGGCGCCGCGTTCGCGTCCGCCAATTCACTGCGCTTGCTAGCGATATATCCCGATAAAAGTGACCAGTCCGCGAAGCGCTCGATCTCTTCTTCGCTGAGAAAGCGAACGCTCTGCAAGTCGATCGAGACGGATCTTTTAATCCGCCGCCCGCCCGACATAGACATCCCGCGCCAATTCTTGAATGAGTCGCTGATCAGACGATGCGTCGGGATCGTCGTGATCGTCTTGTCCCAGTTCTGCACCTTGACCGTATGAAGCGCGACTTCCATGACATCGCCGTCGGCCCCAAGATCCGGCATCTCGATCCAGTCCCCGACACGAATCATATCGTTGCTCGCGATTTGGATACTTGCGACCAAAGAGAGAATCGTGTCACGGAAGACCAACAAGAGCACGGCGGTCATCGCGCCGATTCCAGAAACGAAAATCCAGGGCGAGCGATTCATCAACGCGGCCAGGACCAACAGGCCCGCCATCGAATAGACGAGGATCGAGACGACTTGGAGGTAGCCCTTAATCGGTCGCTCGCGATATTCGGGATGGCTGTTGTAGATCGCTTCGGTCGCGGTCAGCACGCTCGAAATGAAAAGCGCTCCGACCATCAGCATGGCCGCGACAGCAACCCGACGGATTCCGTCAGTCATTGCTTCCGGCAGCTCAGGAAAGAATGTAATGCCGTAGTAGATGACGAAGGCAGGGGCGATATGCGAGATGCGGCCAAAAACTCCGGCCGCCACGAGTTCGTCATCCCACTGGGTCTTCGAGTTCTTGACGAGATGCCGCAGCCCCCGCACAAGCGACAATCGCACCATGAAATAGACCGCTATCGCAACGCCGAAAACGATGGCCAGATCGATCAAATCGACCACAGGCTGCTTCGACGTCGCCTTTCCCAACTCACTAAACCAGTCGCCCATATATCCCCCGGTCGAGCTGGCGCTGAATCACGCTCGGAACTCGCTCCATCGGCAGCATATCGAAATCGCGGGGCGCCATGACCCCGCGATTCATCCGGCGCGATTCCCTACTCTGCAAACGCTATGGCTACCCCCTCCTCGAAGAAGACTCTTTCCAAGAAACCCCGCCGCAACGTCTCCCAGGAGCTCGACCACATCGAGATTAGGGGCGCGCGCGAGCACAACCTCAAATCCATCGACATCAATATCCCGAAGAAACAGCTCGTCGTGATGACGGGCGTCTCCGGATCCGGGAAGTCGTCGCTCGCCTTCGACACGCTCTATGCCGAGGGCCAACGCCGCTACGTCGAAAGCCTCTCCGCCTACGCGCGTCAATTCCTCGGCCAGATGGAGAAGCCTCGCTACGACACGATCCGCGGTCTCTCGCCGACGATCTCGATCGAGCAAAAGACGACGGGCAATAACCCGCGCTCGACGGTCGGTACGATCACTGAGATCTCCGACTACCTCCGCGTGCTCTGGGCTCGAACTGGCAAGCAGCATTGTCACATTTGCGGCGATCGCGTCGAAAGCCAAACCGCCCAGCAAATCGCAAAAAGCCTGACGACTCACAAGGAGGGCACGAAACTCGTCCTCCTCGCGCCCTTGCTCGTCAATCGCAAAGGCGAACACCGCGAGCTTCTCGAAGAGGCGCGCCGCGCGGGCTGGCTACGCCTACGCGTCGACGGCAAGATCATCGAAACCGAAGGTCTGGAAGCCCTCGACAAGCGCAAGAAGCATAACGTCGAAGCCGTGATCGATCGGCTAATCGTGAAGTCGGGAATCAAGAGTCGTCTCACGGAGTCCGTCGAGACCGCCCTCCGTATCGGCGCCGGGCAAATGCTTGCCGTAACGGGCGCGAGCGCCAAAGTCGAAGACGATCAAACCTTCTCCGAACACGCCGCGTGCGGAAAGTGCGGGATCTCTTTCCCAGAACTCACGCCGCAGGCTTTCTCGTTCAACAGTCCCCAAGGCATGTGCGGCGACTGCAATGGCTTAGGTAATCGATTCGAGATCGACCCCAATCTCGTCGTGCCGGACGACTCTATTTCGATCGACGAAGGCGCGTGCAAACCCTGGGGCGAAGGCGTCTCTGAAAAAGATGGCTGGGGCAGCGGCTTCCGAAGGCAAATCCTCGTCCATCTCAAGATCAGCACAAAGAAACCTTGGGCGAAGCTCACAGCAAAGCAACACGAACAAATCCTCTACGGCACTGGCGAACAGCGCTTCCACGTAAAGTGGAGCAGCAAGAGTGGCGGAGGCGGTCAGTTCGATACGACCTGGGAAGGCATGATCCCGCGCCTCATGCGACGCTTCCGCGAGACCAAGTCCGAGAGTATGAAGAAGTGGTACGGCAAATACATGGCCAACACGGCGTGTACGACCTGCCACGGGACGCGCCTCAAAATTGAGAGTGCCGCGGTTCGCGTTACGAATCGCAACCTCGTCGACATCTCCGCCATGACTGTCGATGAAGCCCGAGAGTTCTTCACAAAGATCAAGCTCTCCGGCGCGGACCTCAAAATCGCAACCGAAATATTGAAGGAAATTCGTTCGCGGCTCGACTTCTTAGGCGCGGTCGGCCTCGGCTATTTATCCCTCGACCGCGCGGGGCCCTCGCTCTCTGGCGGCGAGTCCCAGCGCATCCGACTCGCGAGCCAAGTCGGCTCTGACCTAACAGGCGTGATCTATATTCTCGACGAGCCTTCGATCGGCTTGCATCCGCGAGACAACTCACGGTTGCTCGAAACGCTGATCCGGATGCGAGATATCGGTAACACGGTCGTCGTCGTCGAACACGATGAAGAAACAATCCGTGCCGCGGACTACGTCATCGACTTTGGCCCAGGCGCTGGTGTCGCCGGCGGGGAACTCGTTCACGCGGGTACTCCAGCCAGCCTCGAAAAGTCAAAGAGATCGATCACGGGTGCCTACTTGAGTGGTCGACGCGAAATCTCGATCCCCGATGAGCGCCGCGTCGCCAAGGGCGCACTCAAGATCCAAGGCGCACAGGAAAACAATCTTCAGGATGTCGATGTCGAAATTCCGTTAGGCGTTCTGACTGCTGTGACCGGCGTATCGGGAGCGGGCAAGTCGACGCTCGTGAATGATATTCTCTATCCCGCCGCGGCTCGCGAACTCGTCGGCAGCAACGCCCGGGTCGGTCGCCATCGCTACATTTCCGGCCTCGAGCAACTCGACAAGGTCATCGACATCGACCAGCGTCCGATCGGCCGAACCCCGCGCAGTAATCCCGCCACCTATATCAAGGTCTTCGACGAGATCCGGCGCTTCTTCGCGGAACTCCCCGAGAGCAAGATCCACGGCTATAAGCCCGGGCGCTTTTCGTTCAACGTTAAGGGCGGCCGATGTGAAGCGTGCGAAGGCGATGGCGTACGCAAAATCGAGATGCACTTTCTCGCAGATGTATTCGTCCGCTGCGAGCAATGCCTTGGCAAGCGCTTCAATGAAGCGACCTTACGCGTCGAATACAAAGGCTATTCAATTGCCGATGTCCTCGACCTCACTGTTGCCGAAGCACTCGAAGTATTCACCGCACACCCCAGGGTACGCGGTCCACTCGCCCTCTTGCAGCGCGTCGGCCTCGACTACCTCCATCTCGGCCAACCCTCTCCCACCCTTTCCGGCGGCGAGGCCCAGCGCATCAAACTCGCGCGGGAACTGAGCAAGCGTGCGACGGGACGCACGCTCTACATCTTGGATGAGCCGACGACTGGCCTTCATTTTGAAGACGTGCGTAAGCTGTTGATCGTCCTCGATGAACTCGTGGAAGCGGGCAACAGCGTAATCGTGATCGAGCACAACCTCGACGTGATCAAGACGGCGGATTGGTTGATCGACGTCGGGCCAGAAGGTGGGCCCGAGGGCGGCGAGATCGTCGCCTGCGGCACTCCGGAGGATCTTGCACGGGTGAAGCATTCCCACACGGGTCAGAGCCTTGTCCCGGTGATCAAAGCCGACAAGAAATCGAAAGCAAAGTCGGCTCGGAAGCGCCGGACCCCAGGGAAGTCGACGGCCAAGAAAGCGACCAAGAATACCGCGAAAGAGAAAGCCGCGGGAAGGCGTTAGGTCGCCGCGGCGGGCCTCCGATTATGCAGGCGAACTTCGGCGCGGATCGAACCACTCTATGATGCAAGCGTTCTCTTCCCGAGGATAAGTGTGGGAGAGATCCTCGATTTCACGAAAGACCAGCGCGGCACCCGCATCCCGGAGAACCTTCGCCGCTTCGCGCGCCATCGAAACGGGGAACATCCAGTCGAGAGCGCCGTGAATCAGATAGATCGGCTTATCCCGCGCACGATCGAGATTCCCGATGGTGAAATTCATGGGATGCAGCACGCCGCAGGCCGGGGCGAGATGAGTAAACGGCACATCTTCGCCTAACCCGACAAGCCCTGTCATAGTCGCGCCATCTGAGAGCCCCGTCAGCAATACATGCTCACGATCGACATTCCATTCCGCGGAGACCCACCCCGTCATCTCCCGAAGAGCGCGCCCATCGATCTCCGGTGCGCTCAAGGACCAAGTCGAGCCGCGAGACGTTGGCGACAACAATATAAAACGGCGGCTCCGCGCTTCCCGAAGCCAGGACCATATGAAGTCTGCGCCGTGCCCCGACCCACCATGCAGCGCGACAACCAGGGGCCAAGGTTCGGTGCCGTCGTAGCTCTCTGGCACATAGAGATCGAAGCCGCCTCGCGGTCCCTCCGCGCCCGTCCCCTCACCCGAGCGAAAAAGACCGACCCGGGCATCACTGCCGGGCTTCGCCTCGAGCGCGGCAAGATCCCCTCGGCAAAAGGGCTCCGCAAACCAACTCGAGATCGGCGGCAAGGCGACGCGCAGCTTGTAGAGCAGTGCCTGCGCCCGCGCGTGGCCGTGCATCGCACCCAGAGCACCCATCACACCGTCGTCCCCGGGCTCGACGATCCGGGTCAGCGCTCCGAGGGTCAAAGTCGAGCCAGCCAACAGGTCCCGCCGGAACTCCGAAAGCGCAGCCGGGGTCGGTGCCTGTTCAAAGATTGGGAGCATTTCAGCCAGGCCGTCTCGAATGGGAGCCAAGCGTTCTTGCAGCACAGGAAAGTTCGGTGGATGCAAATATCGAAAGGCTTTCTCAAGCGCATCAACACCTGAAAGGACCGCCGGGCCGAGCCGACCCACCGCTTCTCCGAACTCGCGGTCCGCTGCTGCATCCTCTGACATAGCTCTACGGTATGCTCCAACTGACTCGAATTCGAGTGAATCTAACAATCGACCCGCGGTTCGAAAGATAAGAACCGCCAGGGGGAATCATGCAGTCTCTTACGCGCCGTCCCGCACTCTCGGGCCTCGCGCTCATTCGCTCCATTGCTTCAATTTTCGCCGCACCGCTCCTCTTTGCATCCGTCGCAGCAATCGCTGTGCAGTCAACACCCGCCTTGGCCGCAGACGGGCCCCAGACGGATGATGAGAAGGCCTTCTACGCGATCGGTGCCGGCACCGCACGCCAGCTCAAGAGCTTGTTGCCTTTAAGTGACCGCGAGCTGGACATGTATCTCCAAGGCGCACGTGACACCGTCGCAGGGAACGCGCTCGCTCTTGAGCCCGAGAGCGCCCAGCCGCTCATCAAGAGCATGGTTGAGCGGAAGCAAGCGGCGGCGCTTGCTCCCGCGATCGCCGCGGGCGAAGCATTTGTCGCAGAGAAAGCCAAAACACCGGGCGCCAAGGTCAGCGAGTCAGGGCTTGTCTACATCGAAACCCAGGCCGGCACGGGCGCCACGCCCCGCGCAAGCGACCGCGTGCGCGCGCACTATCACGGCACGATGATCGACGGCACGGTTTTCGACAGCTCGGTCGAGAGAAACCAGCCCTTCGACTTTTCGCTCAGCGGCGTAATCTCGTGCTGGACCGAAGGCATCGCCATGATGAAGGTCGGCACCAAAGCGACGCTCATCTGCCCGCCGAAAATCGCCTACGGATTCCAGCGCAAAGGAAGCATCCCGGCGGCCTCGACATTGATCTTCGACGTCGAGCTACTGGAAGTGCTTCCGGGCAAGTAACGCGCGTCTTCAGGTTCATGCGGGCGCGACGCGGGGAACTGCGGGCGCCCGCCCGTGAAGATCTCGTTCACGTTTAGCTGGATTTTCTCGGGCGCTCTTGGCGGTTGATGTTGACGTTGGAGGACAAGCGTCCCGCGTAGCAGGTGACCGCGTGCTCTCGCCGCGTTCGTGCTGGGCAACCGGTAAGAGACACTAGGCACCGGATTCGGGATGGACGGCGGCGGCCGGACAAGCCTCTCGAACGCGCTCCACCAGAACGTCATCCACTTCCCTCAAAGCTTGCTCGGGGTCGATGCCTTGGGCGCGGGCCAGCCGGACCCAATGCCGAATCCCTTCGCCGATCTGCTTTGAATTCATCTCGCGACCAGAAGACGTCCCCTTCTCTTCGAAAGCAGCCAAGGCCTTCTCAGTCGATTGGCGCATCGCGTCGGGTGAAGGCGCGACGGACTCGGCCCCAAGCGCTTTGAGTGCGGCGGGATCCAAGCGTGTCAGGCGACGAACGATCTTCGCGGAACGGGCGAGCGCCGGGAGATTTCGCGGAACGCCTTCAAAAGGGTCAGCCTCTCCCTCCTGATCTTTCCCCGATGCCGCGCGTTCGGTCGCTTTCATCTCCTCCCAGCTCACGAGATGGGCGGCGGCGGATTCGGGCATTTCGGCATTCGCGAAAATGTGAGGATGCCGACGGACCAATTTGTCAGAAATCGCGTCGACTACACCGGACCAATCGAAGAGTCCCTTCTCTTCTGCGATGCGCGCTTGGAAAACCACCTGGAATAGGAGATCTCCCAGCTCGTCCTGAATCGCTGCGGGATCACCGCTCGCGACCGCCTCATCGACCTCATAGGCCTCTTCGATCGTGTAAGGCGAGATCGTTTCAAAATCCTGTTCGAGGTCCCAGGGACATCCCGTGTCGGGGTCTCGTAGGCGGGCCATGATTTCGAGCAGTCGGCGGATATCGGACATCTGGCCAGTATACCGGTGCTAAGACCGCTCTCAGCCTCACCGAAGTCGACCAAAACTATGCGAACTCAGTCGCGTTCTATTTTTTACGCGAGGGGCCAGTTGCTCCACTCCGACCGGTCCTCAAGTAGGACAGCGAGCGAAAGAAACGTCCGGCGGAATCTGCTAAACCCATTAGGACCCCCCCCACCAGGGGGTGGGATCTCATGAGGCCTCGATGTATTATGCCCAGCGAATCTCCTGCCCCCCCTCTCAAGGCTCCAGCCCACCACAGCGGCCACCACGCGGTCCATGCGGAGGCCAATGCCAGGCTCCTGCAACGCCTCAAGAGTGTCGAGGGCCACGTCCGTGGCATCCAAACGATGGTGAGCGAGGACGCCTACTGCATCGACGTTCTCAAGCAGTTAAAGGCGGTGCGGTCTGCCCTCGATCGGGTCGGCGAGATCGCCCTCGAAACCCACCTCGCCACCTGCGTCCAAGATGGGCTTCGTAGCGAGGACGACGAGGAACGGACGCGTGTGATTGCAGAGATCCTCCAGGTATTCAGTACAAATGCGCGACGCTGATCACGCGAGCGGACCGGCGCCGGACGCCCCGGCCTATGAATCCGATGCATCCGAGGCGACCGACGTCGTCACTTTCGGGGTCGCCGGGATGCGGTGCAATAATTGCGCTGCGGGTATCACCAAGCGACTCGAAGCGCTGCCTGGCGTGCGCGAAGCGCGGGTGAGTTACGCACTCGAAGATGCGCGCATCCGCTTTGTACCCTCACAAATCGACGCAGCGATACTCGGCGAAGAAATCGAGCGCGGCGGGTTTCGCCTCCTTGATGCGGACGCTCATCGTGATCAAGATGGCCTCGACCCGACAGGCGAAGCTGAGCATGCGAACCGTTTGCGACGCATGTGGGTAGGCGTAATCGCAAGCGCGGCGGTCATGTTCCTTGGCATGGCGTGGAATCCGCTCGGCCTGCCCAATTTCCCTGCCCGCGTCCCGCTCATCGCCGCACTCGCCGCTCTGGTCTTGGTTTTCGTCGGCCGCGACTTCCATCTCGGCGCATGGCGCGCAGCCCGTGAACTCACGACCAACATGGACACCCTCGTCAGTCTCGGGGCGACGGTCGCATTCGCTTACAGCTTGGGTGTCCTTCTGCTCGGCCTCGACCCGAGCCGCTTTCCCGTCTATTTCGAATCGACTGCCATGATCATCACCCTGGTGATGGTCGGGAAGGTGCTCGAAGCCCGTGGCAAGCGCGAGGCGAGTGGCGCCGTGCGAGCCCTGCTTGCCGAGCGGCCTGGGGTCGCGCGAGTTGAGCGCGGTACCGCGGTCCTTGTCGTCCCGGTAGAAGAAGTCCGCATTGGCGACCGGGTGCATATTCGGCCCGGGGAACGCATTCCCGCGGACGGCGTTGTGGTGGTGGGCCAGAGCCATCTCGACGAATCCATGCTGACAGGGGAGAGTCGCCCCGTCGCGAAGCGCCCCGGCGATTCAATTCATACCGGGACGATCAATCGTGACGGCGCGCTCATCTTGGTCGCTCGCGCCACGGGAGAGGCCACGCTCCTCGCGGACATCGCTCGCCTCGTGCGAGAAGCCCAGGCCACACAAGCCCCTATCCAAGCGACCGTAGATCGCATCGCCAGCGTTTTCGTGCCGAGCATCATCGTAGCCGCCGGCCTGATCGGCCTAGCATGGTGGGGCTTCGGCGCAGAACGCTACCTGCCCGCTACCGACCCCCTCGCCGTCGGCATCCTCTTCGCGGCATCGACTCTTTTAATTAGCTGCCCCTGCGCCATGGGGCTCGCAACTCCACTCGCCCTAGTAGCCGGCACCGGCGTCGGCGCTCATCGCGGCCTACTCATCAAAAGCGCACGCGCCTTAGAATCCATCGGCGGTATCGACACCTTGGTTCTCGACAAAACCGGCACGCTTACTCTCGGACGGCCGACTGTGTCGGCCTCCTGTTATGCAGCGAACTTCGCGTCCAGAAGCGTGCTCGACTTTATTATTGCGATTGAACGAGAGAGCGAACACCCTTTAGCGGAAGCTCTCGTCTCTCACGCAGACCAATCATTCGCCGCCCAAGAGGTCGAACCGGCAAGGGTTCATGCGAGCGATATCGTGGCAAACCCTGGAAGTGGCATCTCGGGAATAGTCCAGGGCCAGCAGGTCCGGATCGGAAACCGCCTTCATGCCTCTCATGAGGAAGTGGATCTGATGGTCCTCGAAGACGCAGCCGCAGAAGCGGACCGACAGGGACACGCTTCGATCTTCGTCACGATCGACGGTCAGGCCGCCGCGCACTTTGCGGTCGGCGATCTTCCCGACCCCAGCGCGGCCCCTGCCCTTGCGAGATTGCGGAACCTCGGGCTCGAGCTCTGCATGCTCACGGGCGACGGTGCGGCGCAGGCCTCCGCCATGGCCTCTAGGCTCGGCCTGACCGCGGAAGAAGTTATCTCAGAGATGCTTCCCACAGACAAGGCGGAGTACGTCCGCAAGCGAACGGCCCTTGGCGAGCGGGTTGCGATGGTTGGGGATGGCATCAACGATGCCCCAGCGCTCGCCGCCGCAGAGGTGGGCATCGCGATCGGATCCGGCACTAACATCGCAATCGAAGCCGCTGATCTGGTGCTCGTCCATGACGACCTACGCGTAGTGGCCGAAGCGATCCTACTCAGCCGCCGCACGCTCCGAACGATCCAGCAGAATTTATTCTGGGCCTTCGGCTATAACGTGGCTGCGATTCCCCTCGCAGCCGGCCTTCTGGTGCCCTGGGGTGGCGATTCATTCCAGCTCTCTCCGGGGGTCGCCTCACTCGCGATGGCACTATCGAGCCTCTTCGTGGTCGGAAATAGCACGCGGCTGCGGCGCTTCGACCCTTCCTCCTGAAATCCGAATCGCCGAATCAAAAACACGCGCCAAAGCCACGCACCAACGGTGATATGACCAAACGCCGAACCTAGTGGTTGGGTAGGGGGTGCCGGGCCGTTATGCGTAAGCGCGCGATTACGATCTCCGACGAATCAAAGTAGCCGCGCCACGGCTTTTCTTTGCGAGAAGTTCCTTTGCGCGAAGGGCTTTTTACTCGAAGAGTTTCCGAGCAGAATTTTTAGGCAGAGTAGATTCGCCAGCAAGCTGCGCAGAAGCCGCTCCATAGCACCGTGTAGCTGATCGCATTTGAGGTCCGCTTCGTGATCTGAATTTTGAAGAGCGTTTCGATCAGCTCAGCGACGAAAACACGACCCTCTTCTTCGCCACCGGGTTGAACGACGACCAATTCTTCTCCGCGCAGCTTCGCTTCGATAATCGACAGCCAGCAATAGTCGTTAAAGACGATCCAGCCGAGCTGAACAAAGGGAGCACCCACGGCGTAGACCCACCAAGCTGCAGGCCATGGCAGCGCCCAGCCCAAAAGAATGTATCCGACGACGGCGACGTGAAACGCCCAGGTCGTCTGCGCAGCAAGCCTTCGCCCCAATCCAATCGAAATTGGCACGGCGCCGCTCGGCAACTCTTCTCCCATCGGACTCGACATTCAGCACTCCCTGCCCCGGAGTTTAGACCGACCCTAGGCCGACGCTTCACGTCAACTGTCGCAGGAATGTAAATTTCCCTGGCGTGCCTATGGGCTGCGGACCCCTTGCGCTGTTCCCTAAATGAAAGCGGAGGAGGTGATTAATGCCGACCCGTAACCTTGGCGACGCGCAGCACTCCTCAGTCCGTTGCGTCATGGGTGAGGCACGCGAGTTCTTCGAACGCCCGCCGTTCGGCTTGCGTCGCCGAGCGCGCCTGGAGCGTCATAATCCGGGTGCGATTTTCACCCGTCTGCTTCAGGCGAACCCGAAAATAGGGAAGGCACTCTTCGGGCTCGGCCTTGGGCGGTGGTCACAACTCCCGTGAACGCGGAAGCTCCGCTTCCGCCCCTTCAGCCGCGAGGCCTCCCGGGACAGAAGGGGCAGAATGGGCA
Organism: Deltaproteobacteria bacterium UBA4427; assembly: GCA_002390675.1. Classification (GTDB taxonomy): domain Bacteria; phylum Myxococcota_A; class UBA9160; order UBA9160; family UBA4427; genus UBA4427. The sequence goes on from DGPZ01000200.1 coordinate 41,995, forward strand.
ACCTAAGTCGTGTCTGAATGATCTTTTGCGACTCGCGGATGCGAGAGAATAGCCTCGACGAATCACCCTTGGACCGACCGGCAATATCGTTCCAGACTGTGGCCAAAACGGCAATTGGACGAGCGCGCTGCGGGTCGACGACCCATCGAACCGGATCCCCTCGCTCGAAGGAGGCGCCAGTCAGCACCTGCTAGGCCGAGAAGTGAAATCCCTCGTACCCGTTCGCCACGACCTCTTCGCATTTCTCACGGTACGACGGAAAGCCTACGTGCGGCATAAACACACGCGGCTTGCCGGGAACGTTTGCACCGAGGTACCACGAGTTGCACGTCGGGTAGATATACCCTGAAGCAACCTCATTCACGTGCGAGACCCAATCGATCTCCGCCTCGGGCGCAGGCTCAATGAATCGATGTTTATGTTTCGCCATGTATAGAATGCAATCGGCAATCCATTCAACGTGCTGTTCAATCGACGTGACCATATTAGTTAGAACGGAGGGGCTACCCGGTCCCGTGATGATGAAAAGATTCGGGAAGCCAGCCGAACCAAGACCGAGATAGGTAATCGGACCCGCCTCCCATTTTTCCGTCAGCGCAACGCCACCACGTCCACGGATATCGATCGCGTTTAGCGATCCAGTCATCGCGTCGAAGCCGGTAGCGAGCACGAGAGCATCGACTTCAATTTCCCGCCCACCCCCAACGACGCCCGTCCTCGAAATGCGCTCGACGCCAGTCTTACTTACGTCCACGAGCTCAACGTCGTCGCGGTTGAATGTCTCGAAATATCCCGTATCCGCGCAGGGTCGCTTGCAAGCGACACCGTGATCGGGAATCAAAAGCTCCGCGATTTTGGGATCCTTAACGATCTCGCGAATCTTACCCCGAATGAACTCTGACGCGGCTTGGTTCGCATCCGGGTCGGAGAGAAGATCGGCGAAGGCGGCGATGTAAAGCAGGCCTCCGGCTTTCCAAAACTCCTCGAGCCGAAAGTCGCGCTGCTCTTCCGGAACCTCGGCAGCGTCGGGCGATTCAACGGACGGAAGGCTGCCGCCAAAGCCTGTAAACTTATCGCGATTGGCGACGCGTACTTCTTGGTAACGCGCCTTCACCTCTTCCTGGCGAGCGGGGTCAAGGGGACCGTTCCAGGCGGGGATCGAAAAATTTGGCGTTCGCTGGAAGACTGTTAGGAAATCGGCTTCTTCGGCAATAATCGGAATTGCTTGAATACCCGAAGACCCTGTTCCAATCACGCCAACATGCTTGCCCGAAAAGTCGACGCCTTCCTGGGGCCATCGGCTCGTATGATGAACCTCACCCTCGAAGTCTTCTAGACCCGAGAAATCAGGAATATTAGTCGAGGAGAGGCAACCCACAGCCGTCACGAAATTTGCAGCGGTCCACTCCTGACCGTCATCTGTCTTGATCTTCCAGCGACCAAAGGCGGTGTCCGATTCGTCTTCGCAAAAATGCGCCGACAGGACCTTCGTCTCGAGTTGAATATCGCGACGCAAGTCGAAGCGGTCGGCCACGTGATTAAGGTAGGCGAGAATCTCGGGCTGGGGCGAGTAGCGCTCGGTCCACTTCCATTCCTGCTCAAGGTCCTGATCGAAGCCGAAGGAATACTCCATGCTCTCGACGTCGCACCGAGCACCTGGATAACGATTCCAGTACCAGGTACCGCCCACCCCATCCCCCGCTTCGAAGGCACGCACGGAGCGCCCGATTTCACGCATCTTATGCACGGTGTAGAGACCCGAAAAGCCGGCCCCCACGGCGATCACGTCGAAATCGGTCTGCATCTTGTTCTTCTCCTCACGTCTTCAAAGAGACGTGATCGAAACGTGCACAGATGGGCTTCTGACAAAGCGACGCCTAATGGCGAATCATGGCGCCGACGAGTGCCATAGGTGCGGTTCGAGTCGGATTAATTAGGCGGCACACAGTTTAAGAATAAATCGCTAGGCCCACATCTCAACGAGATCACCGATCGTGACTTCTGCCACGACATTCAGATCCGCGTCGATGATTTCGTAGAGCAATCCGCTCTGGGTGTGATTGCCGAAGAAGACGACAGCACCCTCGTCGCCGCCGCGCTCAAGATGCGGATGCACGTCGCCCGGCGAAAGCCCATAGGTCCCAGCGGGCTTGATGCGTTCCGAGGTCGTTCCGTCAGGCAATAGGTCGGTGACGCGATGCTCGCCGGCAAGGACTATGCTTGTAGTCGTTCCTACGTGGCGATGTCTTGGGCAATGGCCGCCCTCTGCATCAAACTGCAACAGGAAGTCACAGGTTCCGACTTTCAGATCGTATCCGAGCATCGCGACCTTGTAGTCGACCCGATAACCGGTCTCGGCCTCGTCGGTCAAATGGGACCATTCGTATTGGCTTAGATCAAACGCGGAATTTGTGGCGAGCATGTCATTTCTCCCAAGTCGCCTTGATAGCATTTCCTAAGACCTGAATCCGGGATTTTGAACCCCGATCAGCCATATGGGGGGCTCGCGTGACGAGGCATCCGAGCAGCGCTGCCGGACTTGCGCGAGACTGCTCGACTCAACCGAATAGGAGCCGACCAACCATGCCCAAGAGTCTCTCGCCCCTTCATTCGCTCTCACAAAGCGCTCCTCGCCTTACATATCGACTCGTCGTCGTCGCTGCGACGTTCTGGCTCGGGATGTCGGCGGTCTTCGGAGCGACGACGTCTACGGCCTCCGCCGCACAGACGAACGTGGTCATTCTCTTAGCCGATGATCTTGGATGGGCGGATGTCGGATACCACGGGGGGGAAATCGAAACCCCCGCGATCGACCGATTGGCCACGGAGGGCGTGCGGCTTGAGCGATTCTATTCCGCCCCTATTTGCTCGCCGACCCGCGCCGCCCTCATGACTGGCCGCGACGCGCTCAAACTCGGGATCGCTTACGACCAAATTCATCCCTGGTACAACGCCGGCCTGGCGCCAGACCAACTAACAATCGCAAAGGTATTCAAGACTGATGGATACCAAACAGGTCTGGTCGGAAAATGGCACCTCGGCCACACCCTTCCGCACCAAATGCCTAACGCGCAGGGCTTCGATCATTTTTGGGGACATCTCCACACTAATACCGACTTCTTCACGCACCAAAGAGAAGGCGGACATGACCTCCAGAAGAATGGCAACTCCATAAAGGAGCCTGGGGAATACCTCACGCATCTAGAAGCCAGGGAAGCCGTCAAGTTTATCGAGACACGGGACCCCAAGAAGCCATTTTTTCTCTACGTGCCCTTCACCGCACCGCATAGTCCCATGCAAGCGCCCGCCAAAACGATTGCAAAATACGAAGCGCTCCCGCGCAAGGCATTCCGTCGAACCTACGCGGCAATGGTCGACGAGATGGATCAGGCGATCGGGAGAATCCTTGACACCCTCGACAAAGAAGGCATCTCCAAAGACACGATTGTGCTCTTCATGAGCGACAACGGCGGCTCGAACGTATTCGGCGGAACGAACACTCCTCTCCGCGGAAACAAAGGAGACACCTTCGAGGGAGGCATCCGCGTGCCTGCCGTATTGCGGTGGCCGGGCCGACTTAAGGCGGGCACGACTATGGATCAGATGATGACGGTGATGGATGTGCTGCCGACCCTCGCACGCGCCGCGAGCGTCCGCATACCCACGACCGCTGATCTCGACGGACTAAACTTTTGGCCTGCTCTCAATCGCGGGCAACCCGTCCCAAGGACAAAGCCTGTTGGCTTTGTCTCCGAAATCCCGCTCCCTGGCGTGATTCATACCGCGATCTTTGATGGGCGATGGAAACTCGTTGAGATCATTCAGGAGAAGCAACGTGAAACGAAGGTGAAGACCTTCCTCTTCGATATCGTGGCAGACCCCTACGAAGAGAACGACCTTGCCGGCCGTTATAGCGCTGTGCGCAAACGACTCGAGCGGATGATGCACGAATGGCGCCGACAGCACCCGTTAGGCGGCACGCGGGGCACGCTCGTCGCGCATCCCGGCTGGCTCGCCCCAAAGGACTGGGCTGCGGCAATCCCCAGCGCTTCCCTGATGCAAGCTGATTGGACGAACGAGCTCCCGTTCTCAAAGGAACTCTTCGATGCAACAGAAGATCGCGGTGTGCTCGTCGACCCGAAGGCGAAGCGGCGGCTGATCGAAGCGAGTGAGCGAATGAGACGTGCCCAGGCGGAGGCTAACGGTTCCGACCGTTAGCCCCGCCTACGCCCGAATCGGGAAAGGCCCGCTAAGTTAGGCGAGGGTTCCGCCGTCAACGCGAATTTCTTCGCCGTTGATATGCGCACCATCGTCACTGGCCAGCATGGCCACTACCGCCGCAACAACTTCCGGCCCACGCGGTTTATCGAGCGGCTGTGCCCGCATAATCAGCTTCATATCCGCACCCTCGGGCACAACACCCGGTCCCGCCATCGCCGTTTGGATCGAGCCTGGGTTAATCGCATTACAACGCACACCCAATTTTCCGTACTCGACCGCAATCGTCCGAGTGAAAGCGCTCACGCCGCCTTTGCTGGTTCCGTATGCCGCGCCATAGGGCATCCCCGCGAGCGCCGACGTCGAAGAAGTATTGATGATCGCGCCTTTGCTTTCGATCAAGTGCGGCAGCGCCTTCTGCGTGAGGATAAACGTCCCAACCAAGTTGACCTCGAGCACACGCCTAAACTGCTCGACCTTAATATTCTGAAAATGGTCGAGGAGAAGAATGCCCGCGATGTTGCAGAGAGCATCGAGGCGACCGAATTCCGCGACGCACGCGGAAATATTGCGCGCGACATCGTCTTCGTCCGAAACGTCGCATCGCGAGGCCATAACACTCGCGCCCATTTCTTCACAGATTTTGCGCGTTTCCTCAAGCCCGTCCATCGCGACGTCCACGAGATAGATCGAACCCCCTTCGCTCGAAAGGCGCTCAGCCGTCGCACGCCCAATTCCCGCGGCGGCTCCCGTTATGAACGCCACCTTCCCAGCCATTCGTCCGTCGACTACTCGTTGCATCGCAAAATCTCTCTTTCTTCACCCAGCACTCGATCGCACGTTCGTCAGAACGGCCACGGTGGTCCGGTCATCACTAGAACGCCCATCAGCGGAAGAACCGCGAGGGGCGACGTCAGCGCGCAAAACAGGATCGCGCGCCGGGTCGAGCAATAATCCAATGCTTGGCGAATTGCCACGACGAGAGTCACGAGCGTCCAAAGAATTAGTCCGCAGGTGAGTGACAAAGCGGGCACGGCAAAAGTCAGAGCAATCGCGCCGCATGCAGCGATATGCAGAATCAACCGCATTCCGCAGGAATCCCCCGGAATCACGATCGGAATGGACGATTTCCGAAGCGCGAAAATCAATCTGAATAAGGACGTCCTGTCGAGCGGTTCCGTCGCCTTCTCACAGGGGATCCATCTCATTCCTAACCGTTTTCTGTTCCGACTTAGCCCCCGTGGGGTTAGATCGTAGATAGCGAAAAATTTTCAGCGATTTTTGCTGAGTCGTCACCACTCCAAGCTAACCGGGAGTGCGAGTGCGCTCCCGAGCCCCCTGTTACTGGCGAACGGAGACACCCATGTTGCGATTCATTTCCGGCCTAAACCCGGCCCCCACGTTTCTTCGCGCGATGGCCGCGGCTTTTATGCTGGCAAGCTTTGTACTGCCCAGCGCCGCCCTTGCAGCAAGCACAAGCTTTGACTTGATCGACCCGCTCGGATCGGGGTACGGGGTGACGATTTCCCTCGACGATTCGATCGAGCAAGGGAAGATCTCAATCTCGCTCGAATCCAGCGGCGCCGCACTTCCGACCGGCGAGCTCGGCGGCATCAACTTCCAATACGACGACGAGCTGCTGTTCAGTGGTCTGCAAGCTCTAGGCACCGACATCGCCGAGATCTATGCAAGGAACTCGAGCCCTAAAGACGCGCCGACAAACTGCCCGTGCGATATCAAGGTCGACTTCGGCACGGTGGGTTTTTTCGAGCTGACCGGTATAACCGAGACGGACTTTGCCCTCGTCAACGACCAGCGCCCTATCACGTTGGCAGACTTCGCCGGTTCGACAGTCACCGCCTATCTCGCAATTCCTGAGTTCGCCACCAAAGGCACTTCCAGTTCGAACGACGTCGCGTCCATGTCTCTCCTAAAGCTCGAGGGCGAGATCCCGGTCATTCCCGAACCGACGACTGGCTCGCTCATGCTCCTCGGCCTCTTGGGCCTCGCATTCGTTTCACAGAAGCATGCATAATGCTCTCTGAGCCTCGGCAACCGTTGCGTAGCCGCTGCGGTCACCCGAGACACCGACTTCGACATAACAGGGCTCATCTCTGAGAAGGGGTTGGATCGCATGCGATCCAGCCCCTTTTCTGTTTCGCCGCTTTCCCGTGCTCGCCCTGCGCACCATAAGCATCGGTCGTTAGGCAAACGACTCTTCCGCAGATTCAAGAAGGCAGGGCAGCAAGTTCCCGAGAAAGCGCCCGCGCGAGATCGCCTCGACGCCCAACCTTTATATCCCCGGCGCCCACGAAACGCGCAAGAGCCTTCAGCTCCCCGGCGGCGGCCTTTGCTACTAGTGACGCACTCTGCCCGCTTTCAATATGCGTGGCTCGGACTTTCAGGATGCCCTTTTCGCGGTCTGTTTTCAGATCGAAGCGCGCCGCCAACACATCTCCCAGCAGCATGGGTAGGACGTAATATCCCCAACGACGCTTTTCAGCCGGCGTATAGATCTCGATCTTGTATTCGAAATCAAATAGGGAATTGATTCGCTTTCTATGCCAAACAACGGGATCGAAGGGGGAGAGCAAAACAGCGCCTTCGATCTTCCGCGGGCATTTCGCCGCCGGGTCTAGATAACCCGCTTTGTTCCAACCCTCGACTTCACAAGTGTCGAGGCGGCCCTCTTCGACGAGCCCCGCAAGTCGAGCTTTGGCTGCTTTGACGGGCACCCGGAAATAGTCGACTAGGCAATCCGCGCTCGCGACCCCATGCGCCCGAGCCGCCCGAACCAACAACTCATCCATGGACTCTTCGAAGGTAGGGGTCCGAGCTTTACGAATCACCGCCGGCACGATTCTCTCAAAGAGATCGAACTCCTTCACGAATCCGGGGCGTCGCCTGACGCCAACCTCCCCGATCCGAAACAACCAGTCGAGGGCAAGTGCACCAGCAGACCGGCTACCCCACCAATCGCCCTTATTCGGTCGTGGATCTGATAGTTCCCCCGCCTTGATCGGGCCGCGAGCCTTCACTTCAGCAAGAACGTTCTCCACGTAACCCGGCTCACGCATCGCAGCGTTGTATAGCCGTCTCCAGGTTGCCCCTTCCCGAGCTCGTTCCTTAGACCAGCGAAGCCAGGGCTCCATTTCTACAGGCAGGAGCGATGCCTCGTGACTCCAGGCCTCAAACCATTCATGCACGCCATCTCGGGGCCGATACGCAACTTCGTCAAGCAGTTCGGCGCGATAGGGGCCGAGCCGTGAGAAGAGCGGCATGTACTGCGTACGAATCACGACGGGCACTGAATCCAGCTGCAGCAGATGCAACCGATTCATCACCTTACGTAAATGTCTGCGATCCACTCGCCCTGTCGGCCGCGCCTGCCCGAAGCCCTGTGCCGCCAACGCGATGCGCCTGGCTTCAGACTTCGACAGCGATTGGTGAGTGGTCAATCAGGCACTCAAATTTCGCCTTCCGGCATTCGGCGAAGATAGGCCGCCGCGCGCTGACGGCGTTGGTCCGCTCGTGCCGCTGCGTCAAAGATCGGCGTCTCCTTTGGCAGGGCATCGCGCAGCTTCGCAAGCGGCACGACGCGACTCGTGGCGCCCACATTCGAAGGCGGCTGCCCCCCCGGAAATTCTGCCCATCGCAAGGTCAGAATCCCTTCGCGCATATCCGTCGGGTCGAGCCAATTCGGGACGGCTGGGTCATGTTGCGAAAGCACGAAAGTATAGGTGCCGTCGGCGTTCGCTTGCGACTGTGCGCGATTGAGGCTTCCGGTGCGGTGAACAACTTCGTTCGTCGTGCCCCAGTAGTTCGTAATCGGCGCAATGAAATACCCGGCGTCTGCGACGTTCACGTCGATGACGAGCGCCTCATCTTCTTCGAGATCGAAATGGCCCATGATGTAGATCTGATTTCGTAGCGCGCCGTCGGTATCGCGATCGATTTTGAATTCGAGGGAATTGACTGGCTTGTCGTAGGCCTGCTGGTTGAAGCGAATCGTACTGTCTGCGTAGTGAAGCATGAACCGCGCGGTCGATTCGGCCTGCTCGTCCAAAGTGGGTGCGGGTCGGGATGGGGCGCCTCCGAGTCGCTCGATCGACAACTCGTTAGGCGTGTCGATTGCCCAGTCCTGAACGACGTCTCGGATATAGAATTCATGCGCCGCAGGTGACGAACGAACATGGTTAGGCCGGTCGCCTGCCGGATCGCTGTCGACGAAAATCTCAAAAGAACCGTCGGCCGCTAACTCAAGCGTACTGCCGTTCAAAACGTCGACGGTGTTCATCTTATCGTCCCAGAGCGTAAAGTAGTTCTCTGGCAGACGGGACTCGGCGACCTTCCCTGTGATTCGGTACCGCTCGTCGCCAGCAATCGGAATGACGCGATAGACCGAGTCCGGATTATCGATCCCCCATCTAGAGCCGGGAACCGTAACATCGCCGAGTCGATGAGGAAGTCGCGTGATTGTCGTGACCTTTGGGCGAAGCGGATCTTGATTCGCCGACCAAATCGCAGCGGAAAACATCACTTCTTCGAAGGCCCAGTCGTAGCAGCGAAGCATATCGGGTCCCGGCGCCGGGCTCGCGACCTCAAGCCAATGTCGCTTGACCCGATCGAAAGCTTCACGAACGATCGGGTGCCGTATTAGGTCTACAGCGTATCGTTCATGATCGTGTTGCTCTGCAGTCGCGACGGGATGGGAGAACAAGGCGGGGCTCCTGATTTCAGGCCGGCATGGGCGCTCAAAAGGGGTACGGGGCATTGACAGCCTAGCCATCTCACTTGCCTCGACCAGCCGATTCCGACACTGTTCTGATCGCTATTTCGCCTATTATCCAGCGTGCTTGGCGCCTTGCTGGGCGATGCCTGTTCGCGGGTGCTCAACATCCGCGACTCAACCGAGCCGACCCTCTCCGCGCTCGATCAGATCTTTCATCTTGTCGAGCGTCTCGGTGTGAGTCTTGCGTCGGGCAGGTCCTCAGGACTAGGCAGGTTTTGAATCGATTCGATAAAGGGGTGGAGCGGTACGTAGCGACGCAAGTCGCAAAGGATCGCATGCAACACCGCTCGCATCGCATCCAACTCGAGTTCGAAGTCGGGTTCCCAACGCTGCCTGATGGCCTTAAGCGCCATCTAGGATCTCGCTCGATTCAATAACTCGAAACGATTAGCCGGCCGGAATTGCGATCGTCTTCGATTCCAGGTGCTCTTCGAAACCGATGCTGCTGTGCTCGCGGCCGAGGCCGGATTCCTTATAGCCGCCGAAGGGAACGTCCCAGTTGTAATACATGCCGCCGCAGACCGAGAGCGTTCCGGTTCGGATCTTGCCTGCGATCTCAATCGCTTTCTCGACATCCGGTCCCATGATCGCTCCGGACAGACCAAAGCGGGAGTTGTTAGCGATCCGGATCATATCTGCTTCGTCTTCATATCCGATCAAAGTCTGGACCGGGCCAAAGATCTCGTTCTGTGCGAGGTCCGAGTTCTCATCCGCGATAAATGCGGTGGGTTGCATGAAATAACCCTTCTCGAACTGCGTCGCGCGCCCGCCGCCTACGAGCAGCTTTCCACCCTGATCGATCGCGCGCTGAATATGACCTTCGACGCGCTCCCGCTGCAACGCGCTGTTCTGCGGGCCCATAATATTCTCGGGGTCGAAGGGATCGCCGTACTTCACATTGTTCAATGTTTCGATTACGGCATCGGCGCACGCGGCGAGTTCGCTTTTTGGCACCAAGAGCCGTGTAAAGATCGCGCAGCCCTGTCCTGCATGGAAGCAAACCGTTCCGCCCATGGCGCCCGCAACATGTGTTAGGCCAGGCATATCAGGCAGCACGATCGCAGCCGATTTACCGCCAAGTTCGAGCTGGACGCGCTTTACCTGAGATCCGCAGACTTCGCCGATCCGCTTCCCAACACCCGTCGAGCCCGTAAACCCGACCATGTCGACTCGCGGATCAGCGGTCAGCATTTCCCCGATCGCGGCGTTGTCGCCGGAGGTCAGAATATTCACAGCCCCAGCAGGAACATCGGTCTTCGTTGCGATGATCTCGCCAAGGAAATTCGCACACCAGGACGTCGTTGGCGCGGCCTTGAGAACGACTGTGCAGCCCGCTGCCATCGCCCAACCGAGTTTCTTCAAGTTAATGTCGTTCGGCACGTTCCAGGGAGTGATTGCGGCCATCACGCCCGCCGGCTCACGAAGAATCCATCGCTGGGTCTTGGAACCCATCACTTCGGCGACACCCATATCCGTCTTCCACTCGTAGCCGTCAAGGAAATTTGCGTAGTCTCCCAACCACTTCACGCAGTCGTCGAGGCCCGGCCCGTAAGTCATCGAAATCGGGCAACCGACTTCGGATACCGTGATCTTACGAAGCTCTTCAATCCGCTCCTGCAACCCGTCACGCAGCTGTCGCAGGCATCGCGAGCGAAGCGCATGATCCGTTGCCCATGGAGACTCATCAAATGCACGACGCGCCGCAGCGATCGCGCGCTCCGTGTCTTCTACCGAAGCATCCGGCACGAGGCCTAAAACTTCTTCTGTAGCGGGATTGATGTTCTCGAAGGTGCGGCCACCTTGTGCGGCGACCAATTCTCCATCGATCAAGAGGCGGGCGTTGTCGTAGAGGCTCATGAGTATCTCGTAGTTTGAGGGACGGAACGTGGAAGTCACTCGTTAGGAGCGGCTCGAAACTCTAACCCAAAATCTAAGGCGTGGAGCAACGGATTCGGGTGCAGTTAGAGCGCCGAATTCCGAACCAAATCGCGATTCGCCGATTGGGTTCGCCGAGAACTAGCCGGCCTTTGCCGTCCGGGTCGCCTCAGCCGCACGCGAAAGTGCACGCTGATACGCGGGGCGCGCTTTCATCTTATCGACAAAGCCGGCCATAGCCGGGTAAGGCTCGATCTCCCCGCGGTTCAGCACCACTTCGACGACCCAGCCCATCATCACATCCGCTGCTGTAAAGCGATCGCCTGCGAACCATTCCTGTTCCGAGAGAACAGATTCTATATAAGCGTAAAGCTGCGCCATGCCATCCTTCGCCATGCCGGCGAGCGCCGACTCTCCGGGTGGCCCAGCCATGCCCGCCGCCTGAAAATGATCGAGTAGAATTGGCAACATGGCCGACCCCTCAGCGAAGTGCATCCATTGCAGATAGGCAGGCCAATCTTTGTCCACGGGTGAAGGCTGCAATCCTGCATCGCCATGCCGACCCATCAAATATTCGAAAATCGCGCCGCTCTCAATCAGAACGGCATCACCATCTCGAAGCATGGGTGCCTTCGCATAAGGATGAAGACGCTTCAATCTGGGACCAGCGCGTCCCGTTTCCGGATCCCGGAGGTAGGCCTCGATCTGGTAGTCGAGACCGAGTTCTTCGCATAGCCAGATCAAACGATCCGAGCGTGAATTGTCGACATGGATGATTGTGAGCAAGCAGGTCTCCATTTTTGGTTTGGCCGTATTGCATCGACATGGCGTCGATCGGCGAGCTAAAGCTTAGCGAGCTAGACCCTGCACCGTGACATGCTTGCGTCGACCCGATTTCAGTCGCCTATGCTAAATGGCTGAATGGCTGAATGGCTGAACGCGCGAACCCTCGCGTCAGCATGCCGCCCGCGTCGGGCGACGTGTGGGACGGTGAGATGCGGAGCGAGAGCATGACANNTGACATCCACCCAAAAGACGACCTCTAAAAAGACGCTGTGTCGGATTTGTACGGCGCAATGTCCGATCGTCGTCGAAGTGGACGAATCGGGACGTCCCGTCTCGGCACGCGGCGACAAAGAGAATCCGCATTCTGAAGGCTTCTTCTGCTTGAAAGGGAAGCACTTCCCCGAAATTCATACGGCGCCCTCGCGGCTTCGGCACTCACTCGCTCGCGACGACTCCGGTGAGCTTGTTCCGATTGATGCCGAACGCGCGATGGACGAGGTCGCTATCAAGCTTCAAAGGATCCTTGATCAATACGGTCGTAACAGTGTCGCCGTCTATATGGGCACGCTCTTCTATCAACTCCCGCAGACTGCCGCCGTCGCAACGGCCTGGATGGACGCGCTTAGGCTGCGCCTACGTTTCAGCAGCGGCACGATTGACCAACCCGGAAAACAAACGGCGGCAGCCGCACATGGGTACTGGTTGGCGGGAAGCCACAGCTTTGATGAAGCCGACACATGGATGCTAGTCGGAACCAACCCCCTCGTGGCTATTTCTGGAGGAATCCCTCACGCGAACCCTGGAAGGCGGCTGAAGCGGGCGCAAGCACGCGGAATGCAGCTTATCGTGATTGACCCGAGGCGAACGGAAACGGCGCGACATGCGGCGCTGCATATTCAACCACGCCCCGGGAACGATCCGGCGATTCTCGCGGGGATCCTGCGCGAAGTGATTCGCCAGGGTTTTGTCGATGAAGACTTCATCCGCAATAACGTCGATGGCTTCGAACGTCTGCGTGAAGAAGTCGAACCCTTTACCCCGGATCTCGTGGCCGCTCGCGCAGGGATCGACGGCCACCAGATCGAGGAAGCTGCACGAATATTCGGCACCGCCCGCAAGGGATCGGCGACAGCAGGCACCGGCGCGAACATGTCCGGTTGGAGCAATATCTCTGAGTACTTAGTGCTCTGTCTTAACACGATCTGCGGACGCTTCCGACGCGAAGGCGACCTCGTTGGCAATCCAGGCGTCCTCACAACAAAACGCGCATTCAAGGCCCAGGCCATGGCGCCCTATCCAGTCGACGGCTTCGGGGAACCCCTTCGAGCGCGCCCGGATATGCCACCGGCCGTCTGTGGGTTACCAACTTCAGCCCTCGCCGATGAAATCCTGTTAGGCGGAGAAGGCCAGATCAAAGCGCTGGTCGTGATCGGCGGGAATCCGATGCGCGCTTGGCCCGATCAAAACAAAACTCGCGCGGCCCTCGAAGCTCTCGAACTCCACATCTGCGTCGACCCCCGGCTAACGGACACTGCGAACCTCGCGGACTATGTCCTCGCCCCCAAGCTCCCACTTGAAACTCCTGGATGCAGTCTCTCCACAGAAAATCTCTTCACCGTCTCCCCTGCCCTCGGCTACACCGAGCGATACGGGCAATACGCACCCGCCATTGCCAGTCCGCCCGAAGGATCAGATTTGCGTGAGGATTGGGAGTTCTTCTACGGCCTCGCGCAGCGGATGAAGTTGCCCCTCGAAGTTGCGGCGGGCGTATTTCCGATCATGGGCGTCAAGACTCCGCAAAGCCCCCTCGACATGGAGCACAAGCCCAGTTCCGAGAAACTCCTTGATCTGGTCACAAAGGATTCTTGGATTCCGCTCGAGCGACTGCGCGAAAATCAAAAGAAGGTGCTCTTTGGCGACGAAGATTCCGTCTATGTCGAGGCAAAGGACGAAGGGTGTGAAGCGAGGCTCCAGGTTGGAAGCGAATTGATGTTCGAAGAACTTCAGGATTTTGCTCTCGGAGATCGCTTCGATCGCGCGACTTACCCATTCCGGCTCATTAGTCGACGTATGGCGAATACCTTCAATTCAGTCGGCACTGACATCGATGCGCTCACGAAGCGCTACGGAACGAATCCAGCTTTCATGCACCCCGACGACCTGGCGGAAGCGGATCTCTCCCGCGGCGACCTCGTACGAATCAAATCACCCCACGGCGAACTCACGGCGGTCGCTTGGCCTGACCCCGATCTGCGCCCTGGACTCGTGTCGATGTGTCATTGCTGGGGCGGCGATCCTTCGAAGCCCGGTGACGCACGAGAGACCGGATCGAACGTCGGCCTCCTGATCTCTGTCTCAGAGGACACCGCGCGCTTCTCTGGCATCCCTCTAATGAGCGCGCTCCCGGTACGGGTCACACCGACCTCATCTCAATGAGGCCAGTTAGGCAACATCGTAATCACTCAGTCCACTTTCATCCTGAAGCTTCTTGTACATCTTGAAGTCTCCAGGAAAGAGGAAGGGCGCCCGGCCATCATCGAAGCGGTAGTAGCTGTTGCATGAGCCATGGCCCCAGGAGAAGAGCGGGAAGCGCGGCAACATCCAATCGTTGTAGGCGCGATTCACCTCTTCCTTTACAGCGATCGCACGCGCGCCCGCCGCTTGCTTCTCTTTGAGTAGTCGTACGATCGTGGCTGCATTTTGCTCAACTGTGATGAAGTAGGGAACGTTCAGGACGAGACCATTCGGGCCAACGACGAAAAAGTAGTTCGGAAAGTTGGGGACGCTGATTCCCTGATGGGCTTCCGGGGCCTCTTCGAGCTGCTTCGCAAGCGAAGCGCCGCCTTCCCCTCGAACATCTACACGGTCGAAGTCGAGAATTCGGTATCCCGTGCAGTAAGCGATGATGTCACAATCAATTTCGCGCCCGCTCGCAGTCGTGATTCCAGACGGGCGCACGTCGGCGAGGCCCTCGGCCACGAGTTCTACGTGGTCCTGCATCAGCGCAGGGTAGAAATCGTCGGACACGAGACCACGCTTGCAGGCATAACGACTGTTCGGAGTCAAAGCATCGCGAAGTTCAGGATCGGAGATAGCGGAGTTGATGAACCCGCGAGCACGATCCTCAAACTGTTCCATGCGCTTGTGCCCAAGCGTCGCCGCTTGATGAACCATCCCCATCATGGCGCGCTGAATCTTCTGCGTCGCTCGAATAAGAACAGGCAAACGATTGAACCACTTCCGCTTCGATTCCGAGTAGGGCACTCGGCCGCGGGGCATGATCCAGTTGGGCGTGCGCTGGAGGACTGTGACTTTTGCTGCCGTCTTCGTGACTTCAGGCACGATCTGAACCGCGCTCGCAGCAGACCCGACGATTGCGATGTGCTTACCGGTTAAATCGACGTCGTGGTCCCAGGTCGTCGAATGCCAGCTCGGTCCCTCGAAATCATCCATTCCCTTGGCGTCGGGATAGAGCGCCGTGTGCTGGTTACCCATCGCATTGATCACGACATCGAATTCGAAGTCCTCACCTGCAGCGCTCTTCAGAGCCCAGATGCCTTCACCCTGATAGTGCGCATGGGTGATCTCGGTTCCCGTCGTGATATGCGAGTCCAGACCAAAGTCTGTCGCGCATTTCTGGAGATAGGCCTCAATCTCAGGCTGGTCGACGTAGCTCGAGCTCCAATCTGGATTCGGCGCGTAGGTAAAGGTGTATGAGTGCGCCCATACGTCGCACGCGAGGCCGGGATAGGTCTCGTTATGCCATGTGCCTCCCGGCTTCGCCGCTTTCTCGAAGATCGTGAAATCCGAAAAGCCTTTGGCGAGAAGTTCGTGACCGGTCGCGAGCCCGGAAGGCCCGGCGCCAATGATGGCGATTCGGGGGGAAGTCGTAGACATTGAGGCACTCCAAAACCGCGACGGGATTTGGGTGCCGCGGATCCGGGAGAGTAACGATTCGGAACGGTCTCGGCTGCTGCTCAATTTCCCGGTCTGTTGCGGGCCTGAGGTCGCTTCGAAGCCCGCCCCCTGCGACACAGCGGCTTGCCTAACGTCTTATTAATTCCATCTTCTGAAGGGACTCTGCGGCCGGCGGCGCGCCCGTGAGCACCCCCAAGCGTCCACGCCCCACGAATCGCCGCGAGCAGCTCGGACATTCTTCGTCATCTAACCCGACTGGACCCAGACAGGGGGCGCATAAATCGTCGACACAGTCGGGCGCATTCTCGTAAAGGCGAAACGGCAGCCTAGAACCTCCAGCTCACTCATCATGCGAGATGCTGTACGGGCCCAATCGGGGATGAAAGATGCACGGATTTTCGCGAAAGGGCATTTGGCGAGGCGAAGCACGTTCAGCTCCCGAGAAGCCCAGGAAGACAGCTATTTCCCCTTCGAAATCAGCCACTTTGCGTGATTCCCTGGAGATCGGTAGGTTCCCACCCGAACACAATTCATTCGCACGCGGCCCAGCTCAAAAAGAGTCCCGCCCGTGCTCAGCCGAGGTCCCCTCCATGTCCGACGAATTCAGCGCTGTTCCCCTCTTCACTTTCAAGACGCTCAAAAACACCGAGCTCGGCGCGCAAGCCATCGAGCGCAATGCCGACGGCGAAATCGTCGTCTCCGGTGTCCTCAAGAAGGTCACTGAATCCATGCTCCAGTCCTATCCCCGCATCCGGCTCGGCCAGTGGACCACAAACCGCATGAGCATCCGCTTCACCGCCGAAGAAGCAGCGGGCCGCGACTGGAAGCGCGCGGACAACGGCGAAGCACTGGATCTGGACGGTGCGCTCGCACTCTAGTTCGCTGCCCGAGTGTTCACGCTTGGGAACGAAAATAGTAAAAACGAAGGGCGGCGAAGATCCCAGACAGGGGCCTCGTCGCCCTTTTCTATTTTGCAGCGCCCATCGCTCGTTCTGCACGAGCGCGCATAAACGTGATGCAGGTCGAATCCGCCGGGATCTCATCAAGCGGCTCACGCACCATTCCCGGCGTAATTGCAACCGCCTCACCCCGTGCGCGAAGCGCCTCTAGGTCAAAGCCGTAAAGCGCAGCAGCATTTTCGCCTAGCATCATACGTACTTCTTTCTCGGCCACGTCTGAGAATGCGAAGCGCATATTTTCGCGCGAGTAGGGGTAGCAACCTTCGAAATGCGGATAGTCGTTGCCCCAGAGAATGCGATCGACACCGACGACGTCGCGTCCGTCTATATCCGCTGGACTCGGGAAGCTCGCGCCGTACCAACAGTTTCGCTTGGCGTAGAAGCTCGGCAGTTCCACGAGTGGCGGGTCGTTCGTCGTATCGATTTCACCGATCGCGCCCATCTTCCATGCGAGATACATAGCGTCCATATTCTTCATGACCTGCGGCGCCCAAGCACAGCCGCTCTCCGTCAAGATGAACTTGAGGCCCGGGAAGCGCTCGAATACGCCGCCCATAATGAGCGTCGTGTAGCCGCGCTGGACATAAAACGTCATTTCGAGAGCCCAGAGCGCGTTTGATCCCTGTGCGCCGGAATAGGTCGGACATCCCTGACCCGAGTGCTGGTTCATGACGAGATCGCAGTCTTGAATCACCGCCCACAAGCGGTCAAGCGACCGATCGTTTAGGTCCGGCAGATGAACGTCACTAGGCGACGGGAGGGGCAGGAGTACGCCGCCACGCAGGCCGTTCTCAGCGATCCACTTCACATCCTCGATCGCGTCATCAATGTCGTTCAGATGAATAAGGCCAATCCCGGCACGACTCGCCGGATCCTCTGCGCAGAATTCCGATAGCCATCTGTTATGCGCACGCGTGCCTGCACGAAAGCGTCGATACTGTTCGGGGGTCGGCGGTGGCGCAACGTGGAACGCCTTCTCGTAGAAGGGCGGGACCGTGTTGGGGAAGATGACCTCTCCGACAACACCGTCGTCCGTTAGGTCTTTCCGACGCACCTCGGAATCCCAGTTCTTGATCTTCTTCCCGCCAATATGCTTCTTCGCGGGATTGCTATAGACCCCGCGCCACGCATCGAATTCGTCTCGAAATTCCGGATCGAGATACTCTCGATAGCCATCGATCGAGTTCCCTCCGTGGGTATCGGCGGTGATGACTATATACGGGGTTTGGTCGTGGGATGGGGAGGCGCTCAATCTGGTTCTCCGTTTCGGATTGGAGAAAAGATAACGCGTTGGCAGACCTCAAGTGATCGACAAAAGATGGCATTGGTGCCGCAGAGCTGACTTTCGTGCCGCGATCGGCTTCATGCACCAACGCCCTAAGCAGCAGGAACGCCTACCGAGGGAGAGAGCTTCATTCCGAGCGAACCGAACCGGATCGGGTCCGCCAGGGCGCGGCCGAGCCAGTCCTCGAGTAAATGACGCTTCTTACTCACGCCGGGGCCCTCGCGGTAGGTTTCGACGCGGTCGTTTTGAATGCCAAAGATCGGATTGGACCCACCGTCTCGAGCAGCTCGGTTCGTGAGCACGAGCTCGACGCCGCGGCTCTTTGCGAAAGCCAGGGCGCGATCGAAGTCGGTGATGGAGCCCTCTGGATCGCCGCTCATATTGCAGCTCGAGGCGATCGGAGCGCAGTAGTGGCCCTGCTCCGTGTCGAGGATTTTATCCGGGAGCGACGCGCTCAACTCCTCCATCCACCGCATCTTCCGCTCAAGGATCCCCCCTAGAATCAGCCCCTGGAGCGTTCCGTTGCAGATCATCTTCGAAGAGCGGGTCTCAGCTGCGACTGGTGTACGAATAAAAGTCGAGCACAAATCATTCTTGAAGGTGCGGACTCGGTCGGGTCCGCCCGACTGCAACAAATAGTCGGAGAGCGGGGTGCCTGAGGAGAGGCGGATAAAGCGCTGGAGGTCGCCGATGAGAACGCTGTAGAACTTCCCCGGCAGCCGGTTCTTGCATCGATCCAGCAGTTGGGCGCCCTGGTGCGTGGGGGGCGCGACGATCGCGAAGACGGTGGGAAGTTGAACGAGGATTGGGGTTCGGCCGAAATGCCGAGCGATGTGAGCGTCGGCGCTCGGGTCCGTCAGTTCGATTACTTCGACCATGTTCGTTTCTCCAGGATGTCGGCCATCGAGTCGCGGAGAGATCGCGGGGTCCATCCCCAGTTCTCTCAAGCAACCCCTGCCAGACTCGCGAGACCGAGCGGGTATTCGCACGCCTCACTTGGCCCGAAAATCTTCTGGGCCCCTGCAGGATCAGTCGTCGAATCTGAAGATTTGATATCGAAAAAATCGAAACCGATTATTTTTCGATCGCACCTCCTAGGATGCGCCACAACGAAGGACGGCTTCGCCGGGCCCCTTAACGGTGGCCGGCGAAGCCGGAGGGCTTGCTTCGTGCGATCCGTTCAGTCGTCGTCGAACTCCATTGCCTGGCCGATCACAGCAAACTGAGAGTCCACGCATTCGAAGATTTCGCATCCACCCATGAAAGTCGAGGTTTGTGCCTGAAGCATCCCAGGGTCGTCAACAGCAGCCGGCCCGTGACCTCGGACAACCAACTGAATCTCGGCGGAGGCAGCGTCGGTTAGGCCCATGCCGAAGAGAATTTCACCCGGAAAGGAGCCTTCCTTGAGGCGCGTCTTGAAACTCGCTTCTCCATCCTCATCGGCCACAAATCCAATTCCGGACCAGATGGCGGAACTGCTCGGGAGGTTCATGTCATCGGCATCGCAGCCGGCAATGCAGTTCTCGGGGCGATTGAAAATCACCGCCCAAATCGTATAGGCGTGTCCGGCCTCGAGGCTTGTGGTTTCACCCGAAAGGCGGATTTTTCGGTTCTTCCTCTTCAGCTTAAGCTTCGAGTCGGGAATGATTTCGCCGAAACTTTCCGCAGTGAAGTCTTGAAATGAAGTCTTGTCCCTTTTGGCAGCAACGCTTCGCCTCTGCTTTTCTAGCGTGGCGTACTGAACATCCTCGCAGGGGAAAATGTCACATCCGCCGCCAATGGTTGTGAGTTGGTCATTCAGGAGTTCGGAGTCGTCAAAAGCCGCTGGGCCATGGGAGCGAAGAATCAGGTGAATTTCGGCCCCTTGAGCGTTGGCCAGGCCGGGACCCATCAGGACTTCTCCGGCGGGTTCGCCCTCAAACATGATGGACTCGAATTCCGCTTCACCATCTTCATTGGCGATTACGCCCACTCCAGTCCAGAGTGCAGAGAAGCCATCTGCGCCCATATCCTGGAGATCGCACCCCTCTTCGCAGGCCGAGGGATCGTTGAAGATAAGTGCCCAAACGGTGTACGCGTAATCCGGCGTGAGCCCACTTGTCTCGGCTGCAATGACGATGCCTTGGTCAATTCGCTCGAGCTCAATCTCGGATTCATCAATGGGTCCGCCGATCACCGATTCGGGCATTGGGTCAGCTGGGAAAAATTGATGAAAGGCAAAGTCATCGCTGGCCACTGCCAGGGATGAAAAGGAAAGCGCAAGCAGGGTTACCAGGGCGGAAAAACGAATCATGAAGATCTCCTTGAGTACATCAGTGTGGGCTGATGCCTAAATTGCAGGGTGGCTTTGGAGGGCCGAAAACTGTTGGGCACCTGCAGGATTAGTCGCTGAATCCAAAGATCTGATATCGATAAAACTTTCCAAGCCGATCTTTTGAAGGCGGGCCTGCTGACGCCCCTCGCATCCGGGCGAGGGTTTGCTCTAGCCTTAATGGGCCCGGTGCTTCAGCCACGGAGCGTGGTTGAAGTATTCCGTTGGCAGTAATGCTTCCAGCCGGGGTAGGCTGCTAGTCGGGGCTACCCTGCCCCTTCCGGAGGCAATCGGCGTGTGTCTCGCAATCATGAGGACGGGCAATTTCTTGCCGAAGTTCATCGCAGTGTGGATC
This sequence comes from Deltaproteobacteria bacterium UBA4427, assembly GCA_002390675.1. Taxonomy (GTDB): domain Bacteria; phylum Myxococcota_A; class UBA9160; order UBA9160; family UBA4427; genus UBA4427. The sequence continues at coordinate 62,494 of DGPZ01000200.1, forward strand.
TCCATCTCACTCCTCTTACCCTTTCTCGCGGTGAGTGCTCGTGCCAACGACAAGGCCACGCGTAATCTCCTTGCCGCTGCCGACCGAGGCGATGTCGCAGCCGCAAAGTCTGCGGTCTCGGCCGGGGCGCGCATCGATGACGCTTCATTGGGTTTCGCTGGAGCCGATCAACAACCGGCCATTGTCGCGGCCTCACTTCGCGGCCACGCAATGCTCGTCGGATCGCTCCTCGACTGGGGCGCAGACCCGCTCGCCACGGAAAAGGACGGCTACAACGTCTGGCATGCCGCGGCGTTTCAAGGGCGCGTCGAGGTGCTGCGCGTCCTCATCGAGCGAAACGTGGACGGCTACGGACTGCACGAGGACGGTATGTCGCCGTTACACAGAGCTTGCTGGGGACGCTTGCCCCGCCATACCCAGTCCGTCGAGATGCTCATCGAAACGGGCGGACGTGACTGCAACGAGGCTGCCGCTGATGGACGTACTCCGCTCAAAATGACTCGGAACCCGCGTACGGCGGCGGTTTTGCGTAACTGCATATCGAAGCAGGATGCTGCAACAATGCAGAAGGACACGCCTCAAGCGACGCACTAGACGTGCATCTCGCCAAGCGATTCCAACGCACTCGCTCGCTCCAACTCCTAGCGGGTAAGCGCCAACAACACGATGTCGTCCATGTAGCGGATGTACCGGACGAGACGCTGCCCTTTGCATAGCCGGTCCATACGGCGGTCGAGGGGCGTTAGGTAGAGCGCTCATTCATTACGCGCACGCGATGAAGAAAGACGACGAAGTTCTTTCCTTCGGCGATCTCGGCGGCGCGAAACGGCGACAGCCTCTGAACCCGCATACGAAACCGAAGACGAGGAGACCGCTAACTACGCAGACCTACGAAGGAAAATCATGGCGCGCCCGGTACGACTCGAACGTACGACCCCCAGCTCCGCAAGCTAGTGCTCTATCCAACTGAGCTACGGGCGCGCAGACTTTCCTTGGACGACCTCACCGGCGCGACGTGAATCGCGAGACGAGGATCCTTCGACGGGTGAGCATGAGCCCACTCCGTCGGAGGGCGGACGTTAGCGAGTCCTCCCCCCGCCGCATAGGCCTAGAAAGGCGATCTTCTACGGATTGCGGCCAAGAATGGCTGGGACAGCTGGGTTCGGCGAGATCTGTGCAGGATTCCCCAGAAATGAGCGCCCGGGGAGCTCTTTCGGGCCCATCCCCCGGAATTCCTTACTCGCCTGACCCGCCGGACTCGCCGTCTCTCCGCGCTGCGGCGGCCCAATCCGTATGGACGAACTCACCCGGGGCGTCGGTTCGCTCGTAGGTGTGGCTGCCAAAATAGTCGCGCTGGGCCTGGATGAGGTTGGCGCTCCCGCGTGCGCGACCGAGAGTGTCAAACCATGCGAGCGAGGCTGCTAGTCCCGGGATCGGAATCCCGGCCAATGTTGCGGCCGCCACGACCCGACGCCACCTGGGAACGCGATCTGCGAGTTCGGCTCGGAAGCTCGGCGCCAATACGAGAAGCGACGGCGCGACCTGGCCCTCCCCGCCATTCACCGAGAAGGCCTCACGAACACGATCTAAAAATCTAGCGCGAATGATGCAACCCGCTTTCCAGATGCGGCCTACTTCCGCAAGGTCTGTGCCGTAGTCATACTCTTCGCTTGCCCGCGCGAGCAGGTCGAAGCCCTGGCTATAGCTCGCCATCTTAGATGCATAGAGCGCAGAACGAATATCATCCACGGTGACACTCTCGAGGGTGCTATTCGAGTTCCCTCCAAACGCAGCTTCTGCCTCGACGCGTCGTTCTCGATTCGCACTTAACACACGTGCATCGACAGCCGCCGCTATGGTCGGAATCGCGACGCCTAGATCAAGCGCCGCCTTCACGGTCCATCGACCCGTCCCCTTTTGCCCCGCACGATCGAGCACCGAGTCCAGAAGTAAGCCGTCCGGCACCTGCGGATCTGCGGTCCTGAAAATATCGGCCGTGATCTCGATCAAATAGCTCTCAAGGTCACCCGCGTTCCATTCAGAGAACACATCAGCAACCTGTTCCGGCGCTAGACCTAACCCCTCACGAAGCAAGCTCGCCGACTCCGCAATCAATTGCATGTCGCCGTACTCGATTCCGTTATGCACCATCTTCACGAAATGTCCGGCACTCCCGCGACCGCAGTAGGCGACGCAAGGCCCGGAATCGGCCACCGCCGCAACCGACTCAAGAATGGGCTTGAGGCGTCCCCACGCCTCGAAGTCGCCGCCAGGCATGATGGCGGGCCCCCGAAGCGCGCCTTCGCTGCCACCGGAAATACCCATACCCACGAACCGCCAGGGTGACGATTTCGCGCGTGCAGCGCGGCGGTCGGTATCTAGGAAGAGACTGTTGCCCGAGTCAATCACGATGTCGTCTGCATCCAGCAAGCCGTCGAGCCCATCAAGAGATTCGTCGACCGGTGCCCCATCCGGAACGAGCAGGACGATCCGACGAGGTCGTTCTGTGGCGGCAACGAGCGATTCCAGAGACTCGCATGCCACAAAATCCGAGCCGGGATAATCGGCGACGAGTTGATGGGTGGCCTCCGGGCTCCGATTAAATAGTGCCACGCGGAGTCCTCGGCTCGCGAAGTTGAGTGCGAAATTTGCACCCATCACCCCGAGTCCGATCACCGCGACATCACAACCAGCTTCCGGCATTTTGGTCCCCTTCGTTCGTACTTATTCGAGAGTCTGATCCGTCACGACTAACATGTTTTCCAGACCGCAGGCAGGGAGCGCCGAATCGCCTGACATGAGTTTCTTAATCGCATCACGCTTCCCGTCACCTGCCGCCAGAAGAACTATGCACGAGGCTGTCGCGAGCGCTTCGCGCGTGAGGGTGATGCGATCGGCTGGCGGCTTCGGGCTCTTTGAAACATGAGCCACGGGCACCCCGACGGGCCAAGGACGAAGCGACGGAAAAAGCGAGGCCACGTGCCCATCTGGCCCCATGCCGAGCAGTACCACGTCGAGTCCCTCGCCAAGCTTGCTCTGCCACGCCTCGTCGAAGCGATCGATCGCCGTTCGCGGATCTTCCTCATCTTCAAACAGCGCTACGACGCTCGAAGGATCCGTCTCCGATCCGCCGTCTATGGACAGCAAACCAGATGCTGCCGCCGCTCCCCGGTTCGAGTCGGCACTTGCGACCGGGACGCACCGCTCGTCGACCCAAGTCAGCACCACGCGTTTCCACTCGTCAGCCAAGCGCACTCGTGCGTCGCTCGCCGCATCTAGGGCAGACCCTCCTGAAATCGCGAGGCGCGCGAACTCATTGCGAGTCAACACGTCCAAAATCGCATCGGCGAGTTTTTCTCCCGCCGTCTCCACCGGCCGCGCGCAGGTCAGTAGCTCAGGCACAGCCGTAGCCAATCCGGTCGTGAGTTCCCTTTCAACCACGCGACCATCCGCCATGGCAGGTAGCAAAGAGCCGTTCTGCGTAGTCAGGTCCCCAGGAGCCGCCCGCGTATTCCAGAACCTCCGGCGAGTCAGGCCCCGACCAATCTGTCCGAACCGCGTCCGCGTAGGTCCAAGCCGCTTCGATTTCGTCCGCGCGCAAGAAGAGCGTTTGATCCCCTGAAAGCGCATCCGCCAACAATCTTTCGTAGGCGTCCGTCGAGGTCTCACCGAAATGATTGCGATAATCGAAGTGCAGCCGTGCCGGACTCATGTCCATCGAATTCCCGGGCTGCTTCACACCAAACGAAAGCTCAATCGATTCCTCAGGCTGAATTTTGAGCGTCAACACGTTAGGCCGCGTGTGACAAATTTCGCCGTCTTCGACCTTCTGGCGATACTCGTCGGCCTCCATGCCTTCTGGCAAATTGAAGAGCTGCAGAGGCGGCGTTGCAAATTGAATCTTGACCTCGGTGAACCGCTCCGCCATTCGCTTGCCGTGTCTCAGCAGAAAAGGCACGCCACTCCACCGCCAATTGTCGACGTACGCCCTTAGAGCCACGTAGGTCTCGGTCTCTGAATTAGCGTCCACACCCTCTTCATCTAGATAGCCAAGCCCCGCAGCACTCGCGGCATAACGTGCGCGGACGTTAGAAGGCTCCTCCTCGTCCCCTATTGGATGTCGGAGCGCACGCAAGACCTGCACCTTCTGCCCGCGAACGGCATCTGCATCCAGGGTCGAAGGAGGCTCCATCGCGATGAGCGCGAGAATCTGGAGCATGTGATTCTGAACCATGTCCCGGAGCGCGCCGGTACCGTCGTAGTAGCCGCCGCGGCCGTTCTCCACGGCCAGCGTCTCTGCGACCGTGATCTGCACCGACTCGACGTGGTCTCGATTCCAAAGCGGCTCGAAGATCGCGTTGTGGAATCGAAAGCCGAGCAGGTTCTGAACCGTCTCTTTCCCGAGATAGTGATCGATCCGGTAAATCTGATCCTCGTGCAGCGTTCTATGTAACGCCCGATTCAAAAGCCTCGCCGACGCCAGATCGTGCCCGAAGGGTTTCTCGACAATCACTCGCCTAAATTCGTCTGCCGCACTTCGCAAAAGCCCAGCCTTGCTAAGCCCTTCGGCGACGACCGGAAAGAGTTCCGGCTTGAGCGAGAGATAGAAGAGACGCCCCGCCTCGACTCCGCCCGGAAGCTGGTCGAGTCGGTCGCTGAGCCCGGCCATCGCCTCGGCTTTACTCGTGTCCGCCGCGTAGTAGAAGATTCGTTCTGCCACCTGCGCAAACGCCGCGCGCAAATCCTCGGGCAATCCCTCCGAAAGATGCGCGCGAAACGCTTCGTCCGTCATCTCGCTTCGAGACACGCCTAATATTGAAAATTGATTGGCCCATCGAGGATCTGCGTTCAAACGCGTGAGCGCGGGGATCAACTTTCGTTTCGTAAGGTCTCCGCTGGCGCCAAAGATAACGACCTGACTGAGATTGGATCGCGACATAGATGACATGTCGTTGGAGCATAGCGGAGAGGATGCCAAGGCTCCGTATCGTGCACTCTGCTTGGGAGGTGACTCCGTAAAAGATGCAATCACTCAGGACCTCATCAAACCGCCACCGACAGAGCATCTGTCCAACACAAAACATCCCCAGGCGAGATCGCGAGGTACCCCATGCCGCAGGCAGAAGCGTGGTCGGATATTGGTCGCCGAGCGACCGGTTCCCTTGGTTTGTGTTTTCGCCAAACAGCCATTCACAACTCGGCGGGGCATCGCGGCACTCACTCTGGCGCTGCTAGCCTCCGCGAAGTCGGGGCCGAATCAGGGGACGACGACAGGGGGTAAAGATGACGGGAATCGAATGGGGACCGGGCAGCGCAGTGATCGTAACCGGCGGCGCTTCAGGAATCGGCCAGGCAAGTGCTCGAGCATTGGCTGAGGTCGGTCGACCAGTGGCGATCTGGGACTTGGTACCCGCACGCTGCGCTCAGGTCGCCGACGAGATCGCAAACGAATTTGGTGTCGCGACCTGTGCGGCGGGATTCGATATCCGCGAACACGCGCGATTCGAGGCCGAGATCGAGGCGGCCCGTTCGGCGCTCGGTGAACTCGGCGGACTCGTCCACTCCGCTGGCGTAGCTCACCCCATTCCGATCGACGAACTCGAGCCCGAAGATTGGGACTCCGTGCTCGCAATCAATCTTCGCGCCGAGGCGCTACTCGTACGCGCACTGCTCCCGGATCTGCGCCGGAGCGGGGGCGCTGCAATCGTCGGGATCGCGTCCATCAACGCCATCCTAGGCAACGGCTTAAACCCCGCCTACGGGGCTTCAAAAGCAGGACTACTAGGTCTTACACGATCGCTGGCCGATCGCCTTGGCCCCGACGACATCCGGGTCAATGCGATCTGCCCCGGCTATATCCGGACGCCTATGCAGGACGACGCTTTACAGAACGTGCCAGGGCTCGAAGAAAGTTACGTATCTCAGTCGATGCTAGGCCGAATGGGCGAGGCAGAGGAAATCGGAAAAGTCGTCCGCTTCCTCATGTCCGATCAAGCAAGCTTCGTGACGGCAGAGTTTATTGTGGTCGACGGCGGTGTAGTGCCTAGTCAGCACTAACGGAGTTCGGCACATTCCATCAAGGAGCCTTCAGCCAGAAAATAGCCGTCAGCCAGAGGATAGCCCTCAGCCAGGAAAGGGGCATCGCCGAGTCCCGGCACGATCTCGTCCAAGTCGTGAAAGACCTCCTCGATCTCGACGTTTCTTGGATTTGCACCGCGCTTTGTTAGGTTGCCTAGCACCTGAGCACACGGAAGGGGTTCCAATGTTGGAGCTCAATGATCAATCGAGCGGAGGGGGTCGATTGATGGATTCAAAGCACACGACCGCCTATGTCACGAACCATCCGCCCCGAGCCTTTGAACTGCTGCCCCGCACTGAAGGCAGGCATGGCGAGAGGGCGAGCGTCCTCAGGCCGCTAGCCGATCACCGAATCCCAGTTCTTCACCAAGTATTCCGACGAACGCGCGGCCAGGGCGTGGACCGTAAAGGTCGGGTTGACCCCACCCGAAGTGGGAAAGAGTCCGGCGCCACCGACAAAGAGATTGGGCAGGTCGTGGGTCTGGCCATAGCTGTTAGTCACCGAGTCTGTGGCGCTCGTCCCCATCACCGTCCCCCCCATGATATGCATAGGAGCCCGCGGCGCGTTCCAAGCCTCGCTCGTCCCCGCCGCCCGGAAGACCTCGAGGCCTTCGGCGATAGCCGCGTCCCAGAGCGCCATGGACGCCTTGGCCGGGGTGTAGTCGACCGAAGCCAGAGGAACACCCAGGGCATCTTTGCGAGGGCTCAGGGTGATGCGGTTTTCAGCCAGGGCTTCGTCTTCGGTCACCCCGGTCATCGTGATCATATGCTCGGAGGCCTGCTCCATGAATTTCGTTAGCGCCGGGCCGCGCAGGTCGGGGCGGGTCGGCGCGATCCCGAGCAGGCCATTTGGCTTTAGGGCGTTGGCGATCATCCACTGGTAGCTGCCAAAGGCGCCGCTGCTCGCATGGGCGTTCTTGTCGTCGTAATGCTCCTGATTTAGAAGCTGGCCGCCAAAGGCGCCAAAGGCCGGAGTTGTCACCTTGGGGTGCAAGCCAAAGATTGGCGCCGCGCCGTGGGTGGTGACAAAACGCCCAAGGTTGCCGCTCGAGTTCGCCAGGCCCTCGGGGTGCTGGGGCGTTGCGCTCGCCAACAAGAGCCGGGGGCTTTGGATCGTGAATGCCGCCACCACAACCACGTCGGCCATCACTCGCACGCGCCTGCCATCCTTCGTCATAGCCTCGACGCCGGTGACACGCTTGCCGTCCGCACTGGTCAGCACCCGCACCACCTCAGTGTCGGGATGAATCGTCGCTCCGGCGGCTTCGGCCTGGGGAAGGTGAATCGTTTGGGCGTTGGCCAGCGCGCCTATCGGACAGCCAGCATCGCACCAACCATCCCAGAGGCACGACGGCCGGCCCTTGTAGCTGCGACTGTTCACGGCCAGGGGAATGGGAGAGACCTTCATGCCCATGGCGGCAAAGCCCTGGGCCACGACGCGCCCCTGCACGGACACCGGGACCGGCGGCATGGGGTAGGGAGAACCCGGGGGCCGAGTGGTTTCGGCTAGGTGATCCCCCGAAATCCCGCACTCCTCCTGAACCCGGTCGTAATAGGGCTGGAGGTCGGCGTATGCGATGGGCCAATCCCGGGAGCGCCCATACAGGCTCTTCACCCGGAAATCGTTTTCGTGCAGCCGCGGCCAGACGGCGTAGTGGTGCATGGTAGAGCCGCCAACCCCCCGGCCAGCGTTGAAGCCGTTGCCCACGGTGCCCTTGCCAGTCTCGAGCACTGGGGCGCCGCCGCCCTTAAGCCGGCGCGCCCAGAGCATGGAGCTGACAAGTTCGTCCTTGGGCCGGGCGGGGCCAGCCTCGAGGATCGCCACTCGCTTGCCGGCCTGAGCCAGGCGGGCGGCGAAATGACTGCCCGCCGCCCCGGAGCCGACGATCACCGCATCTATTTTTTCGTTCGGGAGCTCGCTCAACTTATCTCTCCCCATTCACTGGGAGGCCGGATATGCGCGGCATAGTGAACGCCTAGCGCCGCAAACCCCTTCTCGGTTCCGTACATCACATCACAGGCATCATTACGAAGGACGAAGTAAAAGAAGGGCGACGGTGGCCCCGCCCAGTTCTCGAGCTTGCCCTCGGCCATAGCGGCGATGAGCTCTTCGGCCGGAGCATCCTCGAGCTTGGCGAAGGGACTTTGGTGGCGCGCCTGGGCGGCGGCGTCCAGGGCGCCCAGGCCCGTCCGATAAAAGGGCGTGAAAGGCGGGTCGACGCCGAGGTATTGAATCATCAGCATGCAATCTTCCGGGGCGGCGGCGAGTTGGTAATCCACGAAGGGCAACACGCCGGCTTTCCAGCTGCCCGGAACCAGGCGCTCGCCGAGCGCCGCCAGGGTAGCGGCCTCTTCGGGGGTGAACACAGCCAAGGGAGCCCCGGCCGCCTGGGCCTCGGCCGGGGAGAGGTGCACCCACTGGCCACCGAGGGTCACGGTCAAGAGTCCGAGTCCGCCGGCTTTCAGGATTTCGCGGCGGGTGGGCTTCGCAGATTCAGGCTTGGGCATGCCCTTATCTTAGAGAATTCGCCACCGGCAGGGGAAGCACGGCTCGAGATTCTGGCCTCCTGGCCGAGAGCTCCCAACCGGGCCCGCAAGAGTCCCGTCTCCGGTGGACTCCCGAAACCCGATTCGCCCCAAACGGCGCGAATCCTGCCGAATCCCCGAGATTGGGATCGACGGCGCGCAATCGTCTCTGACACAGCAGACTGAATGGCGGAGAGTGTGGGATTCGAACCCACGGTAGGTTTCCCTACACACGCTTTCCAAGCGTGCGCCTTCGACCGCTCGGCCAACTCTCCGCGGTACTCGCGAACGGCGTGGCCGGGTCGCGAGCGGCGCGGAATCTAGCACAGGGTCTGGGCAATCAGACGGACCAAGTTCCGGCAGATGACGAGCAACTTCGTGCTCAAGAGCGCTCCTCGGTCTCCCGGCCGATTGGCCGCTTCTAGATAGGTGGTTGAAAACGACGCGAGGCCCTAGGCGCGAGCCCCGACTTCATGGAATTCTCGCCTCGGCGAAATGCCCGAATCCCACGTCCAATCCGACCTTTATGACGACCCCTAAGCCTTCCTCGATCGTATCCCGGCCCCTCCTTAACCTGATAGGATTCGGACCGCAATTCCACCCACAAGAGGGACCGCCGCCATGAGCTACTTGATCGACTGCCGCAAGAACTGGGCTCTGCCCGAAAGTCTTCTCGAGAGCGAGACGGATCCGATTCGCCGCCGCAATCTTGAAACGATCATTGCCCACGCGAAAGCCGAAGCGAAGCCCGACTTCGAAGCCCTTATGAATACGGTCGCGGGGAACGCTAGCTACACGAGTTATACGCCCGGCGGTGGCGACGAAAACAGTCCCACCGGAAAAGAAGGCGTTGCCAACTACTATAAAGGCATCGTCGGCTCCGGCTGCAACCACATCGAGCACGCTATCGAACGCATGGCCGTCGACCGCAAAGTCATCACAACCGAAGGCGACATGAAGATGGCTTATCCGGGTGCCGTGCTGAAGGCGATGGGAATCGACGTCCCGGACGAGAGCGGGCACTACCTCTATCTATCCCGGCTGATCATCATCTGGGGCTTCGACGAGAACGGACTCGTCCTCTGCGAAGATAGTTATGCCGGCGGCGACTTCCCGGGGTTCGAAGGTATAGCCGAGCGGCCGGTCAGCATGGATCAAATCTATCTCTGGGCGAATAACCCCGCCGCCTAAAGCATTCTCCCGAGTGATTAGGCCTCAGCTTCCGAGCGCAGCCGCTCCCGCCGAGCCAAGGCTATTCGAAGATCCACTCACGGCCCCGGTGACTATCGCCACGCGCGAAGAGGACGTCATGTACCGCCACTACTCTTGGGAACACAGCTACTTCTCCGGCAAGACCCGTGGCTATCTCCGCTTCAAGGAACGCGCGGGCGCGCTAGGCCCTGGCTTCGAAGACATCCTCGCAACACCCGACTTGATTGCTGGACGCTTGTTAGTGAAATCCCAGAGCAACACGATCCCTCAGCTTGAGGCCCCAGACGGCACTTGGATCCAAGACACCAGCGACATCATCGACTTCGTCGAAGCCGCGCATCCGAGCTCCCCCGTGGTAGCAGACCCGGCGCACTCTCCGCGCCAAGCCCTCGCCTCGTACCTCATTGAACTCCTCGCGGACGAATGGCTTCTCGTCCCCGGTTTCTGGGAACGCTGGTTCTTCAGCGAAGACGGCCGAGAACCCAGCCACCGCGGCTACAACGAACAGCAATGGGGCGCAGTCCTAGCGGCAGGGCAAAACGGACATGCACGCCGAGCGGCAGGCGGCGCGTTCTTTGAGCAGGCGTTCGGGATCTCGACGGCTCGGACGGACCCTAAGGCGGTCTACGCCGGGCTCGTTCAGCTTGGATGCACGCTGGAAACCGAACATGCATGGCAAGCCAGCCAACATAACGTCTTAGGCATTCTTGAAAATCATTTCGCAGAGCACGATTACGTCTTTGGCGGCCGCCCTGCCCTGGCCGACTTTGGTCTGCTCGGCCCGCTCTACGCGCATCTCTACAGAGATGCGCTCTCTGGATTTGCTCTTCGAACCTATTTCCCGATCACGTCGGAATGGGTCGAGCGCACGAACGGCGAAGGCTCGCTGAATGCGCGCACTTGGGACCAGAAGCTCTACTCCCTCGACGATGACGGGGAGCTCGTGGCGCGACCGGCGACGAGCAATGGCGGCGAATGGCTGGGCGACGACGCGATCCCTGAGACACTCGCACCGCTGATAGCCGTATTCTTCGAAGAAATGTGGCCGGTACTCACGAGTACCATCGAGCGCCTAAGTGCTTTCATGGCGAGCGATGATCATACCCTCGGCGAGCGACTCCCTGAAAAAAGCTTCACCGCCTCACCCGGATTCTTTAATCAGCAGACCGAAAACGGCTCACTCACGCATGAGTTCGAAATTGGCGGTATCAAGGCGCGACGTATGGTCTCGGCCTATCAAGTCTGGATGCTCACGCGAATCGCCGACCTCCTCGACAAATGCTTCGCAGGCGACGGCGGACGAGAATCGCTCGCGGCCTGGCTCGAACAGTTCCCGCGCGGGGCTGAGCTGCTCGACTTGCGGGATCTTCTTGCGACCTGCCCCGTCGAGAAGCGCGGCGGCCTGATTTTCTCAGTCGCAGCGGACTAACGCTCAGTCTCGCGATTCCGCCGGCGCTCTAGCCGGCGGGATGAACCGTGGGTCAACTAGTCGCGCTGGTCCCGCTGTTACCGCTTAGTCAGCCAAGTCGCAGGATGAGTCTCATCCGTGAAGAGGCTTCCCTGCCATCTCTGCATGCCACCGATCCATCGCTCGACGTCCTGCCCCTTCCGCTTTACATATTCTTCGACTTCAGGATGAGGAAGAATATGGAAGCGCTCTTCCCGCATCGCATCGATGCAGACCTGAGCCACGTCCGCCGCTTTGAGCGTTCCGTCACCACTCGCAACCGCGAACGCGCCGCCGCCGGAGATCCGTTCCTTATCAGGGCTGTTCTCTTCAATATTCGTCTGCACCGCCTGCGGACACAGCACAGAAACGCGAATGCCCTGATGGCCATGTGTGATCGCAATCCACTCCGCAAGGGCGATCGCCGCTCGCTTAGACACTGCATAATGAAGCGAGCCGAACTGTGAGAGGAGCCCTGCCGCGGATGCCGTGCTGAGGAGATAGCCCTCGCCGCGTTCAATCATGCCTGGCAGAACCGTACGCGCTGCGATGATATGTGCGTTCACGTGCACGGACATCATGCGCTGGAAATCTTCGATTGGCGCTTCGAGGCCGCCAAAGGTCACATAGCCCGCATTCGAGAAGAACACGTCTATGGGTCCCTGATCGCGCTCCACCTCTTTTACCATGTCCTCGATCGCCGCCGCATCGGAAACGTCGACGCCAAACCCCGAACCACCAATGCGCGCAGCCACTGCCTTAGCGCCGTCCCCATCAAGATCTGCCACGACTACGTGCTTTGCACCCTCTTCGTGATAGCGAAGCGCGAGCGCTTCTCCGATTCCGCTGGCCCCGCCGGTTACGACGGCAATTCGGTTAGATAGTTCCATGATGGGTCTCCTGGGGTTCAAAGAATGGCTGAGTTAGACGGCGGCGCGCGGAACTCCTTAGAGAAGTCCCGTGCGGCCGATATCAAACATGCCCCGATACTAGGCTCTAGAAGATCAGCTCTGGGACCGTAGACGGGGCCGGCCAGTCTTTAACCGTCTTGCGAATTTGTGCGCCGATCTCGGAAGGCGTCCAGGACTCATCTGCGTTCTCGTTGTCGCCAATCTGGAAGGCGGCCGGGTAAAGCAGCGTCACGCGATTTCCGCTGATCACAAATTGCCTGCCCGTAATGTCCTGCGCGTCGTCCGAGCAGAGCCACGCAATCGCGGGCGAGACCTTCTCCGGAGCGAAGCGCTTCTCCGCACCTTCCGGAAAAATGCCGGCGGTCATACGTGAGTAGGCGTTCGGCGCGAGCACGTTGACCGTGATGCCTGCCTTCTGTGCTTCGATTGCGAGACATCGCATGAAGCCGGCAATGCCCGCCTTCGCGGCGCCGTAGTTCGTCTGACCAAAATTGCCGACGAGACCCGAGGTCGAACTCGTCATAATGATGCGACCGCCGTGCCCGGCTTCGATCATATGAAGGTAGGCGGCGCGTGTCGGATAGTAGGTGCCCTTAAGGTGAACCTCGACAACAGGATCCCAAAGCTCCGGCGTCATCTTCTTGAACGACTTATCGCGCAGGATCCCCGCGTTGTTAATCAAAATATCGAGGCGACCGAATTCGCTAACAGCCTGGTCGATCATTCCCTTCGCGTCGTCTTCGTTCGTAACCGAGCCGTGGTTCGCGACGGCCGTACCGCCGGCTTCCACAATTTCAGCAACGACCTGATCGGCCATCGTCGCGCCCGCGCCGTCCGAGCCGTCCAGGGAGCCACCCAAGTCGTTCACAAGAATGGCCGCACCTTCCTTGGCGAGGGTGAGTGCGTGTGCGCGGCCGAGGCCGCCACCAGCGCCCGTAACGATGGCCGCTTTTCCGTCGAGGATTCCCATGGTCTGGCTCCTTCTCTCGGTGAGGACCGAGGGGGTAAGACATGTGATCAAAGCGGCGACTCTCCGTCGTCGCATGAATTTGCTCGCGGATGGTGGCATGAGCTATGCCACTACTCAACTGCGGATCGCCGAAGCCGACTCCGAGTCTCCCGTTTGGTCGCGCGCGCGAAGCGCCTGCCGAGGAATCCCCGTGTACAAAGAACTCCGCGAAGCTTGGTCCACCCTAACGAGCCCGGGTGCTCAATTCGAAATTGTCCAGGTGGACGTGGGAGGCCAGTCCCTACGGGCGTACAAAAACGCCCCGCCCACTCTTCGGGCCGTCTGGGACATCGCACGAAATCACGGTGACAACGAATATCTCGTCTATGGCGACGAGAGATGGACCTATCACCAAGCCCACGAAGAGGCCGCTTCGATTTCGAATTGGCTCCTCGCTAACGGCATTCAGCCCGGAGATCGTGTTGCGATCGCAATGCGGAACTACCCCGAATGGATGATTGTCTACTGGGCCTGCGCGAGTGTCGGAATTACGGTCGTCGGCGTGAATGCTTGGTGGACCGGCCCTGAACTCGTCTATGGCGTAAAGGACTCCGACCCCAAAGTCATCATCGCCGACGAAGAACGCCTCGACCGCCTCGCCGCGCATCAAGAAGCGTTAGGCGAACGAAT
>DGPZ01000157.1:0-6167 GCA_002390675.1 Deltaproteobacteria bacterium UBA4427
AGGCGGGCGTCCGCTCACGTCTGCGCCTAAGGGCGCGTCGTCGGCGACTCGGGCACAGAACGAGAAAAATCGACAGGCTCTGCCCTTCGAGGACGAACGCGACTTCGAGTTGGCTCGGCGTGGCCGAATCGGGGGGCCGGAAATGCTTCGAATTGAGGCGGATCGGAATGAAGAGCCGGCGTGGGATATGGACGCCTATGGATTCATCGATGTCGCAACTGAAGCACCGGATACGGTGAATCCGAGCCTGTGGCGACAAGCCCAGCTGAATAACATTCATGGACTTTTTGAGGTGGCCGAGGGGATCTATCAAGTCCGAGGCTATGACCTCGCGAATATCAGCTTCATAGAGGGCGAGACAGGTTGGATCGTGATCGACCCCTTGATCACAATCGAATCCGCCCGCGCCGCGCTCGAGCTGGTGAATGAAACCCTCGGCGAGCGCCCCGTGACGGGTGTCATCTATTCCCACAGTCACGTGGATCATTTCGGAGGCGTCCGGGCACTTGTGACTCCCGAGGATCTAGAAGCCGGCCGAGCGCGCATCGTGGCTCCCGAAGGCTTCATGCATCACGCGGTCAGTGAGGCAGTCGTCGCGGGCAACGTGATGACGCGCCGTGCATCCTACATGTTCGGCCGCTTGCTGCAGGCGGGGCCAAAGGGGCGAGTCGACGCAGGTTTAGGAAAGTCGACTTCGGTCGGACGAGTATCCATTCTTCCTCCGACCGACATCATCGACACGACCACCACCACCCTCACGATTGATGGCATCGAAATTATTTTTCAGAACACGCCGAACGCGGAAGCTCCTGCGGAGATCATGTTCTACTTCCCGCACAGAAAAGCGTTTTATGCGGCAGAAGAAGCGAGTGCCGTCCTGCATAACCTCTACACACTGCGGGGGGCTCAGGTGCGGAGTGGGGCGGACTGGGCAAAGTGGCTCGACGAAGCGATTGATCTTTTCGGTGGCGAATTTGAGTTGGTCTTCGGTGGCCATCATTGGCCGAGGTGGGGACGGGAAGAAGGCGTTGCCTATCTCTCAAGTCAACGGGACATGTACAAGTACATCCACGACCAGACTTTGCACCTCGCGAATTTAGGTCTGACGCCGCTCGAAATCGCGGAGCGGATCGAGTTACCGGATGCGATCGGAAAACAATGGTTCAACCGCGGATACTACGGCACGGTCAGCCACAACTCGAAGGCGACCTATCAACTCTATCTCGGGTTCTTTGATGGGAATCCCTCGAACCTGAACCCCCACCCACCGGTCGAGGCGGGGCGGCGCTATGTCGATCTAGCGGGCGGCGCCGATGCACTGATCGCGCACGCGCAGGAAGCCTATGACGAGGGCGACTATCGGTGGGTTGCGGAAGTCTTGAAGCATCTCGTGTTCGCTGAGCCGAAGAATAAATCGGGGCGTTGGCTGCTCGCGGATGCGTTCGAGCAGCTTGGCTATCAGGCGGAGTCTGGACCCTGGCGTAATTTTTATCTGACCGGGGCGCAGGAACTTCGGCTCGGGCGCCCCGAACTATCAGGGATCGCGGACACGACGAGTGCCGACATGCTCGCTGGAATGCCCTCCGCTCTGATCTTTGACTTCATGGCCGTTGCGCTCGATGGCGAGAAAGCGACGAAGGCTGACTTTACCCTGGACATCGAATTTACCGATCTAGAGGAGCGATGGTTGCTCGAGATTCGAGACGGCGTACTTCGGTATCACGCTACGCGTCGCGTCGACAAGCCTTCGATTAGGCTTTCGATTGCGCGATCTGATTTTATGAGCGTGATGCGAGGCGGCGCATCGATGCCGAAGCTCCTGCGTGCTGGAGATGCAAAGCTTGAGGGCGGCTTACTGAAGCTTGTGAGCTTTGCCGGGCTCTTTGAACGATTTGCTCCGAATTTCGAAATTGTTCGGCCCTAGCGAATCTCGGCAGACAAGTTGAGTGGGCGGCATCTGCTATTGAGCGCAGGCGAGCGCACGCTTCGTCCGCTCGCTCCCGGCCATTCGGTCGCTCAGTATGCCTAACAAATATCGAGTAGCCGCTCTTTGATTTTAGTCACACCTTCAATACCCGCCTCGGTGCTTTCGGCGACCGGCATTATATTGAGGTGGCGGCAGCCGGCGGCGACGTAGGGCGCCAGAAAGTCGGCAATTGCTGCGGGTGAGCCATAAGGGCAATAGCGTTCAAAGGGCTCAAAGGGGATTCGGTACATCCCCTCCATTCGGGCCGCGAGTCGGTTGCGTGCTTGATCGGGGTCCGCGCCAATGCCAACCCAGACTTGTAAGCCATGATCCCATTGCGCGGGGGCGGGAATCTTTCGCTCGGATTGAAGGGCCTGAATTTCAGCGAGCACGGCGCCGTATCGCCGTGGCGAACACCAGACGCCTAACCACCCGTCGCCTAGCAGAGCTGCGCGGCGGATCGCTGCCTCGACCCGCCCGCCGATCACGATCGGAACGGCCGGGGAGGGCGCGGGCCGAATCAGAGCCTCTTCGAATTCAAAGAACTCGCAGGAGTGGCTTGTGGACTCGCCAGACAACAACTTTCGGAGCGCCACGAGGGACTCGTTCGTTCGTCGACCGCGAGTGCTCGGATCGACGCCGCAGATCTCGACTTCGTGGCGGTCTTCGCCGCCGATTCCAATGCCGAGATGAAGACGCCCTGGTGCGGATTCTGCGATCTGCGCAATCTGTCGTGCGACGGGGACAGGATGGCGAAGCGCAAGGAGGTAGACGCCGATATGAATCTGCAGTTGGGGTTCGAGAGCTGCCAAGGTCGCAGCTTGGATGAGGCCGTCCATGCCGAAACCCGTATGGAAGCTCACGTGGTCAGCGACAAAGACATGGTCGAGTCCGCCGGATCGCACGCGGCCGAGAAGCTCAAGCCTCCGGGCGTGGGGGCCTTTCAGCATGTCGTCTTCGGCGATCGTACCGACTCGGAGCTCAGGACTCATGAGGGTTCCTAGTTTTGGTGGGGATTGATGAAGCGATGCGTCAGAGGTTCGTTGGCGACAGGCTGAGCTGGTTCAGAGGACGGAGACATCGGTATCGATGCCCATGAGAAGCCGTCCCGTCAGCTCGTAAGTCGCGGGCCCAACCATCATATGCTGGGTAGCTACATGAACGTCTCGAAAGATCCGCTGAAGCGGAGACCTGCGGTAGACCGAAGTGCCGCCGCCGAGGTGATACATACGGTCGACCGCTTCGGCGCTTGCATGGGTCGCGTGAGTTGTTGCTAGGCGAATGTCGCGTCGGGCATCCGTTGACAGGTTCCCGTCACAGGCTTCCTCCCAAGCGCGCTCGATCGTCTCGAAGTAAAACGCGCGGGCGGAACGGAGTGTGGCCTCTGCGCGCGCTACTTCGGTTTGGGAAGCGGGGCGGGCAGCGAGGGGGCGAGCGCTGCCCGAAGGCGTCTTGCCGCCTGCGATTTCGACCAACTCATTAATGGCGGCGCGAGCGAGCCCTAGGGAGACCGCGGCGATCCCCATAGCGAGCAGACCGAACTGTGGGAACAAGTAGAGTGGGCGGTCGAGCGGCCCATCGACGCCAAGGCCGACGGCGCGCTCGTTTGGTACGAAGCGATCTCGAATCGCGAAGTCCGTGCTGCCACTTCCGCAGAGCCCCGAGACGTACCACGTATCCAGGAACTCGACCTCGGAAGCGGGGACGAGCATCATGCGGGATCGGGGGGTGCCGTTCGAGAGCTTTTCAGTTTCGCCATCCCGGATGACTTGGCATCCGCCTAACACCCAGTCGGCGTTTTGCGTGCCCGATCCCCACTGCCATTCGCCGTTCACTTGATAGCCTTTATTGACTGCGACTGCTTTGCCGCGGGGTGCGAAGACGCCGACGATCATTGTCTCGGGCGTCGGGAATACGATGCGTGCTGTCTCTTCGGGGAGGAGCGCGAGGGTGGTTCCTGAGGTTGCGCCGATGAACGTGACCCAGGCTGAAGCGCCATCGGCCTGTGCGATGAGTTCGATCGTTTCCATCGTGATCGCGGGCGCTTGTTCGAGGCCGCCGTATTTTTCGGGGGCACACATTCGGTAGAAGCCGCTCTGGGCGAAGCGCTTTGATAGGTCGTCGGGGAGCCGTCGCGCCTCTTCGATTTCGTCGGCCCGCTCCCGTAAGACGGGCGCGAGTGCTCGTGCAACAGCTCGGGTGTCTACGACAGCGCTCATCGAGCATCCTCCGTCGCGAGGCCTAAGCGGTTCGCGATGTTGTTTTTTTGCATATTGGATGAACCGCCGACGATGGGCATCCCGAGCAGGTCACGCACGTTGCGTTCCATGTCGTAGCCCTCTGCGAGTCCGTAGGCGCCCATCACGCGCTGGCAGATCAATGCGATCTCAACAGCGGTATCCGCGACAAAGAGCTTAGCCATCGAGGTTTCGACGGAGCACGGTTTATTTTCGTTCGCGAGCCACGCGGCCCTGTAAAGCATTAGGCGGCAGGCTTCGAGCTTGGTGCGCGCATCTGCGAGATCGTGTCGGATGGCCTGATGCGCCGAGATTGGTTTGCCGAATTGGCGACGCTGCCCCGCATATTCCCAGGCTTCTTCGACAGCGGCTTGCGCGATGCCAAAAGTGACTGCCGTGATCTCGATCTTCTCGACATCGAGCGCTCTACCTGCGAGCAGGCTCCAGCCGCGATTCCACATCGCCGAGCCGCCAACGATATTGGCCACCGGCACTTCCACGTCGTCGAAAATCACATCACTCGAAAGTGTGTATCGAAGATTGGAATGCTCGATCGGATTGACCTGCACGCCGGGCAGCGTGGGCGGAATCAGCAGGAAGGAGAGATTGCGGTAGCGATCTTCTTCGGGGCCGCTCCGCACGAGGGTATAGATATAGTCGACCCAGTCGGCGCCGGTGCACCATCGCTTGAAGCCGTTGACCTTAATATGCTGCCCGTCTTTGGATAGCTCGGCGGTCGTTGTGACGCTGGCGAGATCGCCGCCGACTTCGGGCTCAGATAGACCGTATGCAAAGAGCAGGTCGCCGTTCGCCAGACGTGGGAGATAGGCCTCCTTCTGTTCGTCGGAGCCGTTCTCCATCATGTTCATGCCGCCATAGAAAGCGCAGTGGATGAAGGGGCCGGCTAAGAAAGCGCCGCCGCGGCAGAGCTCTTCGATGGTTGCTACTGCTGCGACTAAGTCGACACCTTGACCGCCGTATTGCTCGTCGATTGTGAGACCGCAGACGCCTAAGTCCGCGAGCTTGCGGAAGAGCTCCGGGGGGAAGCGATGTTCGCGATCGAGCTGGCGGCGGAGGTCCGGCGGAAGCTCGTTTTCGACGAAGCGGCGGAGGGTTTCGCGGAGCTGTCGGATAGGGTCGGGTTCTTCAGTGAAATACATGATGATGAATCTCTCGGGCGGCGCGCGAGGACGGCCGGACCTTGAAGGGGTGCTGGATCAGTCTCCGAAGATTGCATTCGACCAGGTGTCGAGATAGGCGAGCTTTTCGACGGGGCGTCTCGTGATCGGTCCGTGTCCGCCGCGAACGGGATAACCAATCGGGATCGCGGCGGCGGTGCCCCAGGGCTCGGGAATCTCGAGGAGTTCTAGGACGGCCGCTTCATCCGCGCAGAGAAGCGTCGTCAGTACGCAGCCCAGCCCTTCGGCGCGACATGCGAGGAGAGTGTTCTGGACCGCAGTGTAAATGGAGGCGCCTCCTACGACGGAGATCCGATCGAGGCGTGCATCTGTGATCGCCATGATCTTTGGGTTGAAACAGAAGACGAGAAGCGCAGGCATTTCAGCGAAGTGATCCGCGAGGTAATTACCCGCGTCGAGCATCTTCTCGTTCGACGTGCGGACCGCTTCCGGCGCTCCCTCGAGTTGCTTCATATGTCCCGCGGAATAGGCGTGCCAGCCCGCGGAGTAGAGTTCTCCGAGGCGTTCAAGTTTCGTTCGATCCTTCACGACGAGCACGCGCCAGGGCTGAACGTTTCCGCCAGTGGGGGCCCAGGTCGCCGCTTCGAGAACGCGCCGCAGAACGTCGTCGTCGATCGGGTCAGGCTTCAGCCTGCGCACCGCGCGCAACGTACTCATGGCTTCGTAGAGGTTGGTCTCTGACATGCGTTTCCCTTTTTTCGTACATGAAGAAGATTGGGATTGGGTCCGCGCAGCTGTCGCCGCCAAATTTCTTCTCACGGCGAC
>DGPZ01000157.1:6228-8418 GCA_002390675.1 Deltaproteobacteria bacterium UBA4427
CCCTTGAACGTCGGCTTGCGGCGTTCTTTGATCGCGGACAGCGCCTCTTTATGGTCCTCGCTCTGGAAGGTCACAATCTCGAGGGCCGTAGACGTATCGAAAGCAATATTAAGCGCGTCCTTGATTTGTTTGTTGACGGCCAGCTTGGTGTACTGAATCGCGAGCGGGGCGCCGGCCGCAAGGCGCGTCGCGAAGGCGATCGCGGTTTCCAGGAGTTCTGCATCAGGAACGACCGCATTCACGAGCCCAACCCGCTCGGCCTCTGCGGCAGGAACGGGGTCACCCGTCATGAGATACTGCTTCGCGCGGGCGGGCCCGACGGCGAGAGGCCAGATCGCTGCACCGCCATCGCCCGCGACAATGCCGACCATCACGTGGGGATCGGCGATGTGGGCGCTTTCGGCCATATAGATGGTGTCGCAAAGGAGGGCGAGGGAGGCTCCGAGACCGACGGCGGGTCCGTTGACCGCGGCGACGATTGGAATCGGGACATCCAAGAGATCCCAGATCATCTGCTTCGCGTCTCGGCGAAGATGTTCCAAGGCCTCGAGATTGGAGAGGGTTGGGAACCAGTCGAAGTCGCCGCCGGCGCTGAACATTCGTCCGGCGCCGGTGATCACGGCGGCCCGGGCCCGGGATTCTCTCTTGAGGTCCGCGAAGAGCCGGGTCAGCTCGGTGTGGAGAACGTCGTCGACCGCGTTCAGCTTGTTCGAAGGGTGATCGATCGTGATGATCAGGACGTCACCCTGGCGCTTGAACCGGAGAGCGCGGTAGTTCGATGCGTCGATGCTTTCGTGACCTACGGACATCAGTCGAAATCCTCCTTCTATCTATCCGTCTATATAGGGTGGAATAGAAACGGGACGAGTGAGTGGCGGTCTCAGCCATTCGTCGCCAAGGTTTTCAGTCCTCGGGCGGGCAGAACGCGACGATAGCCCCCTTCGGGCTGGGGAGTCTGTGCTGGGATCGCCGGAAGCTGAACGAGAGTCCAACCCAGCAGTTCGGAGCGAAGCTGAGGTATGATCGTTCGACACTCACTTGAGGATTCCCAATGCGCCGCCCGAATCGATTCTTTGCCGCGCTCGCTACGAGCGCGATCCTTGTGACTATGCCCCTTCCTGCTTTCGCCGAGGACGGCCAGCCGAGCCTGATGGAGCGGGCTGAGCCTGCCCTCGCCGTTTGGCGGGGGGGCGTCGACATCTTTATACTGAGGCCTTTGGGCACGGTCCGGCTCGTGGTCGGCACCGTCGTCGCCATGCCTTTTTCGACTGTAATCAATGCAGCTGGTTGGCCGATTAGTCGCGATAGCAGCCTGTTTAAGGACGATTTCGACAAGTTCATCGTCGAGCCTTGGGAGTACAGCTTCGAACGCCGCGTCGGCGAGGACCTCGCTGGGTTCTAAGCGGGGTGTAGCGAGGTGTAGCCGGGATCTGGACGGCTGACCCGCCGGGCCCGCACAAACATTCAGTCCAGTTCCAAATCGGTGGTCTAACCAGCGCGAGTCGTCTCAAGCAGCCGCACCCGAATTCAAAACACACAAAAGAAAACGGCCGGTGATCCTAAGATCACCGGCCGTTCTTTTTTGTGCTTCCGTCTGATCTCATCCGAGTCCTGGTTCCCTTGGCAGAGAAGAGCCGAGGGAACCGGGTCGGAAAGAGATCAACCGATTAGCTGCGTCGGCGAGCCGAGCGCAGGCCAACCAGGCCAGCAATACCGAAACCAAGCATCGCAAGCGTGCCGGGCTCGGGGACGGGGATCACGTTCAAGCTCATGATCGACATACCACCGAAGCCGAGGGTCGGAACCGGGAGGCCAAACGGGCCAACCGCGCGGATCGTTGCGCCCCAGGGCGAAACAACCTGCAGGCGGCGAGTTTCACCACCGACGGCCGTGCTGGTTGCGACAGCAACGTCAGAGCCAGAGGCTTTACGGATGGTGTAGAAGTCGCCAATCATATCCGTCCAAGTACCCACACCAGTCGTCCATTCCATGAACAGGCCGGTGAAGCCGACGGGGGAGATGACCGACGGGCACGCGAACGGAATGCCCAGCGCGCAGTTTGCATTCGAAGCCGGGTTCGGGCCGAACTGGAACGTGCCGGCCGGAGTAACGGTGTTACCACCACCAACCGTCAGGACCGCACCATCAGCAAGCCGCGTTGTGCCACCCGGCGTACGTCCCACATAAGTG
>DGPZ01000034.1:0-8922 GCA_002390675.1 Deltaproteobacteria bacterium UBA4427
GGTCCAGCGATCGCTCCGGCCTGGGTGTTCCCTGACAGCATCGGCAGCCGACTCAACGTTTGTCCGGTGCCAGTAATTAGGCGCATTCGATAGGGGCCTGTCACCAGAGGGGGCATTACGGGGTGATGGAGGACCAGCCAAGTGCTCAGGACGCGGAGACTCGATCCGATGTAACGCCGCGGTAACGCTTTAGAGCACAAAAATATCGCTCTAGTGTATCTATAGTCCACCTAGGGCCTGGAAATGGCCAAGAGGTCGCGGGTTCGATTCCCGCCGGCTCCACCATTTCACTTCCGGAAGTATCAGTGCATCCCTCCATCGCTCCTAGTTTTAACTGGCGAGTGCTTTAGCAAGGTCACTCATCGTGCGAATATGTACCGACGAGTCGTGTAGTTGAGCAGTGCACCTTTTTTGTGGCCCGGAGAGAATTGATGTCGGAATCTGAAACGCCGCTGCGGCCGGATCAATTTGATCGCTATCGACGGCATCTGACGCTGCCGGAGCTGGGGTTGGCTGGGCAGCAGAAGCTGCTTGCGGCTTCTGTGCTTTTGATTGGTGCGGGTGGGCTGGGATGCCCGACAGCGCAGTATCTCGCGGCGGCTGGCGTTGGCACGATCGGGCTCGTCGACGACGACGTTGTGAGCGCTTCCAACCTTCAGCGACAGATTCTTTATTCGACGGCGGATGTTGGACGTCCGAAGGTCGAGGTTGCGAAGGAGCGGCTTGAGGGACTCAACCCGGACGTCACAGTAAAGACGCTTCAGGGGCGGCTCGATTCGAGCAACGCCATGGAGCTCTTCGCGGACTACGATGTGATCGTTGATGGGACGGATAACTTCCCGACTCGTTACCTAACGAATGACGCATGCGTATTGCTCGGGAAACCTAACGTGCACGGGTCGATCTTTCGCTTCGAAGGACAAGCGAGTGTCTTCGATGCGACGAAGGGGCCATGCTACCGCTGTCTCTACCCGGAGCCGCCTCCGCCTGGCGCCGTGCCGTCGTGCGCGGAGGGCGGGGTGCTTGGCATTCTTCCTGGGACGATCGCGATGGTTCAGGCGACGGAGACGCTGAAGCTTTTGACGGGTCTCGGTGAGACGCTGATCGGCCGGCTGCTGCATTACGACGCGCTCGATATGGCTTGGCGCGAGTTCAAGATGAAAAAGGATCCCGGCTGCGCGATGTGCGGGGAGAGTCGCACGATCGAGGCGCTGATCGACTACGAGGGCTTCTGCGGGATGCCCGCGCGGGAGGGCACTGCTGCGGGCGAACTCGTACAAACTTCTGCAAGCGACTATGCACGGCGCCGCGCAGCCGGGGAGACGATGACGCTCGTCGATGTCCGCCGCGAGGATGAAGTGGCAACGGCTGCGATCGAAGGCGCGCTTTGGATTCCCTTGGATGAACTCGAAGCGAGGATTGGTGAGTTACTTAAAGCGAAGGACGAGCCAATCGTCATTCACTGTCATCACGGCGGGCGAAGCGAGAAGGCCGTTCGCTTGCTTCTTGAGCGTGGCTTCGCGACCGCAGAAAACCTCGATGGGGGCATCGAAGCCTGGTCGCTCACGGTGGATCCATCGGTTCCGCGCTATTCCTAAGGGCGCCCACCCGCTCAAACGCAGACGCTTCGAGCGAGACTCTGCGAATTATTTCATAGGCTCAGCCGTTCGGAACCTGATTTTGAGCGAGCGCTGTACCTGAGCCCCCTCATCCGATTGGAGATCACCCTTGGCGAACGTGAAGCTGCCCGACGCATTGGCCCGACGGCATTTGTTGGAAGGTAAGCTCGATGCGGGAAAGTCGCGCGGGTATGGCGAGGCCTATCTCGAAGCGGGGCGCGAGATCGAGGCGATCGACTTTTTGGCTCGCGGCGACGCGACGGACGCGCTTAGTCAGCTTCAAACAGTGGCGGTCGAGCGCGGGGATGTATTCCTCATGCGCATGGCGACTGCAGCATTAGGGACGGATCCCGGGGCCGAAGTCTGGACGCAGCTCGCGTCTGCCGCGGACGCAGCAGGTCGCGAACGCGATGCCGAAGCGGCACGCCGTCTCGCGACCGTTGAGAGCTGAGTAGGGCGGAGACGATTCTGAAGTCGCTGAGCCCTAAGCAGAGCGAGATCCGCATTCAGAATGCGCGGTCGCATAACCTACGCGGCATAGACTGTGTCATTCCCTTGGGCGCGTTAACGGTCGTGACCGGACCGTCGGGGTCGGGAAAGTCGACGCTCGCCTTCGATACGCTCTACGCCGAAGGGCAGCGACGTTATGTCAGCTCGCTTTCCGCCTACGCGCGACAATTCCTCGAACGTTTGCCGCGCCCGCAAGTCGATTCAATCTCGAATCTCCCGCCCGCGATCGCCATCGAACAAAGAAACGGTGTGACGGGTTCCCGGGCCACCGTAGGCAGTGCCACGGAAGTTCTCGATCATCTGCGTCTGCTCTTCGCTCGGATCGGTGAGACACGCTGTCCCGACTGCGAGAAATCGGTCGACGCGGGTGGCGTTCTTGCGACGGCTGATCGTATCCAGGCCGAACATGCCGGCGAGCGGATCTTCATCGTGGCGCCCATCCGTTCGGGGGAGGGGCGCGCTTCCGCTATTCGTGATGGTCTCGTGCGCGATGGACAGGCTCGACTTTTGTCTGAGGATGGCACGATCCTCGATCTGCTTGAGACCACGCCGCGTCGTAAGCCGTCAAAGACGGAGCCTTGGTGGTTGTTGATCGATCGGATGGCGCTGTCCGCAGAGCCGGGGGGCGATCCGGCGGACCGCACCCGGTTGGTGGAAGCGGTCTCTGAGGGATTCGCTCGGGGCGCGGGAGAGACTCAAGTTCGGCGAGCGGGCGAAGGCGCGCCGCGAAATACCTACCGGGAAGGTCGGGTGTGTGACGGTTGCGGGCGGCGCTTTGCGGAGCCAAGTCCGGGACTCTTCTCATTCAATAATCCGTTAGGCGCTTGCGCGAGTTGCGAAGGATTTGGGCGGATCGCGGAAATCGATTGGGATCGCGTCGTCCCCGATCCGTCGAAGAGCATCTCGGAAGACGCGATCGCTCCCTTCGCGACGAAGACGTCCAGACATTTGAAGGGGCGACTCCTGGCGGCCTGTGCCGAAGTCGGCGTGGACTCGGATCTTCCCTTTGCCGAACTGACGGAGCCCCAGCGCGAATGGGTCTTCGAGGGGGACGATGATGTCTGGGGCGGCGTTCGAGCTTTCTTCGATTGGCTGGAGGGGCGTCGATACAAGGTTCAAGCGCGGGTCATGTTGGCGCGGCATCGGCGCTATGACCCTTGCTCTGATTGTGATGCAACGCGGCTTTCAGAAGACGCCCGTTCCGTGTGGATCGAGGGACAAACGATTGCGGACCTTGGCCGCGCGACGCTTGGAGACTTGCTTCAATGGGCGGATGACGTCGCCGCGAGGCAAGTGGGCGGAGAGCGCGCGACGCGGTTGCTCGAACTCGTGGGGCAGAGACTCCGAACCGTCAGCGCGGTCGGCCTTGGCTACCTCGCCCTAGATCGAACGATTCGAACGCTCTCCGGCGGCGAGGCCCAGCGCATTCAATTGGCGACCGCACTCGGAGGCAGTCTGACTTCCTCGCTTTACGTGCTCGACGAGCCGTCGATCGGTTTGCATGCGGCGGATCTAGAACGGCTGCTTCGTGTGCTGGAAGCGATTCGCGATCAGGGCAATACGGTCGTTGTGGTTGAGCACGCTTTGCCTGTGATTGCTGCCGCAGATCATTTGATCGATTTGGGGCCCGGCGCGGGCCGACTCGGTGGCGAAATCGTCGCCGCGGGAACCGTCGCTGAGGTGACCCGACAACCGGATTCGAAAACCGGGATGGCCTTGCGCGGCGAGATTGAGTTTCGCTCGAAGCCGATCCGGGATCTTTCGAAAAACGAGCGGCTCGTAGTGCGAGGCGCGACGGCCAATAATTTGCGCGATCTAACGGTCGAGATTCCGCTGGGCGGCTTGATTTCAATTACCGGGGTCTCGGGGGCAGGGAAATCGACGCTGCTGCACGAGGTGCTTGTGCCCGGGCTAGAAGGGCGCGATTCGCTCGACCCGACACGTCGGCTGACCTTCTCGTTGGAAGGCGGCGAACGGATCAGCGAAGTTGTCGTCGTCGACCAATCCCCTTCGAGCCGAAGCGCGCGATCTAATCCTGCGACGGTGAGCGGTGCGTTTACAGCCATTCGCCAGCGCTTCGCCGCCACCCGCGAAGCCAAGGCAAGAGGGTTCACTCCGGGCACGTTCTCGTTCAATGTGGCAGGCGGTCGCTGTGATGAATGCGAGGGCGCGGGTGAAGTCGTGATCGACATGCAGTTCTTGGACGATCTACGCGTGCCGTGTGACGCGTGCGGTGGCCGGCGATATCGCCGAGAAGTCTTGGATATCAAGGTCGAGGGGCGCACGATTCTCGATGTGCTCGAACTCTCGTTAGTCGAAGCCACGGAGGCCTTCGTGGGTGATGCGAAAATTGCCGGGAAACTCGAATCCCTTGTGCGCGTAGGGCTTGGATATTTGAAGTTGGGGCAACCCCTGTCGACGCTGTCCGGCGGCGAGCATCAAAGGCTACGGCTTGGGCAGGCACTCGACGGGGGCGCAGCTCGTGCGCTTTATATCTTTGATGAGCCGACGACAGGCATGCATCCGACGGATATCGCAATCCTGCTCGACTGCTTGAATCAGGTCGTCGACGACGGTGCGACCGTTCTCTTGGTCGAGCACGACCTCGACGTGATTCGCTCCTCGGACTGGGTCATCGATCTCGGCCCCGGAGGCGGACCCGAAGGTGGGCAGGTGGTCGCGCAGGGCACGCCCGCTCAAGTCGCCCTCTCAGAGACATCACTGACCGGTCAGTTACTCGCGGATATGCTCGGCTAAGCGCGGTCTATTGCCGCAGAGCAGATCGAATCGCGGGGATCAGAGGATTCGTCTCGGCTGCCCCGGTCGTTTCTCGGGTATTCGTTGCGTGGATGTTGAGCTATCCGAAGAAGCTCATCCCGCAGATTGCGACGCGACGCATTACAGCGAGCAAGTCACACAGACTAGTGCGGCCCTAGCTATTCCGACCGCCTCATTCCGTGCCGAGTCCGCGAGTCGGTGAAGAGCCGAGTCCGCGAGTCGATTGTATGGCGGCGAGGGACGGGAATCGAACCCGCCTGGAACGCGGCGACGCGCTCCACACTCGATTTGAAGTCGAGGCCGGGCACCAGCCTCGGAATCCTCGCCGTGGATGATGCTAGCGCGGACAATCGTGATTCGGTGCGCCGACTGCAATGCTGAGAGCGGTTCACATATAGGGTGGTTCGTGTCATGATGGGATCGTGCCCGACTATTCCCTCGGTGACGTTGCTCGAATTCTCAAAGTGTCGCCTCGACGGCTGCGCTATTGGCAGAAAACCGAGCTGCTTTCGACGATCGAAGCGGATTCGTATGAACCCGTGATCGGAAGCGATGTCGAGCTTGAGATCGAAGGTGCGGTTGATGATGCGGAGGGTGACGATTCCGATGAAGGGTATGCCTTTCGTGATCTCGTCGTCTTGCGCGCGATCGTATCGCTGGTCGACAAGGGCATCCCGCTGCAGAGAATTCGCAGCAACCTGGAAACTCTGCGGGATCGTTTGCCTGAACTCGATGACCCAGCGGCGGCGCTTCGTTTGTGGGGCGAGAGCTCAGCGAAGCTCGTCGTGCGTCACGACGGGCGGCTTGAGGAAGCTGGGGGGCAGCTAGTCCTTGAATTCGAGGGAGCGCAAACGTCGGTTGCTAGCGCCGAAGTGGCTTCGCTCGTGGACTTTGATTCGAATCCGGAATTGAAGCCCGACCACGCCGTGAATAACGCCGCGAACAATACGGTAAATATCGCGGTTGCGCGCGGAGATGCCGTTGAATGGTTCGAGCGCGGGTGTGAGCTGGACGCCGAATCATCCAGGTATGCGGAAGCAATCGAAGCTTACGAGACGGCGCTCGAGATCGAGCCCGACTATGCGGACGCGTACTGCAACCTGGGAGCCGTTAGGTATAACCAAGGCCAGCGTGCCGAAGCGCGGCGCGCCTTCGAGGCGTGCCTATCGCGCGAAGCTGACCACGTGGAGGCCAACTTTAATTTGGCCAACGTGTTGGAGGAAGAGGGCGATGATCGGGGCGCGCTTGCCCACTATCGACGCGCGCTTGCGGCGGATCCGCTTTACCCGGATCTGCACATCAACTTGGCGCTGCTCTACGAAAAACTCGCTCGCGAACGCCCTGCTTGCGACCATTGGCGACGCTACTTGCAACTCGACCCTCGCGGATCATGGGCCGAAGTCGCGCGCTCACGGCTCAAGCGGGATTCCGGAAAAGCATAAGGCCCGAAGGATTGTGAAGGGTTGGCTAGCTATCGCGCTCGGCGACGGAAGCGCGATAAGCGGCTGCATCCATGAGGCCGTCGATCTCGGCAATGTCTGAGACGCGCAGCTTGATCAGCCAGCCGTCGCCATAACACGCTTCGTTGACGAGTTCGGGCGCGTCCTCGAGGGCTTCGTTGATCGCAAGGACCTCGCCCGAAAGCGGCGCGAAAAGGTCCGAAACTGCCTTCACCGACTCGATCGTGCCGAAGGCAGCTCCCGATTCAGTCGAGGCACCCGCGTCGGGAAATTCGACGAAGACGATGTCGCCAAGTTGGTTCTGCGCGAAATCCGTCACGCCGATCACTACTTCATCGGTGTCGCCGTCACGCCGGACCCATTCGTCTTCAGCGGTGTAGACGAGCTCGTCGGGAATCAGATAATCCGCCACTTTGGGCCTTTCGTTTCGACTGCAATCGCTTTTGCAGTCGAGGGAATTTGGAGCCTATTTGAAGGGCGTCTCGACGACGCACGCTTCGACTTCCTTATTGCGAATCAGAATCGTGAGTGTTTGCCCCACGTCGCTCAAGGAGCGCGGAACGTAGCCGAGGGCGACGGACTTTCCGAGAGTTGGGCTCGGCGCACCAGAGGTGACTACGCCGACGACGTTGCCTGCATAGGCGATCTCGTATTCCGCGCGTGCGATGCCGCGGCCGACCATTTCCAGGCCGACTAGGCGGCGAGGATCGGTGTCGTCTGCGCGCGCTGCGACGGCTTCTGAGCCGAAGAAGCCCGATTCGAGCGGCTTCATGAATCGTTCGAGTCCGGCCTCAACCGGAGAAGTCGTGTCATCGAGTTCGTGGCCATAGAGCGGCAAGGCCGCATCGAGTCGAAGCGTGTCCCGGGCGCCGAGCCCCGTCGGAATCAGGCCATCCACTTGGCCTTCTTCTAGCAGCGCATCGAAAAGCCTCGGGGCTTCCCCGTTCAGCACGTAGATCTCGAATCCGGGTGAGCCGGTGTAGCCGGTTCCTGAAGCGAGCACTCGGGCGCCAGCGATCTCGCACGAAGCAACGCGGAAACGCTTAGGCAGCGGCGTGTCGCCTCCGTGCAGTCGTTCAAGGATGCCGCGGGCGGCAGGGCCCTGGAGAGCGAGCAGCGAAGTTGCTTGGCTGCGATTTTCGAGTTTGACCTTCGGGACGCTGTGGTCCTGAATCCAGGTCCAGCATTTTTCAACGTTCGATGCGTTCACGCAAAGGAAATACGTGTCGTCGGCGACGCGTGTAAGCATCACGTCATCGATGCAGCCCCCCTGATCGTTGAGCATCAGGCCGTAGCGCGCGCGGCCGACGCCAAGACTCGCGACATTGCAGGTGAGGAGGGACTCTAGATAGGCGACGGCGCCATCACCGCGCAATTGGATCTGCCCCATATGCGAGACATCGAAGAGTCCGGCGCGTTCGCGAACCGCCAGGTGCTCCTCTTTAATCGAGGTGTACTGGACAGGCATTTCGTAGCCTGCGAAGGGAACGAGTCGTCCACCTAGCCGGACGTGATTCGCGTGAAGAGCGGTTCGGCGGAGCGCTTCGCTCTCGGCGTTTTCGCCGCTCGGAGCGCTGCTCTCCGCGCCGCCGCCGCCGCTCATGCTGAGCCGAGTTCTTTGCGGGCGACGTAGGCGTTGAGCGTATTGCGAAGCAGCATGGTGATCGTCATCGGACCGATGCCGCGCCGCGACGGTGTGATGATGCTCGCGACACCCTGAGCGGCCGCGAAGTCTACATCTCCGACGAGTTTTCCATCGACCTCGGTGACGCCGACATCCATCACGGCGGCGCCCGGTTTAATCCAATCGGCTTTGACCATCTGCGGGCTACCGACCGCGGCGACGAGAATATCCGCGCCGCGACAAACGCCGGGAAGATCCTGAGTACGCGAGTGGCACATGGTGACGGTTGCGTTCTGCTGTTGAAGCAGGATCGAGACGGGCTTGCCAACGATGTTGCTGCGGCCGATGACGACCGCGTGACGTCCGGAGATTTCGATGCCGTGGTGCTTGAGGACTGCCATCACTCCGAGAGGCGTGCAGCTAATCAGCTTGGCGTTGCCTAAGAGCAGGCGCCCGAAGTTGAGCGGATGGAGTGCGTCGGCATCCTTCGCCGGATCGATCGCTTCCGCGACCGCTTCCGCCGAGATGTGCTTAGGCAGGGGAAGCTGGACCAGGATGCCATCTACACGGTCATCATTGTTTAACTTGTCGAGCAGGGAGAGGAGATCTTCTTCGCTCGTCGCCGAGGGGAGAATATGCTCAGAGGAATCGGCGCCGATCCGCGCGCAGGCCCGCTGTTTGCCCTTGATATAGGACTTGCTCGCCGGATCATCGCCGACAAGGACGACGGTCAGGTGGGGCGCGCGATGGCCCGCGGCGACGAGGGCTTCGATCTCAGCCTTCATTTCGTCGCGAAGCGTATTGGCGAGGCCGAGTCCGTCGACCGTTACGGTGTCGATCGTGCCTGAGGCATCAGAGTCCGCGGGGGGTCGGGTACTGGACATTAGGCGGCACTCTTTTTGGCTTTGCCGCCGCCGGACTTTGCAGTTGA
>DGPZ01000034.1:8973-21454 GCA_002390675.1 Deltaproteobacteria bacterium UBA4427
CTCGGCTTTCCGCCGCCGGAGCTGCCGTAGCCATCCGCATACCAGCCGCCGCCCTTCAAAATGAAGTTCGGAGCAAATAAGAGGCGCTTGACCTTTCGGGATTTGCATTCTGGGCAGGTCTTGATGGGATCTTCGGTAATGCGCTGGATGCGCTCGAATTCGAAATCGCACTTTTGACACTGATAGTCGTAGGTGGGCATCGCCTCTCCTGTGCTCGATCGGGCGCATCGCGCGCCCCGCGCCATTCGCGCGGGGGGCACCGCCGAATCTTGGCAGCATCCCGGGCGAGGGCTTGGTCCACCGAATCGCGCGCTGGCCCGAGCGGGCGGGCGAAAATTCGTGGCGCGCCTTTGATATCCCATCGGAGCGGACCCCTCAACCACCTGGGCGTGATCCTGGCATCTAGGCACGGGCAGGCACAGGCTTTTTCCTGCACCCCAAGTGAATCGAATTTGGGAGCGGTGACTTAGGCGGTGGAGGCGTTTTCGCCCGGTTCTGAGGACTCGAGACCCTCATAATTGGCAGGGACGCTTCGGAATCCCTGGCGAGGGTCGGCCTTGAGTAGAGCGACGGTGCCTTCTTCGAGGCCCTGAATGAGCGGGTCCTGCTCAGGATCTGCTTCCAGGGTCTCGAGGAGCGCTAGGTGGGTTTCGGCTGCGCTGCGAAGAGATTCGGCCAGCCGGGAGCGAAGAGCGCGCATCTCACGGATGTCTTGGGAGAGTCGAGCAGCGCGGCGATGCGAGGCGTCGAGGATTTTCTCGGCTCGGACCTCCACCTCGGCGAGGCGGAGCTGCGCTTGGCGCTCTGTAGTGCGTCCCATTTCCTCAGTCATGGCCTGAGCGCTGACGAGAGTTTCTTTGAGGAGGTTTTCTTGGGCGGAAAGCTCCTTGACGCGACCTTCGAGGCGTCGAATACGGTCTGCCTGGCTGCCGTTCTCATGCACGAGCGCCTCGTAGTCCTCAGAGACGAGTCGGAGGAACGCCACCACCTCATCCGGGTCACAGCCGCGAAAACGAGAAGCGAATTGGTGGCTTTGGACATCGAGTGGGGTCATGCGCATGGGGTCAATCTCCTGCAAGCGAGGCGGACGAGGAGAGACGAACCTTCTCTCCAGTGCAGGAAATCGGCCAGAACCCCGTCCGGCTTGAGGAAACCGATCACATTGCCGGTTTATGATGGTTTGTGACTGCGGAGGATGGATCTTCCGCGAGGCGGCTCAGCCGTCTTTGAGGGCCTTCGAGCGTTCAGTTGCGGCGTGTACGGCGTCATAGAGGGCCGCTCGAACGCCAGCGGCTTCGAGGCGCTCGAGGCCGGCGATCGTGGTTCCACCGGGCGAGGTGACCTGGTCCTTCAATACGCCAGGGTGCGTGCCCGTTTCGAGCGCGAGCTTCGCGGCGCCAAAGACCGTTCGCGTAGCCAATTCCTGCGCTGCGTCCCTGGGAAGTCCTTCTCGAACGCCGGCGTCGGCCAAGGCCTCGATCATCAAAAAGACGTAGGCGGGGCCGCTGCCAGATAGCCCCGTCACGGCATCTAGGAGTCCCTCGTTCGGGGCGCGCCAGCACCAGCCCGCGGCTTTCAAGATAGCCTCGACTTGGCCGAGGTCTTCGTCGCCCACGCTCTCAGCGGGATAGTAGGCCGTTGAGCCTGCACCTACGAGGGCGGGGGTATTAGGCATAGTGCGGACGATGCGCACGCCTTGGGGCAGGGCAGCCTGAAGCGTTGAGAGTGGAACGCCAGCTGCGATAGAGATCCAGAGCGGCTTTTCACAGATCGAGGAGTCAAGCGCGGACAACAGACCGGCTATGGCACCAGGCTTGGTCGCCAGGATGACGATGTCCGAGTTCGAGACGACTCGGTGGTTGTCATCGGTGGTCGTAGCGCCAATCGTTTCAGCGAATTGGTCGCGAGCGGAGGAGAACGGGTCGGCACCTAGTATTTGGGACGCGGGGACGCCGGCTTCGATGAGGCCGCCCGCGAGGGCGCGGGCCATCGCGCCACATCCGATGAATCCGATGCGGCAGCCTTCTAGTTCTGAGTGGGCTTTTGCCATGATGATGTTGCTCCCTGAATTTCGACGCGGACTAGTTGTTGGATCGGGGTGGCATGATGCGCTCGCCGAAAAGTGCTGTTCCTATGCGGACGAGAGTAGCGCCCTCTTCGACGGCGACGTCGAGGTCGGCGGACATGCCCATGGAGAGCGCCGCTTTCGCAAAATCCGGGTCTTCTTGGGCGAGGGCTGCGCGGAGTTCGCGGAGCGCGCGAAAAACGGGACGTGCCGCTTCGGGATCTGGGTCGGCTGCGGGAACGGTCATTAGACCTGAGAGGCGAAGAGATGGACAAGAGCGGACCTGACGCGCCAATTCGGCGGCTTGCTCCGCTTCGCAGCCGCCTTTTTGAGGTTCTCCGCAAAGGCTGAGCTGCAGGAGAACGTCGATCCGACATCCTTCCATTTCAGCGCGTCGCGCGAGGGTCTCGACGAGTGCAGGGCGGTCCACGCTTTCGACGGCATCGAAGAGCCGCGCTGCGAGGGCGGCCTTATTCCTTTGAAGTTGGCCGACCATCCGCCATTCGAGACGAATGTCTGCGGTTTCGGGATGGCTAGCCAGGGCGGATTCGACCGCCGGCCGCATGTCTCGAGCCTCCTGGATATAACTCTGACCCAGCACACGAAGTCCTGCGTGAATTGCCGCAAGAGTTCGTTCGAGGGGTTGTTTCTTTGCGACGCCGACTAACGTGATTCCCGAAGGGTCGCGACCCGCACGCTCCGCCGCTGCGTCGATGCGGGAGCGAACTTCAGCATAACGCCTTTGCCCTTCAGCGAATACTTCGTCGGAGAGGGTGGCGGTCGTTAGCTTATTCATTGGCCAAGGCTCGCAGCCTGTAGGCCGGCTTGCTCGAGCAGCTCACGCGTTTCGTCAATCGGTAGACCGATGACGTTCGTTCGGCTGCCTTCGACGCCGAGGATGAATCGCGCGCCTTCGCCTTGGAGCGCATAACCACCGGCCTTGTCGAGAGACTCGCCGACCGCCACATACTCCACGAGTTCTTCAGAGGTGGCCGAGCGCATCGTGACAAGGCTGGTGCCGAGGCAAGTTAAAGTCCCACTTGGATCTGAATCTGGGGTGCGGAGGCTGCGTCCGTCCGTCCACGCGACCGCGACGCCCGTCATCACGCGATGGGTCGTCCCGACAATTTTTGCGAGCAGCCGGGCCGCGTGGGCTTCGTTGTTCGGCTTGCCTAGGACTTCGTTATCTACCGAGACGACGATCGTGTCTGCACCGAGGACCGGGCGGGGCGGATCGGCAGGGAGGCGCGTGGCCACGTCGAGGCATTTCTCGCTGGCGAGGCGCAGAGCAAGGTCTTCGGGCCGTTCGCCGGGTCGAGTCAGTTCGTCGACGCCGGAAACGATGACTTCGAAGGGAATGCCGGCCTCGCCGAGAATCTCGGATCGTCTGGGCGATCCGCTGGCGAGAACGAGCAGAGGAGCGGTCTTGTCTTGGCGATTATAGGAAGAGGTCACGGACGCGAGTTACCGAGGGCCGGCCGAGCCGTCAAGCAAACAGGGGGTCGCATGGCGAGATTGCAGCTCGGTTCTAGCGTCGCGGACCATTCCTGACTGTTGAAGTCGGGAGTTTCTTGCGCCCCGGAAGGCCCTCGACTACGTTCTTGCGCCCGCTCAGGACCCCTGCAAAGTCTTGGATTCAAATCGTTTTTGCTCTTTTCGTGAAGGGCCGTGCCGCGCGGCTTATGCGTGGGTGGTGCAGTTCCCCTAGCCGGGCGCGACAGCCTCGCGTGTGAGATCCCCGCAGAGCTCAAACCCCTGCCCCACGTTTAGATGGCCGCTACGACGGCTCAGAAGGACCGAAGATTTATGTCTCAGATCGTGATAGCGAGTGGCCTCGGCTCCGGCCGGGTCGTATTTCTCGCAAAGGGTTCCAAGACCGGTGCGGTTGCTTGGGGCGGATTGATTGAAGTCTCGGAAGTGGCGGCGGATGACGCACGTGCGGCTGAGCTTTTGGCGATCGCAGAGGCGGATGCCGCAACGCAGAATGAGGTCGTTGAACCCTATCTCATAGATGTGGAAGACAAGGGCGGTCAGCTTCGCCCGACTAAGTATCGCGAGGTCATTAGATGCCTCGGACCGACGGTTCGCGAAGACCTCGGCAAGCAAGCCGAAGGGACGTCCGCGTAGCGCGGGCAGGAGAGACTCTAATAAATGTACCGCTACGATGAACACGATCACGCGCTGGTCCAGGACCGCGTAACGCAGTTCCGCCGACAGGTGGAGCGCCGTATGGCCGGCGAAATCAGCGAAGAGCAGTTTCGACCGCTTCGCCTAATGAACGGCCTTTATCTTCAGCTGCACGCCTACATGCTGCGCGTCGCGATTCCTTACGGAACGCTCGACTCGCGACAGATGCGGAAGCTCGCGTACAT
The DNA here is from genome assembly GCA_002390675.1 of Deltaproteobacteria bacterium UBA4427. GTDB lineage: Bacteria > Myxococcota_A > UBA9160 > UBA9160 > UBA4427 > UBA4427. The sequence continues at coordinate 13,411 of DGPZ01000034.1, forward strand.
CGCGCGCCGCTACGACAAGGGCTACGGCCACTTCACCACGCGCCAGAATATTCAGTACAACTGGCCGAAGCTGGAAGAGACGCCGGATATTCTTGCGGAACTCGCCGAAGTCGAGATGCATGCGATTCAAACCAGCGGGAACTGCATCCGCAACGTCACGTCGGATCAGTACGCCGGCGCCGCTAAGAATGAGATCGAAGATCCACGCATTTGGTGCGAGATCGCACGCCAGTGGTCGACTTTGCATCCGGAGTTTTCGTTCCTGCCGCGTAAGTTCAAAATTGCAATCACGGGTTGCGACAACGATCGCGCAGCGGTCAAGGTTCACGACATAGGCATGATCATGAAGCGCGACGCCAGTGGCGAAGTGGGCTTCGAAGTGATCGTGGGCGGTGGGCTCGGGCGTACGCCTTTCGTCGGAAAGACGATTCGCGAGTTCCTGCCTAAAGAACATTTCCTCTCCTACCTGGAAGCGGTGCTTCGCGTCTACAACCAGCTCGGTCGGCGCGATAACAAGTACAAGGCACGCATTAAGGTCACGCTTCACGAAACGGGTAAGGAAGAGTTCGCCCGGCTCGTCGAAGAAGAGTGGATGGAGATTAAGGACTCGACGCTCAAGCTCCCGAAAGAAGAGGTCGACCGGATTGCGAAGCACTTCGAACCGCCTGCCTTCAGGGCTGTCCCGGAGGTTGCGCCGACGACCGATGCCCGCGCGGCGAGCGATGCCGGTTTTGCTTCTTGGCTCCGGCATAACATCTTCGAGCACAAGACGCAGGGTTATTCGATCGCGAATATCTCAGTCAAGCCGATGGGCGAAGCGCCCGGAGATGCTACTGCTGAACAAATGGATGTGATGGCGGATCTCGCGGACGAGTTCAGCTTCAGTGAATTGCGCGTGACTCACTCGCAGAACGTCGTGCTGCCGCACGTCGAACGCGAAGCGCTCCCGGCGCTCTACGACAAACTGGTCGAGGCGGGACTCGCGACTGCAAATCTCGGGCTCCTGTCTGATATCATTTGCTGCCCTGGGCTCGATTACTGTGCCTTGGCAAACGCGCGATCAATTCCAATCGCCATGAAAATTGCAGAGCGATTCACGCCCGCTAAGCAGGAAGAGATCGGCGATCTACAGGTCAAGATCTCTGGCTGCATCAACGCTTGTGGTCATCATCATGTCGGCCACATCGGAATCCTCGGCGTTGATCGCAAGGGCGAAGAACACTACCAAGTTCAGCTAGGTGGTTCGGCCACAGAAGAGGCCGCACTCGGGAAGATTCTCGGCCGCGGCTTCTCGGCAGACGAAGTCGTTGAGGTGGTCGACAAGATCATTGCGACCTATCTCGATATCCGCGAAGACGGCGAAGAGTTCATCGAAACTTTCCGCCGCGTCGGACAAACCCCCTTTAAGGAGCGGGTCTATGGCACTGCTTGAGCGACGCGAAGATGGTGCCGCTGAGATCGAAGATCGATTCACACGGCTGGGTGACGACGACGCGCTCCCCGGAAGCGGCGGCGTGCTTGTTTCCTACTCTCGGTTTAGTGCCGAGAGAGAGGCGCTCCTCTCTCGTGATGGCGATCTAGGCGTTTGGCTCGACTCGAATGAATCGCCGACGCAGTTGGCTGACGATCTCGATCGACTCGCGGTTGTCGCATGCAACTTCCCTGCGTTCAACGACGGGCGCGCGTTTTCCTACGCTCGGCTGCTTCGCGAACGACTTGGTTTCAAGGGCGAAGTGCGCGCGATCGGTGAGGTGATGCTCGAGCAAATCACATTCATGGTGCGCAGCGGCTTCAGCACCTTCGAGCTGAAGGACCTCAAAGAACTCGACGAGTTCAAGCGGGTTTGCGACGAAGTGCGTGTCGTCTATCAGCCGACAGGCGATGGTCGGCAGACGGCACTTCAGCGTCGGCTCGGAAGTTAGGCCCCCTCGCGGGAGGTTGTTGAGCGCGTAGGAGTTACGGGCTCGCTTCAGCCAGGCGGCGTGATCCTTGGAAGCACCGCCGGCAACATGGGGCTCGGCCTCATGCGCTTCGCGAACGCCCGCGGTGATAAGTCCCTCTTAGTGATTGCTGAGACAATGAGCTAGGGAAAAAGGGATATGCTGACGTTATGCGGCGCGGACCTTCTGCAGGTTCCAGGCGTCAAGTACGGCGCTTCCCGTGTTCGAGAGAGGGACGGGGTAAAGATCTCGAATACGAGTCCAGGCAGCGCTTGGATTCGAACCAGAAGGCACTCGGTCATGGTCTCCTGGACTCTTCAGGCGATGGTGCGTAAGAGGGGAGCCTTGCTGTGAAAAGGTTCCGGGAAACATGAGGCGTGATACCTTGCCGATTGGAGGACTGAGCGGAATGAAGGTTTCAATTTCCATTGGCAGCGCATATTACGACGGGGACGACTGGGAGGGGATGGTCGAACTCGTCCAGGCCGCGGACCGGTTAGGCGTGGACGCCGCTTGGTCTGCTGAGGCGTGGGGAATGGAGGCGGTTTCGTCGCTCGGTTATCTGGCCGCGAAGACCGAGCGAATTGGTCTTGGTTCTGGGATTATGCAGATCACGGCGCGGGTTCCCACCATGGCTGCGATGACGGCGCTTTCGCTGGCTCGTCTTTCAGGAGACCGCTTTCGCCTCGGTTTGGGTGTGAGCGGACCGCAGGTCGTCGAAGGTCTGCATGGTGTCGCGTTCGGAAAGCCGCTTTCGCGGATGCGTGAATACGTAGAGGTCGTGCGCATGGCGCTGGCCGGACAGAAGGTCGATTTTCAGGGCGAGCATGTGTCGCTGCCGCGCAAGGGCGGGGAGGGCAAGGCGCTTCGCCTTTCCATGCCGCCTAAGCCGGACCTTCCGATCTATCTGGCAACGTTAGGCGAAAAGTCGCTCGAATTGACCGGCGAGATTGCTGACGGCTGGCTGGGGACTTCCTTCATTCCTGAGCGTGCCGACGTGTTGCTCGATCCGATTCGGCGAGGGGCCTTGAAGGCGGGGCGTTCGCTGGATGATATCGACCTCCAAATCAACGGCGTCGTTTCGGTCACCGAAGATGTTGAAGGAATCCTAAATCGTGCGCGCTCGGGCATGGCATTTACGCTCGGAGCGATGGGGTCGGCGAAGAGCAACTTCTACAATGCCGCTTATTCGCGAGCAGGCTACGAGGATGTCTGTAAAGAAGTGCAGCGCCTTTGGATCGACGGCGACCGTAAAAAAGCGATGGCCGCGGTTCCCGATGAACTTCTTCTCGCGGCCTACATGATCGGCACAGAAGATATGGTTCGCGCCCGAATTCGGGCCTTCCGCGACGCGGGGGTCAACTGCCTGCGGATCGCGCCGGAAGGTAAGGGCGCAAAGGCTCAGATCGAAAATCTTGAGAGGACGATGGATCTGATTAAGTCGGAGACGTCCTAGTCCCAGACCTGTTCGCGTGGGTTCTTCGCAAGGAACGCCTAGCTACCCGCGCCTAACTGAGCTCCCAGGCCGTCGCGCCATCGTCTCCAACGTCGCTGCGAACTCGGCCATCTCGTTCGAGCTTTTTAAGATGGGACGTGACGCTCTGGGCGGCTGCGCTGTGAAGGTTCTCGGGGTATCCGACGTAGATGCGTTTGACCATGGTCATGGCATCCGGGTCGCCGGCCTCGACAGCGGCGAAGACTTGCTTCTCTCTGTTGCGACGATGCTGAAGGTATTCCTGGATCTTACCCACGCCGTTTTCGATTTTGGGACCGTGCGCGGGGTAGATCCAGCCGGGCGCTTCCGCGAGGGTGCGTTCAAGGGAATCCATATAGTCGCCGAGGTCGCCCGACGTCACGGGAATCACGGTCGTTCCGATGCCCAGCACATTATCGCCGCTGAAGAGATTCTTCTCTTCCTCGAGCACGTAACAGAGATGGTCGGGCGCATGACCGGGGGTGAATATGGCGCGCAATTTGGCGCCCTCCGTCTCGACCACGTCGCCGTCCGCAATCCATTCAAGCCTGCCGTCTGCCATTCCGTCCGGATTGGTGATCGGCGTTTCACTGACGTCGCCACCGGGGCCAGCGAGCCCGGCATCCGTAGGCCACGGCATTTTGTAGACCGGGATATCGCTTCCGAAGTGGCCACGGACTTGATTCACGCCGCCGATATGATCGGGATGGGCGTGGGTCAGGACGATTGCTTCGATCTCCTTGCAGCCAGCCGCGGCGACCGCTTCTTCGAGGAAGGGCATGTATTCATCGAGTCCGGAGCCCGTGTCGAGCAGAATACGCTTCTCGCCCGTGCCGACCAGATAGGTATTGGTGCCGGGGCCCGTGAACATGCTTGGGTTCTGGCCTAACACGACGGAAACGATGGGTGAGAGCTGCGCGATATCGGGAAGCGACGTACCGCCCAAGATGTCGGGCTTTGAATCGCCTTCTGCTGCGATGGCTCGGTTGGTTGTGTCGATCGAGGACTCACACATGGAGAGGGTTCCTTGTTAGGCGCCAGCGATTGTCATCGAAGCGATGCGGATCGGAGGGGAAGCTGTGCGGCCGCGCCAGGCGAGTTCGCTGCCGATTCGGTCGATGGACTGCAACATGTCGCCGAGGTTGCCGGCGATTGTGATCTCTTCCACGGGATGGAGGATTTCACCGTTCTCTACCCAGAGTCCAGCGGCCCCACGAGAATAGTCGCCGGTCGTCGGGTTGAAGCCCATGCCTATGAGCTCGGTCACGATCAATCCGCGATCGAGCTCGGCGATCATTTCGTCGAGGGTCTTCTCGCCGGGCTCGAGCCAGAGGTTGGTCGTGCCGACGCGCGGCGCTGATCCAGTACCCCGTGCGGCGCTGCCTGTGGAATCGAGACCGAGTTTGCGTCCCGAGTAGGTATCTAGAAGCCACGTCTTGAGCTCGCCATTCTCGACGATGGTATTGCGCCGCGTCGGCTGTCCTTCACCGTCGAAGGGCTTACTGCCTAGGCCACCGGGCAGGCGTCCGTCGTCGATGATCGTGACTTCGCTCGCCGCTATTTTTTCGCCGAGCTTGTCGCCGAGAAAGCTCGACTCGCGATAGATCGAATATCCGCTCACGCAGCTCGCGATTTGACCAATGAGGCTAGGCGCCGTCAGGCCATCGAAGATCACTGGGGCCTCGCAAGTCTTGATGCTCTTGCCGCCAAGTCGACGAATTGCGCGGTCGGCGGCCTTGCGACCGACGCTCGCCGCGTCCTCAAGATCGGAAAGGCGGCGTCCTGATGTCATCCAGTAGTCGCGTTGCATGGAGTCGCCTTCGCGGGCGAGGGGCTCTGAGAAGAGGCCGTGCGACGCTGATTCATAGCTGCCAACGAAGCCCAGGCTATTTCCGTATACGACGCGCGCATACCCGGAGCTTGCTTGGCTGCCTTCGGAATTGTCGATGCGTGGATCGAAGTCTCTCGCCGCCGCCTCGGCTCGTTTCGCATCTTCGATTCGAGCCTCGAGCGCCACGTTCCGATCCTGCGCATCAAATAGTGCGAGATCCGGAATTTCCTCAGCGAAGCCGCCATCGGGTAAGCCCGCCGTTGGGTCAGCGGCAGTGGCCTTTGCAAGCGCGACTGCTTCGGCGGCCATGCGTTCGATCGCATCAGGAGCGAGGTCGCTCGTCGATACGATGGATGTTTGGCGGCCTTCTTTGCCGTCTACGAGCGCACGGATTCCGAGGCCACGTTCCTGCGCCTGCTTGACGAATTCGATTTCGCTGCCGCGGACGCGGACTTCGCGATCATCTCCTTCGACGAGCAGAACATCCGCTTGGCTTGCTCCAGCGCGTGCCGCGGCATCGAGGGCTCGCTGTACAACTGCTTCCATCTCAGCTTGGGTGGCGCTCATCCTTCTGTCCCTCCGACCGTCAAGTCGTTCACTCTGATCGTCGGGAGTCCGACGCCCACCGGAACTCCTTGGCCGTCTTTGCCGCAGGTCCCGACGCCTTCGTCGAGCGCGAGGTCGTGTCCGATTCGCGTGACGCGTTTCAGCACGTCCGGGCCGTTGCCGATCAAAGTCGCGCCCTTCACGGGGCGTCCGATCTGCCCATTCTCAATCCGGTAGGCCTCGCTCGCGCTGAAGACGAACTTGCCACTCGTGATGTCGACCTGGCCGCCACCGAACGAAACGGCGTAGAGGCCATTTTCGACGGACTTGAGGATCTCTTCCGGATCATCCTCGCCCGCGAGCATAAAGGTATTGGTCATCCGAGGAAGGGGTACGTGTGCGTAGCTCTCGCGGCGGCCATTGCCCGTCGGTTCGACGCCCATGAGTTCGGCGTTGAGTCGGTCGTGCATGTATCCAACGAGGATGCCGTTATCGATCAAGACGTTTCGCTTGGAAGGCGTTCCTTCGTCGTCGACATTGATCGAGCCGCGACGCCCGGTGATCGTGCCGTCGTCGACGACGGTCACGCCTTCTGCTGCAACACGCTGTCCCATCTTATCCGAGAAGGCGGAAGTCTTCTTGCGATTGAAGTCGCCTTCGAGGCCGTGGCCAATCGCCTCGTGAAGAAGAATCCCGGGCCATCCTGGGCCTAACACTACGTCCATGGCGCCGGCGGGGCAGGCTTCGGCTTCCAAGTTGAGCAGGGCGATTCGGACCGCTTCGTCGACAAGTCCCTTCCACTTTGCAGGATTTCGCATCTCTTCGAGCTCAAAGCGTCCACCTGCGCCTTGGTATCCGACTTCGCGTCGAGTGCCGTCGGCCGCCAATACCTGAACATTGACGCGAACGAGAGGGAGGACGTCAGCGACGCGTGTTCCGTCGCTGCCGGCGACGAGCATATGCTTGTGTTGGCACACAATGCTCGCCATGACTTGGCTGACCTTGGGGTCGCGTGCTCGCGCGTAGGCATCGATCTCGTTTAGCCAATCGACTTTTCTGGCAACGGGGACGTCGGTGGGAGCTGTACCAACCGGATAAAGATCGTGTGCTGTGTTTGCCGTCTTAATTGCGACGGGGGCGTGGTCCTTCGTCTCGTCAGCGATCGCACGAGCGGTCCCAGCTGCTAGGCGGGCGCTCTCGACGCTGATGTCGTCGGAGTGCGCGTATCCCTGTCGCTCGCCGCGCACTGCACGGACGCCGACGCCTTGCTCGAGATGACGATCGCCAGATTTGACGATGCCTTCTTCGAGGGAGACTGAGTCGGTCGTGGTGTACTCGAAGTAGAGGTCGGCGTAGTCGACCTGCCGCTCGAGGGCCGTGTCGAGCGCGGTGGCAAGACTCGCGTCGTCGAGCGAAAAACGATCCTGAAAGAAGGCGAGGGCGCGGTCGGCGGAGCCGCCGTTCGCGTCGGGAGAACTCATGATGAAAACCTTTCTCGGGGGGAGAAAACGAACATTATGAAGAGTAGCGGGATCGGGCGCTCCGGCGTACTTCGGAGGCGTCCGAGGAATTAGTGCAGGTCTGTGAGCCAATCCTTTGGGTCCGGAACGGCATTGACGTCAATTACGTCGAGTCCGTGGCCGCGAATTGCGGTGAGTCGATCGGGCGAGTCGTCCCCTATATAGATGAGGTCCGTTATCGCCCGGCCCAAACTTCGCCCGGCGGCCTCGAAGAGTGAGGCATCGGGTTTTCGGGCGCCGTGCTTGCAAGGTAATTCGATCGAAGTGAAAAAGGGCGTGAGTTCAAGCGCTTCGAGTATTTCGAGAAGGCGGTAGTCGAAGTTGCTGACGACCGCCATGGGCATGCCTTGATCACGCAGTCTTGAGAGTAAGGGCAGGACTCTGTCCCGAACGCGCCAGGCTGCTGGCGTTCGATAAGTATCGAAGAGCGTTTGCGCAAAGGAGCCAAAATCGTCGAAAAGGACAGTGCTATCCGCGGCCTGGAATGTTTGACGGATGAGTTCGAACCACCACTTAACTTCGCAGTCTCGCCTGACCTGCTCATTTCGGCCTTCGACCCCACGTGGGGGGGCATGGCGGAGCACGCGACCGAATGCGTCATTCAGTCTCCAAGAGCCGAGCACGATGCCATGTTCCAGTGCGACTCGCTGGTAGACGTCGCCAACACTCTCGGTGGCTTCGATCAGCGTTCCAGTGGCATCGAATACCACGCCGCGAGACATGCTCAGGAGGA
>DGPZ01000086.1 GCA_002390675.1 Deltaproteobacteria bacterium UBA4427
GCTCGTTGCGTTCGAGGATCACTCGAGTGCCGTCCGTGCTAGGTCAGCCAAGATCGCGAAAGAACTCGAACATTTCCTCGGCATGATCGATCAGCCTTCGATGCCTTGCGCCGACTATGGAAAGACCAAGTGCGGGGGATGCGAGTTCAACCAGGTTTGCTGGTCGGAGGAGCCCGACGATTCGATCATTCACATCCCACGAATCAGCCCAAAGAAGATCGACGAACTCCGCGCGCTCGATGTGAGTCGAATCTCGGAGATCCCTCCGGAATACGAACTCACGGCGGGTCAGGAACCCATGCGGGAAGCGCTCGGATATCCCAACGGAAAACTCGTCCAACCCAATCGGCTTACGCAGTGGCTCGAGAACCTCGAGTATCCAATCCGCTACTTCGACTTCGAAACCTGGAACCCTTGCATCCCTCCTTTCGACAAGACCCGACCCTATACGCAGATCCCGTTCCAGTATTCTGTCCACATCCAAAATGAACCCGGCGGCGACCCGAGTCACCGCGAATTTCTAGCCGACGTTCCTGGCGACCCGCGGCTAGATTTGATCGAGCATATGCTCGAGGATCTCGGTAAAACGGGCAGCATTGTCGTCCATCACGCCGAGTTCGAGACGAAGCGAATCAAGGAGCTGGCAACCTACTCGCCGCGACACACGACGGCCATATTGGCGTTGTTAAATCGAATCGAGGACACGGAGGTTCCATTCAAGAACAACTGGTATCTCCATCCGGGCCTGATGGGACGCAGCAGTATTAAGGTTGTACTGCCTACTCTGGTACCCGAACTGTCGTACGACGAGATGGAGATCGCAGAGGGACTGTCGGCCGCCCTACTCTTCGGTGACATGTATGAAGGTAGGCTCGAGGACCTCATGTTCGAAACCGCTCGGCAGAACCTCCTCGACTACTGCCGAATGGATACGCTTGCGATGGTCCGGATCGTGGAGAGGCTGAGGCAGATCGCGGGCCGAGTGCTCGGATCCGCTAGCTAGACAATCCCCCTGAGCCCGCGTCCCCCTGGCACCCAAGCCTTCGGCTCCGCCGCAGTGACATCCGGCAACCACTCCCGCCACATCGCTTCGTGCGCGAGCCTCTCCCTTGCCGTCGCCGGCGGCCGACCTCCCCCCTCGATCTCGAAGCTCACATCAATCGGACCGTCGAGATTCGGGGCGTAGGACGCCACAACCTTGCACTCGCTCGCGCCGCCCTTCACGACCTCGAGCGCGATCCGCCGCGTCTCGTAAGCGCCCGCCCGGTCGATATGGGCCAGGTCCTTCCCGAAGAGCGCGCCTCCACCGATCGGAACCCGCGGCCCGTAGTAGTCCATCACGAGCTTGCGACCCGTCTGCCCGTTGTCCCCGTTGCTGCCCCCATCGAGCAGCGGCCCGTTCGGATTGACGAGCAATTCGATTTCGTCCCAATCGGCAACCCAGCGGGCGTCACTCGCCTGCAGCGCCTCGTATGACGCATGGAGGACCCGCCCCACCCTCGCGACCAGTTCGACGACATCGAGAACCGGCAGATGCTGTAAGGACACGACGACGCTCTCTAGGTGCCACGCGTCGAGATTCTCGCGGACGCGGACTAACAGCTTTCCGTCGGGCCCGTGGCCCGCGAGTTCGCCCTCGCGGCAGCTCGTGAAGAGCGCACCCCTCAACCGATCGGCCAGAAAGTGCTCCGGCGAGAGGTAGTCCGTCTTCTCGTCGTAGCCGGCCCAGCCGATGACGACCGACTGATCGTTCACGTGATTGGTCCACTCGCGCGGGTCGCGGACGAATCGACACACGGTATCGGTGACCTGGTAGCGCTTCGCGTCGATCGCGTTTCCCGGGACATAGCCGATCTCCCGGCCCACCTGGCGAACGATGTCTTCGAGAGGTCGCTCGAAAGTCTCTCGGGTGGCGACCCCACCCGAGATCCAGACCTGATCGCTCCACACGGAGACTTCGACCTGACAGTAGGCGCGTGGGTCGACGCGATAGCTCTCGGCCACGATCGCGTCGGCGATCTGGTCACAGAACTTGTCGGGGTGGCCGGGCAATACAGCTTCACTGACTCTAATCATTGGGGAATCCTCCCGAGTTGGGTAAAGGGAATGTCGGCCCGTTCGAGAAGCCCAGGGCTTCCGTCGCGGGTGACGATCGCGTGGAGACGCGTCGAGCGAATGGACTCCACGAGCTCGCTCGGCAACTGCTCGATGTATCCATCTGTGATGACGACCGCCGCCGGCGGCCGCGTGCGCGCGACATGGTCGAGGACACAAGCCATGCTAGTTCCGCCCGTCGTGTCTGCGACCAGGCGGCCGTTTTCGATGACGGCCGGAGCGACCTCGTCGCTGAAGGCCCAGAAAGGCCTTTGGATGTAGCGCCCGAGTCGACCGAGCAGCTTCACTATGAGCGGCATTTCCGCGTTCATAGACCCGCTCACGTCGAGGTATATCTGCGTGCCGCCGACCGGGACCGAACGTTCGGACAGCCAGCGCGATTCGGGCAGGAACGGACTCCAGAGCGAACGAAGTAC
>DGPZ01000018.1 GCA_002390675.1 Deltaproteobacteria bacterium UBA4427
CTGAACGTAGCCAGTCTCGTCTGTCGCCCGACTCGCCAGCTCCGCCCCCCCGCCGGCCCAATTCCAAGGCAGCGCAAAACGCGTATGGGCTTTCGCCAAGACCGGCCCGACGAGACGAGCATCTTCCCACTTCTGCCCGCCGTCCACACTCACTTCGACCCGCGCTATGCGTCCACGACCGCTCCACGCGAGGCCACGGATCTCATTCCATCCACGGCTCACATGCGTCGGGTAGGTCGGCGTCGTAATCACACTCCGCGCATCCATAGTGAAGCTGAACTGCCGTGCCTGATCTCCCGCGACCGGCTCCGTATACTTCGACGTCTCCTCCCGCGTCATAAAGGGCTGATCGCCTAATTCCAAGCGACGCAGCCACTTCACGTTCGTGTTGCCTTCCCAACCAGGCAACAGCAAGCGGAGCGGATACCCCTGCGCAGGGCGAACAGCCTCACCATTTTGCGCGTAGGCCAGGATCGCATCGTCGAGCGCCTTCTCAATCGGAATCGAACGCGTCATTTTGGCCGCGTCCGAGCCCTCCGCCAAGATCCACTTAGCAGTCGACTTCGCGCCCACCTCTCGTAGGATCGTGGACAGCGCAACGCCTGTCCATTCACTCTGACTGGTCAGCCCGCATAGCATCTGTGGCGAGGTCTCTTCTCCCGCCTTGATCTGCAGATTCCCCGAGCACTCCAAGAAGCATGTCCGCGTCACCGCGGGAAAGCGCATCAAGTCGTCCATAGAGAACTTCAGCGGACGCTCTACGAGCCCATGAACCATCAACGAGTGTTGATTCGGATCGATCGCCGGAATACCCGCATGATGTCGCTCGAAATGAAGATCGGCTGGCGTAATCGTCCCATGCAGCGATTGCAAAGGCGTCCCAGAGATCACCCCGTAAGAGGGCAGACGCGCGATCGGTTCGTACGCGGACCGCTCACCGAATGCCGACGTGGGTCCCCCCTGCATCTTTGTAGGATCCGCAGGGTCTGCTTCCTCCGCCTGAGCTGTGCCGCCCCCCAAGACTCCACCAACAAACGGCGATCCGGCCAAAGCCGCCAACATCTTCCGACGTGTCCATTCGCTTTTCATCGAATATCGCCTCCCCCAACCCGATCGTCACGCGTAAAGCGATCTCGAGCGGGCATCCGGATCGCGGCTAACGAAGTAGCGTCGAGCAGCACGTCGCGGTCAACTAACTCGTTCAGGAAGAGCAAATACGCCGTCAGCGAATAGACCTCTTCGTTTGTTAACGACCCGGGCCGCTCCATAGGCATGGCGCGCAGCACATAGTCAAAGATCGTTGTCGCATAAGGCCAGTAGCTCCCAATTGTCCGCGGCGCGTTCGGATCCTCGATGAAAGGAAATGCATCCGCTGGGATCCGGCCTGCTAGGCGATCAAAAGGTCCGCCCTGCCCTTCGGCTCCATGGCAATGTTGGCATTGTTTCTCGTACAGCGACTCGCCGCGAGGAACCGTTCCGCTTCCGGATGGAAGCCCTAATCCATCAGGGCGAACGTCACGATCCCAAGCAGCAAGCTCCATAGCAGTAGGCGAAGTCCCGAGCCCATAGTGATGCACTAAAGGCTCGGTCGCGGCGGCGGATGCTTCTCGAGAGGCATCGCGATCGAGGGCGGTGCAGCCTGCGAGACTCGCGATCAACAACTGAACCATCAACAAAATCGGTGTCGAGATTCGCCTCGCAGCCGTGGCGGACCGGAGTAACAAGCGGCTCGGCGATTGGATTGGCGATGGCGATTCAATGATTCGCCGCGACCCGGCGTTCGGTCTATTCATCATTCGCTTCATGACAGGAAGTCTACGCCATCCCCGACCAACTTCTTTCGCACCGATCTGAATTCGCATGCGCGGGTCAGCCATGTCACCGCGAACAGACACGCATGCGCTAGGCGAACGTTTCGAAAGGCAATAACCGTGGAGTCCACACACTACTAGAGAAAGGGGGCATCGCTACACAGTGAATCTGCGAGGGGGCGGCTAGACCTCGAGTGTCACATCCGTCATGCCTTCGGTAAAAATTGAGATGCGCGACATGGCTATGCGCTGTCCGATGCTCGTGGACACGAAATGGCCGAGCAGATTCCGAAGCGGCTCGCCCCACCAGGCGCGGTTTAGCACGAGGCGCGGCGGTATCGCCTGAAGGCGCTGAATGGGCGCGATCTCCGCCATCCGCTCACGCTCGATCGCCACAAGTGCTTTGTCGAGCGCCTTCGTGTCGAGCGAGGGAGCGTGCAATAGCGGTACGAGGTGATTCGCGGTGACGATTGCGTCGCGCAACGCGACGTTGAGCCCCTGCCCGCCGACAGGCGACATGGTGTGAGCAGCATCGCCGATCACGAGAGCGCCGGGTTTGCTCCACGATTCGACGCAGTCGGACGCGGAATCGAGGAGGAAGGGTTTGGCTACCGCATAGGCGTAGGTGCGCAGGTGCGCGGCGAGATCGGGCGTGACGAGCTTCGCAACCTCGGTGATCCAGTGTTCAACACCTCGGCCCCGAATCTCACCGAAAGTACCCTTCAGGATCACCCATCCGAGCTGCAGCTGATCGTCCCAGCTCCGGTAAGCGATGACCAGATGTCCACGTCCGAGATATCCCCGAACACCGCGGAAGTTGGGTGGACATGGGAGCTTGCCCCACACGATATCCATCGGCGGTTCGGCGTGGCGTACATGCATGCCGGTCTGTTTCCGCACGGCCGACGCGCGGCCATCGGCTCCAATCACTATGTCTGCGTTGATCCTGCGCTCACCTCGATCGCTGCGGACCCGAACACCTGACACGCGGCCTCCGGTCCAGATGACACCCATCACCGACGCCCCGCGTACGAGCTCGAAGCAGGTGTGCTTGCCCGCTTCTGCGACTAGCATCTCAAGCATCCCCGGCTGCGAAACGGCCGCCGGCAGTCGCCCGTCGACCGCGCCCGGCTGCAGCTCGACCGAAACGCAGCGCTTAGCGTTCATATAGAGCTCGAAGTTCTGCATCTCGCGGGTCTCGACGCCTTCGAACTCGGCTGCGAGCCCCATCTGATCGATCGCCTCCAGCCCGCTCGGCATCAGAACCTCGCCGCGGAACTCCCGGGCGAAGTCACGCTGGCGCTCGATCAAGGTGGTCTCGATGCCACGACGCGCAAGTAGAAACGCGAGGCTCGCACCTGCAGGTCCCCCGCCGACCACAAGTACACGCGGCATCAGCGAGCTCTCGCGCCGGTGCCGCGCACGAAGGTACGGCGGTCTATGATGACGGCATGCTTGACCATGTGCTCTCCCGCGGTTCCATCGAATAGACTAGCGCAAGCCGGTAATGTTCTGTTGCGGAGAGCCGCTCGCCGGGGAGGTACTAGGCCTTTTCCTGGATCATACCGAACCCTTTAGAGGCGATCAGTAAACGCTATGTTAGTTCTACGAGTCACTCAGGCAGTCGCGGAGACCAGTCGTCCTTAGCGCTCAATGCGACAAGGCTGTGCCCAACTTTGAGCGCAGTCTGGCTAATTCTTCCGTGCTTCATAGCGGCTCCACAAAGTCACCTGTGGTGATCGATCGAATACTTCCTGTCAGCCGACTCCACACGGGCTCTGACCCGATGTTTGGATTACGACCCGTCATGGAGTGCGGATATCGACTACTTTTCGTGAGTCACACTACTTCAGTCGTCTGGCGTCATGGAACGCGCCTTGGCTTCACGTTCGGCTAGCCGCTGGGCGCGGCGCTCACGGCGCTCTTCGTAGACCACTCTTCCTTCTTTGTAGGACTTAAGAGCCCGATCGAAATGATTAGGGTTATAAAGCGTCTCGATGACTTTGAAGAGACCATCGCCTCCGTAGGTCAACTCGGCAAAGACCTTGGCCTCGTGCCGAATTCCATCGCCCACGTCGTTAAATCGAGCCCATAGGAACGTCCATACGCTCTCCGCCGCCTCGTCGATCACGAACTCCGCAACCGGGAAGCGACACAACTGAACCCAAGGCGCTTCATCCTCGACACGATGCAGCAAGCCTTCTACTCGGCGGACGATACCCTCCCGTTTGCCAATCTTCCCAAGGCGACAGTCCACCCACGTCGCGTCCTTCGTAATAGCAGCCCCGAGATGGCTCCAGTCGCGAGTCTTCCCTGAGAGCGCCAGCTGTCCGCGGAAATGGTCAAAGGCGGCCTCTATCTCCTCCTTGGGGAAGCGACCCCGCGGCCTGCGGCCACGTCGGGCTTCGGCATGATCGCCAGAAACCGATGATGGAGGCGGCGCCGGATCGAAGGTCTTAACGTCTGCGAAGCTATGTGCTGCCTCTGCGCGCGCCGCTCGAGTTGTCTCGTCGAGCTCGCCCTCTTTGCACTCCGCGTTAAGCTTGACCCACTCCTTAACCATTTCGACATAAGCGTGTGGGTTGTAGAGATCCTCTTCATAATTGAAGAGCCCAGCTCCGTCGTAGCGGAGCATGGTCAAGCAGTTTTCCTGGAGCACAACTCCGTTGCCCGGATCCTCCATTCGGTTCCATATCTGTGACCAGACCCATCCACGCTCTTCATCGACGACGTAGGATTTCACCGGATATTGGTTAACCCAGACCCATGGCGTGCCCTCGTTCTGATGCATCAGGGCCGCCATCTCGCGCACCGCAGCGGCACGGCCGCCCCACTGGCCGACTTCCTGCTCGACGTAAGTCACGTCCTCAGTGAACATCTCGCCCCATCGGTGCCAATCTCCCGACCGCGCGGCATCGCGGCCCTGGATCTGATACCGCTTAAAAGCACTCTCAATCTCTTCTTTGCTCCAACGTCCCATCTTCCTCGACTTCCTCTCAATATTGGTTTGTCCCGCGGCAAACCCACTCGCAAGGGTAGACTAATCGTCCATGATGCAAATCGGCCTCCAATTTGACCCACGTGGCAAGAACGATATCGAAGCCTTACTAGCGGACTTCACTCGGGCTGAGGCGGAGGGCTTCGACAGCATCTGGATCGGGCAAGTCTTCGAACACGATATCCTAACCCTATTTGCACTCGCCGGTCTACGCACCAAACGCATAGAGCTAGGAACCTCGGTCGTCCCCTTACCCTCCCGGCACGTCACCACTCTCGCCCAGCAGGCACTTACGACCCAATTGGCTTCCGGCAATCGGCTCTGCCTCGGAGTCGGGAGCGGTCATGAGGCGATATTAGATCGCAAGCTTGGATTGCCCGCGGACCGTCCACTCGGACGAACCCGGGAAGCCCTCGAAATCCTCCGCCCCCTCCTTCGAGGCGAATACGTGAAATACGCAGGCGAGTTCGAGCGCGTGAAGGTCGACGTTCCAATCACAGGCGTCGAGCCTCCGCCCGTCATCCTTGCCGCTCTAGGCCCTAAGATGATCGAGCTAGCCAATGAACTAGCCGACGGCGTTAGTCTGGTCTTCGCGGGAGCCGGCTTCGTAGACGCTCACGTGCGACCTCGATTAGCGGATTCCGCGCGGATCGTCGCGAGCGTACCCGTTGCGGTCACGCACGCTGGTACAGCTATCGAGGCACTGATCGACCAATACACCGCACCTTCGATGGCGCTTCCACCCTATCAAAGAACGATGGCTGCGCAGGGTCTTGAGCGAGTGAGTCAGCTCGCAATTCTGGGCGACGAGAAAACCGTCGAAGCGGGTTTAGTCTCTCTAGAATCAAGCGGCGCCACCGACCTCAACCCCATCCTCGTCTCAGGCGCGGCGGATCCGGACTGCGCAGAGCGCACCCGAGCCTTTCTCGCAGAGCGCGCGACACAACAGCGTTGTAGCGGCGATTAACGGCTAAAGCGGCGTGAACTCGATCAGCTGGATTGTAGAACCGCCGACGAATTCAGCTGAGTTCAAGTAGACCTCCTGAACGAGAAAGCGCTTTCCTCCTTGCTCCACCTCAAACTGATAGTCGAGAATCGGCTTCATTCCTTCGGGCTCTAGGTCCGCTACGACCTTTCGGATATCGCGCACCGAGAAAGCCACATGTTGGAGGCCCTCGCCGTGCTCGCTCAGGAACTCTGTGTGCGGCGACTCTCCCTCCATGACCTCCACGAGCTCAACAAAAACTTTCCCCGAGTAGGCGATCGCGGCCTTCATGCGAGCCTCAGCGGGCTCGCCCTTGAACTTGAAGTGGGTTGACGCGTTCAGCTCATAAACGTCGATCGAGAACGGTCCGATCCCGAAGACGCGCTCCCAATAAGCTGCTGCCTCCACACAGTCTTCCACGACTATGCCGACATGACTAATAGGTCCCAGCTGGACCACGGGCTCTGACGAAGAAGACACGTCTATACCTCCAAGATGTACTCGCGCATAACTACGCTGCTCATCGTTTTGATCTCCGCAAATGAGAGAAGATCCTTGACGATGCGTTTTTGATTATCACGTCCACTGTAGAACTGCTCGACATCTGATGCGACAGCGCATGATGCAACCGATTCACTCACGATGGCGTCCAGCATCGGCGCTCCCTCCGTCAGCGGCCGAAAGACCGCATTCCGGACATATCGCGTGAGTGGGTGGAGTTCGAGGGACAGTGGACCATGCGAGCCCTGCCAACGGGCATAGAAAGTCTCGGGGTCAAGCGAAGCCGGTCGGGGGAAAGTCGTAAAAATCGCGATTCCAGGACTCGCCGCCCCTGGAGCCCAATCACGCGAGGCATAGTCACGTAGAATGGACTCGGTCACGAGGTAGCCGGCCATTCGAGATGCCAGGCCCTCGAGGATCGACTCAATCCCTAGCCGTCCATCCACGTGATCTACCCAAAAGGAGATCTGCCCATCGAGTAACCCCGTGTTGTTAAACTGGGCGACGGAGGCGAGGTCCGGATCGTCCACATCAGCCACTGAGACTGTGAGGCCGGTGGCTCCGCTCGACACGAGCGCGGGGACCGCGTCAAAAAGCTTTTCCCTGAGGAGCGATTGGCCCTCCGGAACCGTACCAGCCTCGGTTTCTCCAAAAAGATAGATCAGCTTCTCCATGCCACGCAGTGTACAGTTTTAACGAATTTACAAATAAGGAAAATACGATGGCTGCAGGTACCTGGGAGAGTCACCACGCAATCACCAACCTCATGTTTCGTTACGCCGAGTGCGTCGACCAGGCAGATTTCGACGGCCTCTCAGAACTCTTCGCGCACGGCTCGATACGCTCGACCTCCGCCGAAGATAGTGAACAGGGCATGAGCGGAGCCGCCGTCGGACGCTTCTATGCTGCGACTAATCGCGTTCACGAGGACGGAACGCTGCGGACCCGACACCTCTCGACGAACGTCCGAATCGAGATAGAAGAGGTCCACAATACAGCGACCGCCCGCTCCTATTACGTTGTGCTCCAAGCCACACCGAAGCTCCCATTCCAAGCCATCGTCGGCGGTCGCTACGAAGACCGCTTCGAGAGGGTTGAGGGCGAGTGGCACTTCGCGGACCGTATCGTGCTCGTCGATCAAATCGGTCAAATGTCCGAGCACCTGAGCTTCGATCTCGCCAAAGGCGGAGTCCGATTCGACGAGGTCGTCAGCGAATGAGAGGGGCGGACATGCCACATATAGGCAGAGCCGCTCCAATCGCCTCCAATCGTGGGCCGTCCCCTGGTAGACGCCCTCGAGCAGGAGCGCATGGAAGTTCGGCGTTAGGTTCAGGTCCGACCCAAAGCGCTGCATGAAGGTGCTTGTTGAGACCGAAGAAAAATAACATGCACACCACGAGCCCGTTAGGTCCCGCTCTACACTAGCGGTCGAGCGAAGCTCAGTTCGTGACTGTCGGGGTCGCGTAAATGAAAATACCGCTCGCCCCAAGGCGCATCGCGCGGCGAGAATTCTGGCGTAAAACCAGCCTTCAGTACGATCGAATGCATCTCGTCGACATCAGCGACGTAGAAGATTGCGCGCCCCCAACCTGCAACATCGATCGATGCGTCACGTGCGTCAAGGTTGAGGTATCCGCCGCTGCCCACGCGGTAGCTCGTGAAGTCAGCATCTTCGCCGCCGTATAGACGCTCGAATCCGAGTGCTTCATAGAAGCGGACGGAGCGAGGCATGTCGGCGACGACGAGTGTGAGTGCGCTGATCGATTCAAGTTGAGTCATAGATCCCTAAGCATAATGGGAGGTAGCCTCTCAGGAACTCTCGGTCGGTCGATCGGTGGAAAGAGCGGCAACTTTTTCAAGAGAAAGAGGAGAGAAACGGTGAGCCAGCGGGGACTCGAACCCCGGACCGTGAGATTAAAAGTCTCCTTTTGAGCCTTATGCCGGTTTCGCTGGACTACTGCTGAATACACAAAAGGCCTTATTTACTGGCACTTACGGAGAACATCATGACCTGTGATTACTCTGAGGTGCATCGCGATAGCGTTCCTAATGCGTTCCGAACACAGGCCAACAGGAATCCGATGCCCCGACTGACAAAGACCCGGATCGACAAGCTGAAGCCGGATCCCAGCCGCGAGATCTTCGTGTGGTGTACCGACCCTCGTCGATTTGGACTTCGGATCTTTCCCACTGGCCGAAAGACCTTCGTCATCCAATACGGCCGGGACGGACGGACCCGCCGCTACGCAATCGGAACCTTCGGACTTCCCTACGCTTTGAAGGCCCCAACCAATCCATCCACCAACGCCAAGCAGTCATCCTTCGCAACGACTCCCTCATCAACCGCCGCCTCCATGCCTGCAAGAGTGCGCGCATAAACGTCGGAGATACCGAGCCGCGGCCTCGAATCAATGTGGCCGCGCTCTTCAAAGAACACGAAGAGATCCGCTCTGTTCTTTTTCCGGAACGACTTGACCCGATCGTCGGTCGGGTCGTCAATGATTCCGAGCATCGTTTCCGCCTCGCCCCCAACCACGCCAATCAACTCTTGGAGCACCGGCATGAACTTGCCGGTCACCGCCCCGCTCTCCTCTAGTGCTTGTGAGTCAACAGGCTTGCCCCAGCCTACCGACACGGCGCGTTGTATTTCGCGTCCGCCATCGCACAAGGCGTCGAGGCGCTTGCACGCTTGTGGCGTCAACAACTTCTCCGCCCTACCCAACTTTGAGAACGAGATCCACTTGCCGACCGTATCTATTTTGTACTTCGCAAGGAGCTCGTGGAGCAATGAAAGATCGTCTCGCAACAGGTGGAACAGATGCAGCGCTTCGATCGGCGCGTGAATCCGAGCCGGCGCGACTCCGAGTGCCACGCCATATTGTTCGGGCGTCATGCCTTCGGGTTTCGGGACGGTTGCGCGTCGGGGAAGTTTCAGCTCATCGATGCTCTTGACCGCCGCCTGATCCCATCGGATGCGCCCGATATCGATGACGGCCGGCACCATTGCGGTATCTGACCGGGCCGCGGCAATCCAAGCGGCGACGTCAGCCGGGTTCGAGGTCAAGTAGAAGATCTGTCGTCCATCGGCAGCGAGCACGGCCAAGGCTTCGGCCACCGCCAGGAATCGTTCGGGGTCAGAGGTACTCAACGCCTCGTCGAGTATCAACGGGATGCTCGGCCCACGTTCGGCACTCGTCGCAAAGGCCAACCTCACAGCGAGTAGCAATTGAATTCGAGTGCCCTCGGAGAGCTGCGCAAGTTCGAGAAGGTCCCGCATCGTAGTACTGCGCGCGCGGAATCCACCGTCGTCGCCGTCGCCAAGTATCAGTTCGAAGGCATTATGCGTGAACGCTGCGAAGTACTGCATCGCACGTTCGAGAACGACCGGCCGGCTCGCCCTTTCGTGGTCCTCGTCGACCCGCCCGAGCAGAAAGCTTCCGGCCGCCGCCAGCTCGGCCTTCTCGCCCGCTTCGAGCAAGACGCCGCGCTGTATCGCCACTTCGGCGAGCGCGGACTCAACGTCGCTTCCTTCAATTGCGCTTTTGACGCGCTGCTCGATCGCACCGATTTCTTGATCGACTTCGCTCAGCGCGCTGCTCTTCGCCGTCGCGGCATCACGGCGCTGGTTCAGCTGATCTTCGCCGAGCGCAACGAGCTCGGCGTGCTCCTCGAGCCTAGACTCCAGCTCGCTAAGGAGTCGCTGATCGCCTTCTTGCTCTTTTTTGAGCGTGGTGTACGCCGGCAGCTCTTCGAGCAGGGCATCGAGCTGACGACGGTTTCCGGCGGCCAGGCCTCGCTCTTCGTAGAACGCTTCGATCTGTTCATCGAGTGTCGCCAGCCGCGCCTGCTCGCTATCCAGATCCGATTTCGCCGTCGTGAGCTGTTCGACGGCGGTGGTATAGCTATCGAGCCTGTGCTCAAGCGCTTTGAGTTGAGCGGCTCGCTCCGCGTTGTCTGCCGCGGCGTCGTAGCCATGGGCGCTCAGCAAACTGTCAATCGCCTCACGCGGGCCATCGAGTTCGCCCTCAAGATGCTCGACCTCCGCCTTCTCACTATCAAGCGCTGCGGTCGCAACCAGATGCTGGCGACACCTCGCCGCGATCTCATGTAGCGCCAAGTCATCTTCGAGTTCGATTCCGATTTCGGCCAACAGCGTCTCGCGCTCACCGTCGGTAACACTCTCCGAAGTTTCATGTTCTCTGAGCTGTGCGGCGAGCAGCTCTAGTCGGGCTTCGGCGGCGTCACCTAACAACGCGTTACTGAGTCGGCCGTCAAGTTCACGCAACAACGTTCGCACGTGTTCGGGCGACCAATCTTCGGGACGACCGAGTTTCAGTTCGCCGAAACGCTGGGAATAACGATGGCGTTCATCACTTCCGTCTCGGGAACCGCGCGGCAAGGCGAACAGGCCCACAACGATCCCCATGCAGGCACCCGCGAGCAAGAGCCAGTAGGGATGATGCAATGCCGACAGTGCGAAACCCAAAAGCCCGATCACAAAGGCCGTAACAACCATCCATGCTGGGACCGCGTCTCCCGCGGCAACTGGCGCAGCCAGCCAATCGCGAAGCGTGCCCGCACCAGCCTCTAGCTGCCTAGCGTCATCAGTCGTCTTGCGGCCCTGAAGCGCCGCGATCTCTTGCTCGAGCGCCACCCGCGTTGCGCGCTCACTTTCGCGTTTACGCAGGAGCTTTTCTGTTAGCCCGAGAGCCTCTGCTGAGACATCGGGTACCGCGTCGAGTGCCACGCCGCCGGCCAACGCCCTCTTCGTACTCTCTACCGTCGCAGCCGCTGCGTTCCGCCTAGTCCGCGCACCTGAGAGCGAATCCCATATTCCCGACAGCTTCGCAAGACGCGTCGAGGCGGCCTCGAGATCACTCCGACTAAGCAACTGGTCGTCCAGCCCTGATTCGGCGATGGTGGCTCGGTGTTCTTCGATCCGTCCCTCGAACTCCTTAACCTTCTCCGCGAATCCTCTGCCATTCTCCGTGAGTTGATCTATCCGCTCACCGTCTGTAGCGGATACCCGCGCAACCTCTGCCGGAAGCCGATCGAGTGATTCGCCGACTAAGCTCAATCCGCGGCGCAGACCCGCAAGCTTCAGCGCGTCGTCAATCTTCGGGATGAGTCGCTCCGCCACTTTGGCCGCTTCTGCGTCGGCGCGAAGGTCTACAAGTCTCTGCTCAGCAGCAGCAAGCTCTCGCTGATCTCGGCATACGCGCTTGTATGCGTCCTGCGCGGATTTGAAGGCCTTGCGCTCGCTGTTGCCAAAGCGTGAATTGAGCTCGAAGTGCTTCTTGCTCACCTCGCTCAAGTCGTAGCCGCCTGACATGGCCACTCGGATTTCTCTGGCGATGGCTTGATCGGCAGAGTTGTCGCTGAGCAGAAGGTCGCTGACGCCCAGCGTGTAGCACTGCTCTAGATGCGCGGGGGGCAGAGCCGGAGCCTCGGCGTTGCTGTCATCAACGACCCAATTGACACCGCCTCCATCCCGGCTTGCTTCAATATGCCGCTCGCCGTCTTTCCAGACGGACCGAATTTCGAGGCTCTTTGAAGGATGCGCGCTCGGCCACAGTGTGGCCGCCACTGCATTTCTAAACGACGTCTTGCCCGAGCCGTTCGGCCCGATCACGATGTTAATCCCCGGCGACAACTCCTCGATCGTGAACTCGGGATCGATGCCCGGAACACGCTTCAGTCGTATGCGTTCAAGCTTCACGTCGTGCCCCCGTCCCCGCGTTGAGCAAGCAGTTCTTCGAGGGCCTGCATACCGGCGCTGAGCAAGAGCTTCCGCGTGCGCTCATCAGGCGACACCAAGGCATCATCGTCGTCGTCGTCGTCGACCGCGCCAGCAGAAAACCTGCTCGCGTCCTCAAGTGTCCCGCGCGCTTCCGCTACCAGTTGAGCGCACTCTGGTCCACCGCTCTGCAGCGCAAGTACGCGGTGCGCAAGCAGCCCTGGAATATCTTTCGTTTCGGCCAACCGCGCCAGATCGAATGCCGGTGCTGCCTCGTCGATGATCTTTTCAACGAAATACACAACGGAGCCGAAAGTGCGCGTGAGCTTGCCGATGCCTTCGCTCTCGGCAGCTTGCCTAAGTTTTCTATGGCTCGCAGAACGGCCTATCAAATTCAGGCGGCATCCTACAAGGCGCGTGACGCCGAGTGACATTTCGATGCGCTGGTGAATGGTCTCCATGCCGGCGATCAGGAGCGCGGAAAGCGCGTCTTCTATGTCGTCCGACGGCATGTCTCCTATCTCGTCGACGGAGACGGACTCGGCTTCCCAGCGGAGCGGAGCTAGCGGTACATGCTCGAGGACAACCTGCCCATCTTCAGAAATTCGCGCGAGCCAGGGTCCGCGCAGCCCAGCTTCGCCGGCGTCGAGACCAACAAGAGATCCGAGGTAGCCCACCGGTCGCGGGCCGCTCAAGTCCGACGGCGAATGCACATGTCCGAGTAGCCAGGCGGTGCCTGGCGCATCTTCGAATGAACGACGTGGCACAGGTGCATAGGGGCCGCTCGTCTTATCAAGGTCGCAGTGCAGCAGGCCAACAGTTGGAATACTGGAATCGCGATCCCTCGGAACCTCATCAAGTGGGTTACGACGCTCCTGTTTTTCGTGGAAGGACCAGCCTAAGACGCACAGCTTTGCACCCGAAGCGGCCTCGATCTCGACGTGCTCCCACTTCGCCCCGCGGCCGATCAGTTTGAACTCGGGCAACTGGTCGGCGAGCCGTGGCAGCGCAAGAACGTCGTGGTTACCAGCGACGCCGACGACAGAGATTCCAGCGTCGACAAGACGACGTACACCGCGCTCAAGATGACCGTAGGCCTCGAACCGATCTTCGAGCCGTTCCACCACATCACCGGCGAGCGCGACTGCATCGATATCGTTTGCCAACGCCCACTCGACTGCGGTTTGCCACGCAGCCGCAGGCGTAAGTTCGTGGATACCAATACCTAGATCATCGACGCGGTCGGAGAGGCGGCTGGGACGCCTCCCCAGATGAATGTCGCCAACGCACATCAGCCTAAAATCGTTGCCCATCAGCCCGCTTCGCTCCAAAAGGTTGCCAATCGTACCTCGGGAAGGTGATGCTCGGCACCGGCACCATCGAAGTGCGCACGGATGACCGCGCAGTGTACGGGCCACTCTGCGGGTGCACCTAGCATGGTGTTCTCCGCGAGAGGAGCCAAACGGAAACGGACCGTACCTGTCTCAGTGTGTCACCCACCCAGCTCAAAATTCGGAACGTGCGGCGATCAATGACCGAATTGTGGCATGGGCGGCAAAACCGGAGACCAGGACTGATCGGGAAGAGCCACCTGGATTCAGTTGGATCACTCGGGCGACGCCAAAGAATCGATCGAGTCACGAGAAATATCCGCTCTCGACGATTCCGAACCAGCGATCCGATTCGATCGACAAAGTTCCCAAGAAGTCCCGAGGCCAAAAATGCCTCTCCTCCTGCCGGATAAGGAGTCGGTAAGCGCTTGGTTTACATGCATTTTTCGGTGAGCCCGCGGGGACTCGAACCCCGGACCGTAGGATTAAAAGTCCTCTGCTCTACCAACTGAGCTACGGGCCCGGGCTTTGAATACCATCCTGCTCGCGCCGAGTCGAGCCAATCTGGCCTCGAAATGCGCATCAATTTGAGTGTTTCTCGACTTCCTTCGCGACGACGACAATCGAGGTCGAGATGGACTCCAGCCCGCTCCGTCGATCTCCTGCTCCGTTCAGCGATTCTCGCGTGCACTTTCGCCTTTTTATTGCTTTT
>DGPZ01000172.1 GCA_002390675.1 Deltaproteobacteria bacterium UBA4427
ACGCATGGAAGCTGGATGCTAGGTATAAGAAACCACGCGCCTAATTGAGGCTATATTCCCCACCTACTAGGAGAATCCCCATCCGCATTCCCGCCGTCGATCCTGAGTCGCTCGCCTTCTCCTTACCCCTCCACCGAGCCGGGCTCCGCGCCGCGCTCTATTGCCTGGCGCTGTTCGCGATCGCCGCCTGTGGCTCGGGCAACGGCTCAAACTCGGCCCCCTTCCACGTCGTCGAGGGGGTCAGAGCACTCGAGGTCGTGGGTGCCGCGGCGAACACGGAGGCATGGGTCGAAGACGCCGGAGGCAATCGGGTCACGAGTGGAACCACCGACGCCTCGGGAAACTGGTCGGCCACTGTGGCCCCCGGGCGCGGCTATCGCGTCGTGGTCTCTAGCCCCTTCCTGACCCAGCAGAGCGCGTCCGTCGACGTCTTCGCGCTGGCGGGCTTCGACGTACGCGAGAGCGTCGAACAGCTCCACGTCACGGGCGCGACCGTCGACAGCGAGCTCGAGGTGCGCGACGACCAGGGAGACCTGATCGACAGCGGAACGGTGGACGCCCAGGGTGCCTATGTGGCGCGGGCGCTCGACCCGGCGCTCAACCTCTATCGCGTGATCGACCGCGCAGCGGGGGTCGCCAGCGCGGACGTCGCCGTCATGAGCCCCGAGGAGAGCCTCCCCGACCCAAGCTTTTACAGCGACCAGACCCTAGTCGCCGGTCTCAACTACATCACGATGCGCGACGGCACGACCCTCTCCGCCTACGTGACCTTTCCAGCGGGCCCCGGCCCCTACCCGACCCTCGTGAGCTATTCCGGCTATGCGCCGTCGAAACCAGGCGAGTCGCTCGGACTCGGCTTCTTTTTCGAGCTCCTTTACTGCAGCTCCATTCCGACCCTCTGCGATGCGCCAAACCATCCTGCGGGCGTGATCGGTGGTCTGTTCGGCTTCGCAACCGTGGGCGTCAACATGCGAGGCACCGGCTGTTCCGGCGGCGCCTACGACTTCTTCGAGCCCCTCCAAGTACTCGATGGCTACGACGTCATCGAAGCCGTCGCAAACCAGGATTGGGTGCTCCACAACCACGTCGGCATGACTGGCCTCTCCTACCCGGGCATCAGCCAGCTCTTCACGGCGCAGACCCAGCCCCCCGGACTCGCAGCAATCACCCCGCTCTCGGTCATCGCCAACACGACGGCATCGACACTCGCCCCCGGCGGCATCTTCAACGACGGGTTCGCGCTCAATTGGGCCGAGACCGTTTTTAATCAAGCGGCGCCCTACGGACAGGGATGGGAGCTCGATCAGGTCGCGGTCGAGGCGGCGGAGGGCGTCACGACCTGCGCCGACAACCAGCAGCTCCACGGCCAGGCCGTGGATCCCCTCGTGCGCGCCGACAACGAATATTACGAGCCCGAGATCGCCGACGCGCTGAACCCGTCGCTCTTCGTGGACAAGATCGACGTCCCGGTCTTCTTGACGGGCTCCTGGCAAGACGAACAGACGGGCCCCCACTTCGCGACCCTACTCGACGATTTTGACGCGGCCCCGGTTCAACGATTCATCCTCTTCAATGGCCTCCACGCCGACGGCTACAGCCCCGAGACCGTCGCCGAATGGAAGGCGTTTCTCGACATCTACGTCGCCGAACGGGCGCCGATCACACCCTCCAACTACAGCTTCCTGGCTCCGCTCCTGTTCGAAGAGGCCTTCGGCCAGAGTCTCTCGGCCGTTCCAATCCCCTTCAGCAACCGCACGGCCTACCCGACGCTCGACGATGCGCGGACCGCCTACGAGGCACAACCGCGGGTCGAGGTCATCTTCGAGCGGGGCAACACCCCGTCCCGGCTCGGCATGCCGACCGACGGCTTCTCCATGACCTTCTCGGCCTGGCCACCCCCCGAGACGGAACTCTGGCGCCTCTATCTACACGAAGACGGCAGCCTCCGCGAAGTCGCCTCTACGACACAGAGCGAGTCGGCATCGAAATTCGAATACGACCCCGAAGAGGGAGTGCGCACTTTTGAGGGCCAGCCACCGCTCTTCCAGAACTGGCTCGTCGAACCCTGCGGCGCGGACACCGCCCCCGTGAACAACCCGCCCTGCGAGCTGGACCTACTCCCGTCGGCCAGTGGCTGGGCCCAGCCCGCCGCGGGGAAGGCCCTCGTCTTCGAAAGCGCCCCCCTCACCGAAGATCACGTATTCGTCGGAAGCGGTAGCGTCGACCTCTGGCTGAAATCCAACGCCGTTGACGCGGATCTCGAGGTCTTGATCAGCGAGGTCCGTCCCGACGGCAACGAGAGCTACGTCCAGGCAGGATGGCTACGCGCGAGCCAACGCGCCCTCGCCCCCGAAGCCACGCCCCTTCGGCCGGTGAAGACCCACCTGGAGGCCGACGCCGCGCCCCTGCCTGGGGATGAGTATGAACTCGTGCGCGTGGAGATCATGCCCTTCGCTCAGGTCTTCAGGGCGGGCTCGCGGGTCCGGCTCGAAATCGGCACGCCGGGCGACAGCCGCGAACTCTGGGAGTTCATCCTGCTCGAATTCGATACCGACGATCCCGTCGAACATCAGGTCGCGCATTCCCTGGCCTACCCCTCGAGCATCGCACTCCCGCTGATCCCCGCGGCCACGGTCCCCACGCCGCTGCCCCCGTGCCCCGCCCAGCGCGCCCAGCCCTGCCGTGTGCACGCCTCTTATTCGAACACACCGGGAGATTGACGCCGGGCGGGTGAGAATCGGCAAAACAAGCTGCGTTTTCTGCCCAGGAACGAGCCCCTTCCCGAAGAGTAGGCCGAGCTGTAGCTGCGCGAGATTCGAGTCGCGGGCACGCGAGGCCGCGGCGTGCCGGTCGTGTTTCGGTGGCGGCCGGCTTCTGGTCCATCGCTCCCGCATGCGACGGGAATCGCGGTTCTTAGCTCAGAGGGTTGGCTTGAACAGCCATCCGGCCCGACCTCCGGAAATCCAGTAGTTGACCCCGCCCAGCGGGTCGGAGACGATTCGTGAGGAGCGACTCGGAGATCACCATGCGATGAGAACATCGAACCAGCAAGTAGTTGAGCACGACCAGTCGATCGCGGCAGCACTCGATGACCCCCAGGAGATCCTCCGGATCATCCTCGACCCCGCACGCCGCGGAACGCTCTACCCCTACCTGCACCGCCTACGCGAGACGGCGCCAATCCTTCGGACCGACCAAGCGACCGGTCGACCCGCCTGGGTCCTGACCCGGCACGCGGATATTCGCCTCGCACTCAAGCACCCCGACGTGCGCAGCGACGCACGCGGGGCCGAGGTCTTCGACGTCGGCCCCAAGGGTCGCCATTTCGTTGACATGCAGCGCAACACGCTCCTCTTCCTGCCACCGGACAAACATGACCGGGTCCGTCGCCTGATCTCGAGGGCCTTCACACCGCGCTCGGTCGACCTCCGCCAGGATCGAATACAGGGGGTCCTCGACGGACTGATCGACCGTGTCCAGCCCACCGGTCACATGGATTTCGTGCACGACTTCGCGTTCCGTCTCCCGATGGTCGTCATCTGCGAGATGCTCGGAGTGCCTACGGAGGATCTCCCCCAATTCTACGACTGGGCTCAGGATTCGAGCCGAAGAGGCGAGATTGGCGGCATCAACGAAGAAGTCGTCCGGCGAGGTGAGGAGGCGACTCTCGGCTACACGAACTATTTCATGAAGCTGATCGAAGACCATCGCAAACGACCTCGTTTCGACCTGATGACCGCGTTGATCGACGCCGAAGACGAAGACGGCTCTCGTTTATCCGACGAAGATTTGGTCGGCAGCTGTTATATCCTTCTCCAGGCAGGCCACGGGACGACGCAGGACCTCCTCGGCATGGGGACGCTCGCCCTCCTCCAACACCCAGAGCAATTCGAATACCTGAAAAGCCATCCCCAGGCGATCCCGACCGCGGTCGAGGAATTGCTGCGCTTCGACACCTCGGTCCAGATCAGTCAGCGCGTCTCAGACGTGGCCTTCGAACTCGGGGGGACTGAAATCGGCCCCGACGAAGTCTGTGTGCTCTTCAACGGCGGAGCGAACCGCGACCCGGCTCGCTTCTCTGAACCGGACCGTCTCGACATCCAACGGACACCCAATCCGCACGTGAGCTTTGGCCTCGGCCGGCACACCTGCCTCGGGGCTTCCCTTGCGCGCATGGAGCTATGCACGGCCCTGGAGACGCTCTTGCGAAGACTGCCCGAGCTTCGCGTAGACGAGGAACACCCTCACGCCTATCGGGACAGCCTCTTTCTGCGAGGGCTCGAGACACTCCCCCTGCGCTTTTGAGGCAGCGGAACATCCCCTTCGACGCGCTCAAGGCTCCCATCGCCTGCGATGATGAATCCGACCGGATCGCAATAACCTACGCCCGTCTACGGATCGAACAACTCGAGAGTTCAGATGGGGAGCGGCAGTCTTCTGAGGCTCGAGCTGATCCGACGCCCGCGAGAGCCTCGGGCAATCTGCCGAATCATCGAGCTTT
Organism: Deltaproteobacteria bacterium UBA4427; assembly: GCA_002390675.1. Taxonomy (GTDB): domain Bacteria; phylum Myxococcota_A; class UBA9160; order UBA9160; family UBA4427; genus UBA4427. The sequence goes on from DGPZ01000172.1 coordinate 4,502, forward strand.
TGAAACCGCAAAGGTAGGGAATGTCGATCGGCTGGGCGGATGAGCTGGACGATCGCGGTTGGATCAGCGCGTTTGGCGGGCTTCGAACGCAGTCTTTTGAGCCCGAACGCAGACGCTCGGGCCGACTCTCGACTAACACCGACGGGATTCGTTCTGGTCATACTCGCGCGAAAGGCCTCGAGCTTAAGAGCGATACTTCTTTTCCCAATCAGGCTCTTCGCCCCCGAAGGTCATCCGGTCATCGCCTTCGACCATAAAGGTCGTGTAGTCCCTTCGCTCGATCCGCCAGCCGGCAGTCGTCCGCCGTAGGTGGTCATCGTATTCTCCCCACATCGAATACAGTTCGCCAGCAAATTTGCCCGCGCCGAGATGCACCGCGTAGTAGTTGGTGATGCAGTGAGCGCGGTCGGCACCCTGCGCACCCTCAACGTCGATCCGGAAGTTCAGCACGTTGTGCTGCGTTCGTGCGATCGTGTCACGGGTCATATTCGCATTCCCCGAATCAATCAGAGTCTGCAGCCCCGGCACTTCCTTTCCGTTGTAGACCCCAACCACGTCGTCGGTAAAGACCTCCCCCATATCATTCCAGCGGTGCGCATCGACCAACGCGCACCAGCGACACAGGAGCTGTTGAATTTCCCAACGATCTTCATGGATGTCGTTGCCCGCCATCAAACCTCCTTGAAAACGAATCGCCTTACGATGACGCGATCGTCGGCGAGATCGGGGTCCCCGGCCGGGCGCCGGTCGCCTTGCCGTCTTCAAATGTTGCGACGCCATCGACCAGCGTCAGCCGCATGGGGGCCGCGTCTCGGGTCCAGCGCCAAGTCGCGCCGCCCTTGCCGTCGGGAACGTCGTAGACCTTTCTCTTCGGTCGCCGCTCGATCTCATCGAGAGCAAACACGGTGATGTCCGCGCGCATGCCTGCGGCGACACGACCCCGATCGGCGAAGCCAAAGAATTCAGCAAGCTTGGCGGTTTGGATGTGGACCGCCTCCTCGATACTGATAACGCCGTTGTCACGCACGAACTCCGTGAAGAGCATGATATTGTCGCCGGCACCACAGAACATCTGTCCGTGTGCGCCCGCGTCGCTGATATTGCCGACGGTGTAGGGATCTGTGAGAAGGCGGTTGATCATCTCGAGATCCCGATCCCAGTCTGGTGCCGTAGCTGTCGAGTCCATTCCGTTGGCGAGCAACCATTCGGCGAAGGCATCCGAGGGGTGCAGGCTGAGGGAGTCGGCGTAGTCGCCAAGCGTCAGGTCAATCGGTCCAGTGCCATTCTGAGATTGATCGAGACGGAGCAGACGGGCATTTCGAAAGGGCGAAGTCGGCAGGGCCAGCTCATCCCAGGAATGTCGCGCGCGTGCGCGCCATTCGGGATCTCGCAGCAATTCGAATTTCGCCTCGGTGCCTTCGGCGGTCACGACTTCGTGCCAGACGTAATCATTCGATTGCGCGAAGAGGAGTGACTGATCGAAGCTTACGACTGTCGTGATCGGCACATGCGCGTAGCCGGTATAGAATTCGCGTTCCTCTCTCGCATAACGTTCGTGCATCTTGAGCAGCGGCTTCTGGATCCCGTGATCCTTCTGCCACTGCAGAGTCGGAAGCCCCGCCCATTGAAGCCGGATCGGCAA
>DGPZ01000019.1 GCA_002390675.1 Deltaproteobacteria bacterium UBA4427
CATCGCCGTCATTCTCGCCGAGGGCTCCGCGCCGACGACCCTCGCGCCCCCCCGAGCAAGCTGCACCGAGTCCTGCCCCACGCCGCTCGCGACATCCAATATCAATCGCCCCGGGTCAGCACAGGTCGCGTCCAGTGTCGCCTCGGTCATCCGGGCAAACAGAAATTCACTATCGGGCGACATCCCAGTCGGAATCACGTCGCTCATATCTCGGTCGAGGTCCACCACACGCATGGGGCGAGACGTTAGCGGTGTCTAGCGAGCCTTGCCGCGCTTGCTGAGACCCGACCTGCAGACTTCGCGTTACACTCACCACGATGCCTGACGCCGATCCAGAAAATCAGATTCGCCCACCGGAACTGCCCGCCGCTGAGCAGTTGTATGCGGGCGGCGACAACAAAACGAACAGGGTTGCTGACCCCGAGGCACTCGGAGCACGTGATCGATTCGGAGCCTTTTCGACATTTTATATCGGGCTCTTCGCCCTGCTCTTCGCCTACCTCTTCACGGTCCGCGTCGCGGAATATCTCCTCGATACCGAGTTCCAAGCGCGGGTCGACCGAGCCATCAGTATTGCGAGCTTCGATCGCCCGGTCCGCGACCAAATCGCTGAGCGAATTGGCGAGGCGGTCCGCTCTTCCGCATGGGTGAGATGGGGCGGCCTTCGGGTCACGACCCTTGTCCTAGCCCAAGACGGAAAGACGTGGCTTTACGTCGACGGATACGGCGAGCTTCTCCCTCCCCAAGCTACTCAACCAACTGAAGTCCTAGGCGAATGGATGGACTACCTGCCGGCCACGGCCAAAGTAATCGCCACGCTTCCGCATAACGCCTTGGTCTCAAACTTGATTCTCATCGGCTTCTCATCTGTTCTTCTGTTGACGGCCTACGTCTCGAATCGCCGTGTCATGCGTCGCGAAGCCGAGCGCCTAGGCGAGGCCCTCGATAGCCGAAACACAGCTGCCTCTCGCGCTGCGGAAATCGAATCCGAACTCCAAGCCACCCGCTCGCGCCTATCACAAGTTGAGCCCCTTGAACGAGAGCAGAGCGATGAGATCAAAGCGCTCCAACGCGAGCGCGAGGCCCTTGAATTACAGATCGGACAATTGGCACACAAAGAGGAAGGCCTACGCGGCCGAGCAGACCGTGCGGTTGAGTTGGCAGAAGAGGTCCGCGCCTTGGAAGACCTACTCGAGGAAGTCTCCGGAGATTTAGAGTCAAAGGACTCAGCGATCGATGAGCTCGAGCAGGACCTCAAAAAAGCGTCACGCGTCTCGGGCAAGGCAAGGTCTAAGGAATCCGATCGCACTGCACGGCGCTTCCGCGTGCTCTACAAAACGATTGAAATCGACGACCGTGCAATCGACGATCTCGCTCGCCTTGGAGACGAGGCCCTAAAGCTCAAAGCTGAAGAGGCGATCAAGAGGCTGGCCGATGAGGCGGACAATGTCTCTGTGCGGCGCAAGGTCGGCGGTCTTCCAGATGGAATCCAGGTTTTCGAACTGGGATTCGCAGGCAAAGGGCGAATCTACTACGCCAAGGGCAAGACGCGCCGCTTCCGGGTCGTGATCATTGGCGCCAAGAACACGCAGTCAACGGATCTCGAATACCTACGCAGACTGCCTAAAGAAGACTTCGCCTAACAGGCGATAGAGGCGGACGCATAAAGTGCCGGCCTCGCGCTCACCCTGATAGTCCAAAGTCGAACTAGACAGTCGTATCGTCATCATAGAGCGCGCTATGAATCGACGCCTTGAGTCCGGCATCATCCCATGGCTTCGCGAGTACAAAGGCCGGAGCCGCGAGACTGAGTTCCCCCGGAAGAATCTCGGCCGTCCAGCCGCTGAGTAGGATGCGCCGCGTGCTGGGCGACGCTTCCCTGATGCGCGCCAGCAGTTCGACTCCGGAGAGCCCCGGCATCTTCTGATCGCTAATCACCAAGTCGACCGACGGGCTTTCGCCGATCCGGTCGAGCGCGATCGACCCATTACTCGCCTCCTCAAGGGCGAGTCCTTCGCGGCGCAACGTTCGGCGTAGGGCCGAAAGCACCCGAGGCTCATCATCGACAAGCAACACAACGGGCGGCTCGTTCATCTTGCCCCGCTCAGAGAGGCGTCACCCTTTAAAGAGGCGTCACCCTTTGGAGATGCCTCCCCCTTCGATGCGGCATCGCCGCTTAATGAGGCGTCACCGCTCGCGACTCCGTCGCCCTCCTCGTCACTCGATCCGGCAGCGCTGTCCTTGAGTCCAGACACAGGCAGCCAAACCTCGAAGAGACTTCCACGTGCGACTTCGCTCTCGACGACGATCCGCCCACCGTGCCGCTCGATAATATTGAACGAGGTCGATAGGCCGAGACCCGTCCCAGCACCTACGGGCTTCGTAGTGAAGAAAGGCTCGAAGATACGGCTCTGGACTTCTACCGGAATTCCGATTCCGGTATCCGAAATACGCACGACGATCTCGTCACCGACTTCCTCGGTCTCGATTCGAATAATCCCTAGCTCGGATTCTTCACGTGCCTCGATCGCCTGATGCGCGTTGACTAGCAAGTTCATGAAGACTTGCTTCAGCTGCATCGGGTAGGCATCGATCTTCGGTAGATCGTGATAGTCCTTCTCGATCACGACCGAATTTTTCATCATTGTGTAAACGATATTGGCTGTGGAATCGATTGCCTGGTTCACGTCGGCGGGGCTTCGTGCAGGCAGATCGGGCCGCGAGAAGTCACGCAGATCCTTCACGATATGCCGAATCCGTTCGGCACCTTCTCCTGATTCCATCAAAGCTTTCTGAAAGTCGTTTCGCACGAAGTCGAGATCAATTTCCCGCGCCACTATTCGGACATCTTCCGCCGCGGCACGCACAATCTCCAAATCCCCTTCGAGCGCCGCATCCTGCAACCGAACCGTCGCTTCGAAGTACTTGTCTAGATCGCTCAAGTACTCCGACATCTGATACAGATTCGCGTGAATGAAGCCCATCGGGTTATTCACTTCGTGAGCCACGCCCGCCGCCAACTGTCCGATCGACGCCATTTTCTCCGTTTGACGAACCTGCAGTTCGAGTTCCTTAATCTCTGAGAGATCTTGAAACACCGCAACCACGCCTCGCGAACAACCCGCCCCATCCAGCCGAGGCGAACAAGAAATTCCGACCGGGATCCACTGTCCATCCGCGCGCTGCAGGAGCGTCTCAGCGCCTCGACTGCGATCGCCATCCAACAGGCACGCCTCAATTGGATTCACGGTCTCGAGAGCGGGCGCAAACCAATCACTAATTTCGCGCCCACCGAGATCTCCGTTACGCCCCCCTAAGATTCGCTCGGCGGCGGGATTCGCGAAACTAATACGTCCGTTCAGGTCGACAACAATCAGAGCACTATTGATATTCTCGATGATATCTCGCGTATCACGACGCAATGATTCGAGGCGATCGGATAGCCATTCACTTTCGGTGACGTCCGAAATAACAAGAAGCGAGCGGCCCTGCTCATCCAAGCGTCGATGACGGATTTCGAATGCACGAGTGTCTTCTTCAGAATCGCCGATGCGCACGAGTTCTTGAATATGCGTTAGGCCAGGCGCGAGAGAGGCCACCGGGGTAGCGCCTTCAATATCGAGTTCTATGCCTCGCGCGGCTAACGCATCGAGTTTGCGCGCAGTTTCAGCGGCGACCTCTTGCGCTGAATCGGCGGGCAGAGACTCGGCTCGTTCCATCCGCATCACGGCATCCATGAGGCCTGCGGGTAGTCGTGCGGCCAAAAACTCAACTAAGCCGGTCGCGGCCTGGGAAGGGAAGAGCCTCGTGAATTCGGGGTTTTCGGTCACGATCAAACCATCAAGATCCGTCACCACTAGGCCCGCAGGCATTTCAGAAATGATGCCCGCATAAAGGTCTTCGAGCCAGCGAATCCTTTGCTCCGACACCTGCCTTTGGCGATCGCTACGCCATCGTCGCACAAGCTCAAGCAACACGACCGGCAATACGTTTTCATACTCCGGCCCGAAATAAACACAGTCCGAAGCACCCGCCCGAAACGCTTCAAGCGCCTCTGACTCGGATGCCCCATCAACAACGACGATCGATGGCGGCCCATCGCCGGGAATCGCTGCGAGCATTTCCGCGGCGTCCGCCGAATCGAGCCGATCAAAGAGAACGAGGTCGATCGACGGATCGGCGGTCAGTGGCCGCAGCTCTTCCACATCTTGCGCGCGCACCAGCTCCACTGGATCTCCCAAGCGCGCTAGTGCCCCAGTGGTCTCGACGGCCATCGGTGCCGCCCCCCCTAGAGCATCTCGCCCAGGAACGACCACAACGATTCGGATGACGCCCAAATGAGAGTTTGCATGAGCGCCCAAATGAGAAGACGGCCCAACGACATCCTCTCCGGCTAAAGCCGGGAAGTCCCTATTCTTAGAACGCCCAGGAAGCCCCCGGTCGCGATTTGATTCGCTTCGTACCGCCAACCTGCAGGATTCTCCGATGAGACGCCTCTTGGGGCACACTCATCCTGCGTAGGGGACTCTAATGTTAGCCGATCCGTCGCGCCTGAGCATCGCAGAGGTGTTCACACACTCGCAGCGTGAAAGAAGCCCCCCCATCCCGTACACTGCCAGTGCCCCCTCCGCGCCGCGGAGCCCATATTGCAGTCCCAATCCGCTTCACTTCAATCGACCATTCTCGTCGTCGACGACGAAGAACTCTATCGACGCGCCCTCGAGCGGATTCTGCTGCGAACGGGACATCAAGTCGCCATGGCCGCGGATGCCAGCGAAGCGCTGCGCGTCGCAAGCTCCCAGCGCATCGACCTCGTGCTCTGTGATATCCAAATGCCGGGTATCAACGGCTTGGAGCTCGTTCGTCAACTGCATGAGCTGGAGCCCGACCTTCCGTGCATCGTTATGACGGGCTACAACACGGCGGAGAAATCCGTCGAAGCGCTACAAGCCGGTGCTTTCTGGTATCTAGAGAAGCCCTTCGAGCAAGAGCGGCTTGATGTCGTACGCGGACTCGTCGACACCGCTATCGCCCATGGCCAACTGAAGTCTGAAAATCGCCAGCTGCATCATCAGCTCAAGTCACGCCATAAATTCGACAGCATCATCGGCAAGAGCCAAAGTCTCGGCAGAACGCTCTCCATCGTAGAAAAGGTCGCGGATACAGAGAGCACCGTGTTGATCACGGGCGAAAGCGGAACCGGCAAGGAGCTCGTCGCCCGCGCGCTCCACTATAATAGTCGCCGGGCCGAGCGCCCCTTGATCACCGTCAACTGCGGCGCGATCCCCGAAGAACTCCTCGAATCAGAGCTCTTCGGCCATGTTAAGGGTGCGTTCACGAACGCAGTCGCGCATAGAGAGGGCCGCTTCGCCCTGGCCCACGGCGGCACGATATTCCTCGACGAAATCGGCGACATGAGCCCGAATCTCCAGGTCAAGCTGTTGCGCGTCCTGCAAGAACGGACGTTCGAACCGGTCGGCTCCTCTAAAACACAGAAGGTGGACGTACGCGTCATTGCCGCGACGCATCAGAACCTTCCAACACTCATCAAGAGCGGCGGCTTTCGAGAAGACCTCTTTTACCGACTGAATGTTTTGCCCATCGAAGTGCCCTCACTCCGTGAGCGCATTGAGGACCTGCCGCTCCTTATCCACCATTTCCTCGATCATGCGCGACAGGAACGTGGCTCGAGGGTTCAAGGCGTCACAGATGAAGCCATGCAACGACTCATGGACTACGACTGGCCAGGAAATATTCGCGAGCTCGAGAACATGGCCGAACGCCTAACAATTCTCGTCGGCGAGGGGGACATAGAAGTCGAGGACCTCCCGCTACAGATCCGCGAAGAGCCCACAGTCCAAGCCTGGGCGCCCCGGGTCCCGTCGACGGGCCTCGATTTTAACGCGGTCGTCGGTCGCTTCGAAACTGAGCTCATAGAGCAAGCGCTCGAACACACCCATTGGAACAAGAACCGCGCAGCCGGCCTGCTCGGGCTGAATCGCACGACGCTGATTGAGAAGATCAAGAAGCGTGGTCTTCAGCCGCCCAACGCAGACGACTAACTAGGGTGAACGACCTAGTCGCCTAGCCGACGAATCGCAATCGCGTGGCGATTTCAGTCACATGGAATTAGAGATCCTATCGTTCCGATCGGCACCAATTTGCCATTCGCAGTGGGCAGGAGTGTCGAAGCCTTGACGCTTCTGCCTTTCACTTGCCCCAGCCGCCTCTCGAGTTGGCAGTATTCGCATACTTCATTGAGCAACTCACGCACACGCGAATGCACCCGCAACTGCCAATAAATCAAGAACAATTTTGAATCCACGATTCGAGCGAAGGTTCAAAGTCCGCAAAAAATCTGGTGTTTTCCCGAGAAAGTCCCAACGCTTGGCACGTCCCGTGCTTCATATGGCAACGGAATCGCAGCGACGCAGCAGGCACCTCGCGCGGCGAATTCGCATAGGGGCCTTTCGAACGCTCGGAAGGCACACCATAGGGCGGACATATGACCGATAAAATGGAAGAACGAGTCGAGACCGAAGTCCTCATGAAGGAGGCACGAGAAGAGTTCGATGGCATCCCACCGGACCTCCGCGAACACATCGTCCTAGAACACACGACCCTCGTCCGGTACATCGTAAATCGAATCGCTGTCCGCCTCCCGTCGCATATCGATCTCGACGACTTGCATAACACGGGCATCATCGGCCTGATGGATGCAATTGAAAAATACGATCACTCTAAAAACTGCAAATTCAAAACCTACGCCGAGTTTCGCATCAAGGGTGCGATCCTCGACCAGCTGAGGTCCCTCGACTGGGTGCCGCGCAGCGTTCGCCAAAAAGGACGCAAGCTCGAACGCGCCTACAGCGAAGTAGAACAGCGCCTCGGCCGCCAGGCCAAGGAAGAAGAAGTCGCTGACTCTCTAGGACTTGAGCTCGACAAGTTCCACGTCCTCATCAATCAGGTTCGCGGCATCTCCCTAGTAAATCTCGAGGAAATTCGTGGCACCAACTCTGATGGCGACCAGGCCGGCACGTTTGCCGACATCATCGAAGACGTTCACTCCGAGAACCCCTTTGCCTCCTTCAAGTACATGGAGACGAAGCACGTCATTTCGGACACGATCGGCTCTCTTCCCGAAAAAGAACGCCTCGTGATCTCACTCTACTATTACGAAGATCTCAACATGAAAGAGATCGGCGGCATTCTAGGCATCACCGAATCCCGCGTCTGCCAAATCCACACGAAAGCCGTGATGCGCCTTCGATCCAAGCTTAAGGGCATTGTGGATACCTGAAAGCGGCGCTGGTTAGAGTGATGAATACGTCGCCTTCGTATGGCGTCATTTCTGCGCGGTCGTGTCCCGTCCGTGGTCGGATGCCAAGGGCTCGGGCCGAATGTATCTGTGCAGATGCTGAGCCGCGTCGGCCTCAGCAATTTCGTGGTGCCGCAAAAATTCTCCGACGATCGAGTGATCGTCGGCCAGAGGATGCAAACGCCCCTGCCGGAGCAGACAGGCTCCTCTGTCCCCGACGCGGGCGAGCGCCAGGCGGCTCCCGCCAAAGACCATTTCGACGAAGGTGGTGCCCTCACCAGAGAGTTCGGGCTTCGCCTGAGCCACCGTGAACATTTCTCGATTTTCGCATGCGACGGCGTGGCGCTGCCGCTCAGCAAGGCCACGGAGGCGTCCAGGATAGCTTCGATGGCTCGGATGTCGTCCTCAGCTGCCAGGTGACCTGCACGGCTTTATGTCCCGCCCATCCCCTCGGCAACGGGGAGAGACCGGCCAGTATGAGGTGCCGATCCTCGTTCGATTGTCGGTTCATCCCGATATGGCGGTGGCGGTGGCGATGGGGTGGATCGCAGCAGCATTCGGCTCCCCTTAGGTCGGCATCACAAGCGGACTTCTCTGTTTTTCCTATCGGAGGCGTTCTCGGGCGGCTTAGCTGTCTGAGTCACCGGGGTTTCCCTCATTCAGACGCAAAAAACCGGTGAATCATGCTCAAGTCCGGGACGATACGCCCATCCAGCGGTACGCTCGTCCCTGGATCGGGTCGTCACGACCCGAAGGGGGGCCTTAATGTCCAAAATGCTCTTGTTGGCTGATGATTCGGTCGTGATTCAGAAACTCGTTGGCCTCTCGTTCGCCAACGAGAACATCGAAATCGTATCGACTGATAACGGGGATGACGCCGTTACTATGGCGCGTGATCTGCGCCCCGATATCGTTCTAGCCGACGTCGTGATGCCAGGTCTCAGCGGCTACGAAGTCTGTGAAGCCATCAAACAAGATGCCGGTCTCGCACACACGCCCGTGCTACTGCTGACGGGCACGTTCGAGGCCTTCGACGAAGCTCGGGCGGCCGCGGTTGGCGCAAACGGACAAATAACGAAGCCCTTCGAAGCGCAAGCGCTCGTCGAGCGCGTGAACGTCGCCATAAATGCATCCGTCGAAGTGCGAGTGTCTGGTGCGAGCCTAGGTTCACAAGAGACGACCGTCGGGCCGATTAGCCACGACTTGAGCGCCTCGATCCCGGGTGCGATCAAGAATGCAACATCCCCTTCAAGCGACCTTTTCGAAAGCGGCATAACGTCTCTCACCGAAGATCTTTTATTCGACGATGAGACCTCCCTCGACGCGACGTCCTCGATAGCGGTTGGCTTCGAAAATGCGAATGAAGAGACGGCTTCGGGAGTTTTCGGCTTACCCGAGGATGACGCCAATGATCTGCTCGATACCCAGGGCGGCTCGATAGTCCATGGACAACCGGTGTCCTCGGCGAATGCCGATGCATCTTCTACGTTGGGCGCACCGAAGTTGGACCCACCGCGCCCCCCCTTTTCCGAATCCTCGTTGAACGTGACCGACGATTCGGCGATCGACCGCGATCAGTTGGCTTCACTGGACAACGATTCGCTTGCGCCCCCGCCACTTCCGATCACTACCGCAGCCGAACTCGGCAGCGTGCTCGATGCGGAGGGCATGGACGGCGACACAACGATTCTCACCGCAAACGATGACATTATTGCGACGACCTCTCCGATTCTTCATGATCCTCTTGGGGATCCCTTCGAGGCGACGGACAGCTTCGATGATTTGACGGCTCACGCTCATTTGTTAGATATCGACCAGGACGTCGCAACCGCCAACGGCCCCGTATTCAATGACTCTGGCAGCCGTGCTGCTGTCAGCGCTTTGGATGCGCTGGGTGATCTTGACGCCGACGCGACGATCGTTGCCAACCTCGACGAAGCCCTCGCAGACCCGCGCCTAATCGATGCAGTGCCGGCCGACTCCGGCTTTACACACGGTCAGTACCCGAGCGCCGATCCTTTCACGCCTAGCGCGATCGCCGCCGCTGAATCGACGATTGTGGAGCCGGATCCTTTGGGCCCCGTGCCGCCGCGCACCGCGTCTAACGAAGTCGATTTCGCATTCGATGTCTCGGAGCAGATCGCCGCAAACGATCTCTCGGAAACGGCCAGCGAATCCTCGGCGTCCCTAGACAACTCCTTCTCCTCATTAATGGACATCTCCGAGTCACAGATTAACTCGGCCTCGCCGGCCGACGCGGGGTCCGCCGTTCCTGATGCGACGAACACGATCGGGGGTGACTTCGACGTATCCTCAAATGATCTGGCGACGGCTCCGGTAACGGACCTCATCCAGGCGGAGGACACGATTGCTGGAGCAGGCGGCAGCCTCGCCGCCGCTCCGATCTCTCAACCCGAAGCGCTGATTGAAATGCCCGAGCTTCCGCAGTCCTATTCCCCCCCGCAGAATGCAGCGGCCGACGACTCGATCACCGGCAGCGCTTCGCTCTTCGATGACCTCGCCACGGGATCGCCGCTCGATGAGCTTGATGTGCCCAACGCCTTCGCATCCGCTGGCGATCTAGACATCGACCAGGATCTCCTCAACGACGACCTATCGGTTGGCCTCCGTGCATCAAGGGAAGACTCGGAGACCTTCGAGGCAGATCTCGAACACGCAGAGCCCTATTCGACGGACGAGCCCGCAGCTGCCCCTGAATTTATTCGCGCCGTCTCTGACGACGAATTCGACATGGGCGCTCATGCTGATATCGGCACTGACTTAGGCGCCGACTTAGGCGCCGAGTCCGGCGCAATAGACGGACTCGGCGGACAGGCTGGCCCCGAAGCGCGTGAGCATTCGGTCCCAGATCTCACCCCGATGATGGAACAGCGCATTCAGGAGACCCTCGAAAAAGTCGCCTGGGAAGCCTTCTCCGATCTGTCGGAATCAATCGTCAAGCAGGTCATGGGTCGCGTGGAGCAGATCGCCTGGGAAGTCATTCCCGAGATGGCCGAGACCCTCGTGCGTGAAGAGATCCGCAAGATGAAGGGCGACGACAAGTAGGCGCAGATCAGCTTTTCTCGCGGTCTACTTAAACCGTCGCGCCCGAATTGGGTGCGGGCGGGTTGAAACGCCCGCCTGCGATAGACTCCGCGGCCCGTTGTCGCCCATCCGCGGCGAGCAACCAGATACGGAGTCCCCGCGTGTCCGACCAATCCCAAGCCGCACCGAGCGCCCCACCCGTCTCCGACTGGTCCGCGCTCCTCGATCTCGCTCTAGCCGAAGATGTGGGTCCTGGAGACGTTACCAGCGACGTCGTGATCGATGCAGCTCGACGGGGTCGAGGCCGAATCGAGGCACGTCAACCGATGGTCGTGTGTGGTTTGCCTATCGCGCGAGAAGTCTTTCGTCGCGTGGATCCCGACCTCGTCGTCGAATCGATTGACGGAATCGAAGATGGGGTCGTCGCTGAGGCCGGGCAACCGCTGCTTCGAATTCACGGACGTTATGGATCAATCCTAACCGGCGAACGGACCGCACTCAATTTCATGGGCCGACTCTGCGGAATAGCAAGCCAGAGCCAACGCCTCGTCGATCTAGTCTCCGACCTCTCAGTCCAATTGGTCGACACCCGGAAGACGACCCCAGGATGGCGATTGCTTGAAAAATATGCGGTGGCTGTAGGCGGCGGGCTGAATCATCGAATAGGCCTCTACGACGCACTACTCGTAAAGGACAATCACATCGCGGCGGCGGGCAGTCTAGACCTCGCCATTGTCCGCGCGGTTCAAAACTCGCCCGAGGGCTTGCCCGTCCAGATCGAAGTAGAAAGCGAGGCCTCTGCGGACCGCGCGATCGAACTCGGATGCAATTTTCTCCTACTCGACAACATGACGCCGGAAACCATCGCGAAGATCGTCGATCGCCACTCGAAGAACGTCGTACTCGAAGCGTCTGGCGGAATCCACGAGGGGAATCTTCGCGCGTATGCCGAAACGGGCGTCGCTCGAATTTCCATGGGCGCCCTCACCCATTCGGTCATGTCCACAGACGTTGCACTCGAAATTGATCTCGAAGACGGCGACCTGGACGAATTCCCTAGCGAGTCGGCGCAAGCATGAGCGACGCGACCACCGGATCCAGTGCGATCCTTGCAGCGCTCCGCGCAGCCGGAAGCCAAGCAATGTCCGGGGAGGCCCTCTCGGAGACGCTCGGCGTCTCTCGGGCCCAAGTGTGGAAGCATGTCGGCGCGTTGCGCAAGCGCGGCTACGAGATCGAAGGCGAGCGGGGGGACGGCTATACGCTTCGCGGCGTACCCGACCGGCTCTACGCCGACGAAGTACAGAACGGCCTCGACACGCGATGGGTCGCACAGAACATCGAGCACCTCGAAGAGACGGACTCAACGAACCGCGTCGCATTCGACCTTGGTCGCCAAGGCGCTCCCGCCGGCACCGTCGTCATCGCCGAAGCGCAGAGCGCCGGTCGTGGACGCCTCGGCCGCGCATTCTACTCACCAGCGCACCAGAACATCTACTCCTCGACGCTATTACGCCCGACGTGCTCGATTGCAGATACACCGACCCTAATCCTCGGGGCCGCCGTCGCGGTCGCTGAGAGCGTCGCAAAGTTTCTCGGCGATGAAGAATCCGTCGAAATCAAATGGCCTAATGACGTGCTGATTCGGCAGCGCAAAACCTCCGGGATCCTGATGGAAAGCAGCGCCGAGGGCACCCGGATCGCCTTCGCGATTCTGGGTATCGGCGTGAATCTCAACGTCGACCGGGAGACCTTCCCCGAGGAGTTCCGCCCGCTCGCTACGAGCCTGGCGAGCGAGCTCGGGCATCCCGTCGACCGCGCTGACTTTGCGCGCTGTCTATTCGAGCGACTCGAGGCCCAACTCAACCTCCACGCCGCCGGCGGATTCGACGCCGTCCGGCCTCGATTCGAGTCCTTCTTTCGAATGACGGGTCAGCCGGTCGGGGTCGAGGAGATCGGTGGTCAGCGAATCGATGGGCGCGCCCTGGGTATTGCTCCGGGCGGCGCCTTGGAAGTCGAAATCAGCGAAGGCCCCCGGATCGGTGAGATCGTTAGTGTCATGGCTGGAGATGTCACGCTGGCGAAGCCACCCCCGGACGCGCAATGATCTCGTCGGCCTGTTTACCTGCGGCTCTATGTCGATAGCCCCAGCTACAGGCCGACCGACATATTTCCGTACACACCCACCGCTAGACCCAACGTCAGACCGCGTGTAGTCGCGGGCAATGGCCCGGACATGAACCCGCCGCTAGGCGGAGCCCCCAGAGAGGAACCCTGTGAACGAGCCAGTTCTACTCGTCATCGACGTCGGAAACACCAATGTGGCCCTCGGCGTCTACGATTACCAAAACGGAGAGTCGGCCCTCAGCCATCACTGGCGGGTATCGACCCATCGGGAGCAGACCTCGGACGAGCTCGTCATTACGCTGTCGTCGCTCTTCGCGACTGAGGGCCGTAAGACCAATGAGATTACGGATGTGATCCTATCGAGCGTTGTACCGCCGGTGGTGCCCATCTGGGAGCGCGTCTCCACGAAGCTTTTTGGAAACCCGCCGTCGATCGTTGGCCCCGGAATTCGAACCGGAATGCCGGTCCGCTATGAAAATCCCCACGAGGTAGGGGCCGACCGGATAGTCAACGCAGTCGCCGCCTTCGAGCTCTACGGCGGGCCGATCATCGTGGTCGATTTCGGAACTGCAACGACCTTCGATTGCATCTCCCACCTGGGCGAATACCTGGGCGGCGTCATCTGTCCCGGGATTCACATCTCTATGGAGGCCCTCTTCGAACGAGCCTCCAAACTTCACCGCGTTGAAATCGCACGGCCTAAATCCGTCATTGGTCGAACCACCACCGGTGCGCTGCAATCCGGTCTGCTCTACGGCTACGCGGGGCTCGTCGATTCTATGATCGAGCGAATTCGCGGAGAACTCGGCGCGGACGCAAAGGTGATCGCGACAGGTGGGTTGGCGAGGCTGATCGCGGAAGAAAGTGAAGGAATCGGCCAGGTAGCACCCTTCCTGACCCTCGATGGCCTCCGTATCCTCTTCGAAAAGAACCGCAGCGAAGGCTAAACCCTCGCCTGAGTCTCACCCAGGTGGCCCTCAACTCCCACGTCACAGGGGTCAACACCCCGCCATCAAGTCCCCATCTTGCCTGACCGATGCACTCTGAGGGATGCCACGTCGCAATTGCCCGGAAAGCACAGGCTTTGGGGAAATGGTGGCCTTTGGAAGCTCCGGCCGGAAACGGACCGAAGACGGGGAAACACGCGTTGAGCGAGTCAAGCGGAAGCCAGAAGGTGCAGCTCAAGCTGTCGGCGCAGGCGGAGAAATATACTCGTCGCGACGCACCTATCGAGGTACGCCAAATGGCCGCCCGCGGGGCGCTGCCTCTTGAGCCCATCGAGCTGGCCACCGTCCTTTTCGTGCTCGCGAACGATCCCGAGGCTTCGGTCAAAGAGACCGCACGACTGAGTCTCGAGAATCTGACCGTGCACGTTCTTTCGACCGTTCTGAGTGGACCGACGCACCCGGCTCTGCTCTCCTTCATGGCCCGCGTCCACCAAGAAAACGAGACTCGCTGCGAAGCCCTCGCATTGAATAACTCGACGGATGATCAAACCATCGCCTGGTTGGCGACCCTGCCGCATAGCCGCGTGGTCGACATCATCAGCCAGAATCAAGAGCGCATGATGCGCACCGAGGACATCGTCGACGCGCTTGGGGCCAACCCGCTGACCGGACGCGCCGTGATCGAGCGGATCCTGACTTTCCTCGGCCTCGAAGAACGCGATGTCGCAGAAGACACCGAGGAGCTTGGCGAGGCCGAGGCGGAAGCCGCCGTGCTCGAGTTGCTCGGCGAAGATATGGCGGATGTCGCGAAGCTGCTCGTGCAGGATCGCGAGTCCGATGAAGAGGACGAAGACGTTAAGATTAGTCTCTACGCGGCCGTGCAAAACATGACCGTCATGCAAAAGGTCAAGCTTACGCGAATGGGCGGCAAGGACGCCCGTGCGATGCTGATCAAGGATCGTAATAGAATCGTCTCCGCTTCCGTGCTCGGCAGTCCCAAGCTGACTGAAACAGAAGTCATCGGATTCGCGCAGAACCGCTCGATCGGCGAAGAGTTGTTGCGCATCATCGCTAGCAACCGAGACTGGACGAAGAATTATAAGGTCAAGTACGCGCTGGTAACGAACCCAAAGACTCCACAGCCGCAAGCGCTTAAGTTCATCAATTACCTGCAGGACAAGGATCTGCGAGGACTCATGAAGAGCCGAGAAGTTTCGAGCAATATAAGCGCCCACGCCCGGCGAATCCTGAGCAAGAAGGGGAAAATCTGATGGGGGACGTGAATGCGCGCATCCTGCTCTGGGGACTCGAAGGCTCGGGCAAGACCACGACCCTCGAAACCATTCACGCAAAGCTTCGCGAAGACCTGCGAGGCCCCCTGCGACGCGAAACCACGCGCCTTGACCCGACAGTCTTTTTCGAATCGCTTTCGATCACGCTAGGCGAAGTCGGAGGTGTCGGAACGCAGCTCGACTTAATCGCGGTGCCCGGTGCATCCGACCAGGTCATGACGCGCAAGCAGCTGCTCGACGAGGTCGACGGGATCGTACTCGTGCTCGATTGCTCCGCGGAACGGATCGAAGACAACTGCGAAAGTATCGCGGAACTCCGGGCATCACTCGAAGCCTATGGCCGAACTCTCGAAACCTTCCCGGTCGTGCTCCAGTACAATAAGCGCGACATCGCCGACCCCTTCGCTATCGAAGACCTGCATCGCCGTATCGGTCTTGAGCAGTGCGCTGTATTTGAATCCATCGCCACGACAGGCCACGGCATCCTTCCGACACTTACTACGATTTCAAAGCACGTCGTGCGCGCACGACGTGGCGCGAGTCAGGAGATCGACCCGGCGGTAGCTGCTGCCGCAGCGATCGGCGCGGCCTCCCCGGCGGCACCGATCGATCTGCCGTCCCCGCCGATCGAGATGCTTGCGAACTCTGCCGGGGGTCTAGAGATCCCAGAACTAACGCCCCTGAAATTGGGTAAAGAGCTGGGCGACCCGACCGAAGCAGAACTCGCCGGTGAGATCCTCGAAGCGGTCTCTGTCGCGGAAAACGCCCCTGACGAATCCGTATTCGAAGCCGAATCATTCGAAGCCATATCGACTGCGGAACTCTTCGAATCCGCCATCCTAGCGGAAGGCGAGCAGGAGAGCTTTCAGGCATTAGGCGCAGTCGAAATAGACCTTTCAGACGACGAGATCGACGCTTGGTCGGCGATCGACGAGCAAGTCGAGAAACCCACGAACTCTCTCGGTGAACTCCGCATCGTCTCAGCAGGCCGAGCGACCGTCGAGGCGGATGGCGGCCTCCGTTTACCGCTGGTGCTCGGTGATGAATCTGGCGCGTCGCGCAGCATCGTACTTTCACTACGACTCGATTCACTAATCGCATCCGATGTATCCGATGCGCGGTTGGACGACTAATGCGCCGTCGTCTCGGCATTTGGGGCGCCTCTGAGGAGTCGCTTCGACTCCTGCGCCTGCTGTCGGGCAATCCGGACGTCGAGGTGCTGCGCATCTTTGACGACTCCGTCGCGAGCGCTCTCGAACGAGCGCGCGGCATAGGGACCGCCCTCGCCCATCAAGTCGCTCCGCTTCTGCTCGACGACGAAGCTGCTTTTTTCGCCGAAACTGAATTCGATGCAATCATCGATGCGCGAGGCGACTTCGCGAGTCACGTGCCGGCCGGGCCACGCTCCGCCATTCAGGCTGTCACGCCACTCACCGCACGGCTACTTTGGGGTTACGGCGTTGCGCCGAGGGATCGCAAAGCTGAGCTCCTGCAGGCGCTGCATGAAGTTGTCGAGTCTGTCGACATGACCGTCGCGGCGGACGAACTCTTCGAGCGCATGCTTGAGATCGCAGTCGGAGTCACTGGCGCTGAAGGCGGAAGCCTTATGCTTCTCGATCCCCGCGCAAACGTACTTCGCATTCGAGTCGCACAGGGCGTCGAACCCGAGTTGTGGCCAAAGATTCGCGTCGAACTCGGACAGGGTATCTCCGGACGCGTCGCCGCAGAAGGTCGACCGATCCATCTTCGCGGGCGAGCGGATGGCGCAAACTACGATCTACTCCGCGAGCGCGTTGACGTCGAGTCTGCGCTCTGTGTCCCCATGATTCATCATGGCAAGGTGCTAGGCGTCATCAACGTCCATCATTCACAGCGCGCCGATGTTTTTTCCGACGACGACCTCGCCTTCATGGAACAGCTCGCATCCCTCGATGCGCAGATCATTGCCCGCGCGCAAGAGCACGAGAGCCTCCGTAGTCAGGCTGCCCGCTACGACGCTATTCGCGAGGTGCAGCGCATCCTCAGCGGCGCAGCGAGCCTGACTGACCGCCTAGAAGAATTCTGCCGCTTCGTCGCGGAACGAGCTGGCCAAGGCATCGCACAGCTCTACTTGCGAGAAACGGATGGCGAACTCCGCATGGTCGCGACCTCCCTCGAGGGCAGCGGTTTCGGTGGTGAGTATCGACTTCCGCCGGACGCCGGTGTGGATGGCGACGCAGTTCGTCATCAAAGACCTGCTCTTCTGCGGTACGAAGACGGACGTATCGGCTACGCCGCGCTTCCTTTGGTAGCGGGCAAGCAACTGGTCGGCCTTCTTTCGCTCCAGGCCGGCGCGACTTCCGAACAGAATCGTGGAACCCTCGAATCCTGGCAAGAAATAGCTGCGGCAGCCGCCGACACCATCGCGCGCCGCAACAAAGAAGCGCGCATGGCCACCCAGGCCGAACGCGTCAACGTCATCAATGAGACCTCAATCCGGATGCTCTCTTGCAAGGAACCTAACGAGGTCGCACGCCTCGCCACGTCTTCGGCGTCGATGATCCTCGAAGGTGATCACGCCATCTTGCGCCTGCAAGACCCGACGACGCGCCGTTATTCGATTCGCTCCTATTTCGGAGCCGCAGACGGCGAAGCGCAGGAAGCTCTCTTCCGGCTCGATAAGGCAGTGACCGTCGACACCATCAGACGACGAGCGGCCCATCTCATACAAGACGCGAGCCTCGAACCTCAGCTCGGCGAGTTCGTCGACGAAATACGTTCGGTACTCAGTGCGCCCATCAAACGAAACGGCGAAGTAGTCGGCACCCTTGCGGTTTATGACAAGGTCGCGCTCGATCGGTTCTTTGCGAGCCGTTTCGATGATGAAGATTTGCAGGTCTTCGGGCGCTTTATTTCGTACGTCGAGCGCGCGCTCGACCACGCACTCTCTCACCGTGAGAACCGCCAGAACCGGAACTTCGACGAAGAAACCGGGCTCCCCAACGACAACTATCTCGGCAAGCGGCTCTCAGAAGAAATCGCGCGTGCCGCAGGACGCGAAAATGCCTTAGCCCTCTGCGTCTGCAAACTCGAGAACCGCGCAGAGCTGACGGCCGAGGCGGGTGCGACTCATGTGGGTCGAATCATCGCTCTTCTCGCTGAATCCCTGAAGACCCATCTGCGGGAATTCGACGTACTCGCCCGCATCGATCGCGACGAATTCGCGGTCCTCATGCCCGAGCCAGGCCGTACGCCGGGAGAGCGAGTTTTTGAACTCGCCCGCGCCGTCGCGGACGAGGTTTCGAAGAACGAGTCTCTCAACCAACCGCTTCGAATAGGCCTAGCCTTCGGCTACGGAGTTCATCCCACGGATGGCGACGACCGCGAATCTCTCATTAGGCATGCCCGAGAACCGCGCATCCGGATGGTCTAGGCGTCCGCGCCGTACGTAGCTCTTCCATATCCGGCAGTAGTTCGCGGCAAGCAATCAGCCCGAAGTCCAGTTGATCTCGGTAGCTCACGACGGTCACATTTAGCCCCTGACCGTCCGTAATCGCAGAGGCCGGATAGTAGGTCTGCGTTCCCGACCACCCACAAGCGACTCGCGGGGACGCGGCAAGTTCGAGATGATCCCGTTGGGCAAGCGCGCAGTGAGCCCCCGCCGCCGCGCGACACGCTCTATCCCAAACGCAACGAGGGGGCGGCCAAATTGGCCACCCCCTCGTATGGAGTTCAGATCCTAAGCACGGCAGAACCGCCCTCACGTGATCTCGTACAGACTTACTTCGTGTAGGCCTCAATCAGGACGTCTGAGGTCTCGGGCCGCATGATGCGCGGGTCCGGGCGTTCGCCGGCCTGCAGCATGGAGCGAACCTTCGTTCCGGAGATCCCAAAGGGCTTCTCGTCTTTGTGACGCTCGGTGAGGTCGACTCGGCCGAGGCTCTCGTAGAAGGCTGCGAAGCCGACCTTGCAGGCCTGGATCGAGAGATCGCCGGGCAGCTTGTCGAAGATCTCATGGGCATCGAAGTCGCCCCAGATCGCTTCGCCATCTTCGAAGGGTGCGTCGGCGTGCTTGCGGCCGATCACGATGTCCGAGAAGCCATAGTTCTGTCGGTAAATGCCGTGCATGACCGCTTCTGAAGGACCGCCGTAGAACATCTTGATATCGAGACCGATCAGCTCGAAGACATCCGAGATGTCGTAGCCAGCCTTGTCCCAGATCGCCTGATCCTTGTCGCCTTCGCCGAGCAGACCCTCGCCGTGCAGTCGTCGGTAGCAGAGCATGCGCGTGGCGGCGGGAACGTCATCGCCCTTGAGCTCACCCATCAACGGGTTGAGTACGGCGCCAGCAAAATGTCCGGCGGCCGTGAGGGCTTCCACGCCGTATACGAGTGCGTATTCATGTGCGCGATGAAGCGGGTTGCGAGTCTGGAATGCCAGCGCGCGTTCCCACTTCTTGCCGCGGATAAATTCTCGGGTCATTCGGGGCGAGAGCATGAACTCGCCGTAGGCCGAATTCCGGGGCTGGGGCAGAGCGCGGAGCGTGCCGCCGATCAGCTTGCCTCGGTCGTCGTTCGCGACGATGCGGCCACCGGGATGATCAACGCGCTCAGTGCCATAAACGCACTGGAGATACTTGGGCTTGTCCCAGTCAAAGACTTCCAGGTCTTCGATGATTGCGACGATATTGCCCGCCTCCGTCTTCACAGCGCAGGCGCCGCCAGCAGAGAGCGTTCCGGCTTCGACGTCGGTCAGCGGGAGCGAAATCGGAATGGTCCAGGCGTATCGTCCGCCCTCGGAGAGAATAACCTTCTCGTCGAGCGAGAGATCAAAGGCCGCCTTCTTCATAGGGCCGGTGAGCGGCGAAAGCGCGCCGTCGGCGATGCGGTAAATGGTCGAGAGATCGGCATCGGTCACGCGGATCGACGGGAGGCCACCGGCCTCGGACAGGAATGCCGCTTGGTCCTTGAAGGAGACAATGCGGTCGACGGGCTCGGTAAGGCCACCGTGGACGGGAACGAGATCTTGCTGGCTCATTTGAGGAAGCTTCCTTTTGTCCCCTTACGTCTGCGCTGCGCTGCGGATCGATTCCGTGGCGAGTGCTGCATTCGTTACTGGGGACTGCGCTGGGTGTTATTCGGACTGGGTCGTTCCAGTCGTCGGCTGCTAGGCCAACCCCTTTTACCGCGCCATCCATCTTCTGTGCAAAGGCGGTGGGCAAAGAGTTGGGTCGCTACCAGACCGGAAACTCGGTCCAGCCCGATGGAAGGAGGATTCTCTCATCCTTACCATTGAAGCGTCGGACCACGAGGCGGCGGCGACCGTATTGGAACTTCACGAAGGCGACGAATTGGCCATCCGGGGAAACAGTCGGCATACGCTCTTCCGTGCCCCCGGGGCCAATCGGCACTCTAGAAGTGCCGTCGAGCCTCATGCGCCGAAGTCGATAGCCCGCCGCCGACGGAGATGCAAACACGATCCATTCGCCATCTGGTGTGAGAGAAGGCTCGCGCCCCTTGAGTAGCAACCTCTCCTCACCCAGGGCGCCGCCTCTGCCGGTCAGGGGCTGAATCGCGATAAAAGATTCAAAAACTGTCGGTCCATTGCTCCGCGGTCGCGTCAAGACCTGTTCGTACACCGCGTGCTCGCCGCTGGCGTCGATTCGCACCGTTCCCGGTGGTACGTTGTCGGCGAGTATCTCCCCGATCTCTCCGGCGATATCGACCCGGTGAATCGAATTCCGCGACGCTCCCTTGGATTGAGTCCGCGCCATCCGCTGCGCGTAGATGCGACCTGACAAATCATAATCACCCCTGGTGTGCTCACTCGGTCCCTGAGTCACCGGACGCAGATCCTTTCGGTCGACGTGATACTCGTAGAGTTGTTCGCGGTCTCCGCGATGTGCAGTCGCAATCAACAGACGTTTCCTATCGGCCGACCACGAGAGCGGAATCGAATTCGCTGGGGCTGCTTCGATCCGCTCCATCTCCCCCGTGCGCGGCCATATCAGCATCAAGCGGCCCGGATATTTCGCGAGTGCCCCTTGGATCTGCAGGATCACATCCCCGCGGAGATAGGCGCGCTTCCTTAACTCTTCTAGGCGATCCGGGTCGTTTCTGTCCGGCGGAAGCGGTGGCGCCTCCGATACCTTGGAGAAAGCCTCACTTCGCTTCTGACCCGCGCGATCCTCCCAATGCAGAAACGCGATGGGATTTTCAGGCAATTCCTCGGGAGCGAGCCGCAACTGAACGGCGCAGCCAAAAGAAGCCATCATCACAACCACAAGGGACATGCCGACTATCCAGCGAAAGCTCTCGGCGGCAAACCGATTCGCTGATCTCTGAGACGGCTGCCTCATTAAATGGCCTCCAGGCGACGACCTATAAATCGGCCCGCAGCATCTGCTCTTGGCTCGAAGACGCCTACCTCCTGCACCTTCCCGCGAAGCAGGGAAACGACGATCTGATCCGCATCAGGAAAGGGAAATAGCGGATGCGAAGCGAAGGCAAGGTCATCCGCTGAGAGATAACACCCCTGCCCGAAATGCGAGTGATAGACGGCGACGACTTGCTCGCCCCGGGCTTCCGCGTCCTGAATCGACCGCAAATATTCCACTTCCGACATGTAGTAGGCGTGTCGCGCATCGCGGGGAAATGCCGCGGGATCCGCCGCGTGCATCTTAGTCATCACGTTCGTGACCCGCACGGCGCGCTCCGCCTGCTGTCCTGGCATAGCCAAAAGCAAGCCGCAGCACTCTTCCGGCGCGACATCGAGCGCGTGCTGACAGATCTCATGCAACAGATCACTCGCCAGCGTTCGGCTCTCGAGTTCTGGGTCCAAGTCAACGCGATCTGACACGGTCTCCATCCCCGCCCAGACAATCCAGGCGATACTGGTCATACGGGGGGTTCGACCACAGCGGAGCTTAACCCCGTCCCGCCGGGGAATCGAGGTCTTTCCGGGCACGTTTTCGAACGGGCGTCCACAGAGGTAGGACTCGAGAAATCGAAGGACGAAGGTAGGTGTCCGCGGGGTCCAGAGATCCCGGGATTGAGTCAGATCTGATAGTCCATGCCGACCGGAAGGTCGCGATCGATCGACTTCCGCACCGCTTCACGACACACGTCCGACACCGCCAGCGATCCGAGCACACTCGCCATCCGCTCCGAGATGTCGCCCCAAAGAAAATCCGGACGATGTCCAGAGGCTGGCCAGCCTTCTCGGTCGGCCGCATCCGCCGAAGCGAAACTTCCATCAACCGCCTCGACAACCTGAAGCAACGTGATCTCTTCAGGAGGCCGCGTCAGCACATATCCGCCACCCGGCCCGCGCTTTCCCGCAACGAGCTCCGCCCGCCGCAAGTCCTGAAAGATCTGCTCCAAAAAGCGATACGAAATCGCCTGCCGCTCTCCGATTTTCTGGACGCGCACAGGCTCGCCAGCACCGTTATAGGCGAGGTCGAAGATCGCGCAGAGGGCATAGCGAGCACGGCGTGATAGGCGCATGGCGAGCGCAAGCATGCATGACGACTGGCCCCCATGCCATCCGAGCCACTCAGAACTTCTCACGATCCGACTCGGCCAGGCAATTGGAGGGCGTCCGGCCTTGCCTGCTCGGCGGTCCGCCGCGATGCTACCGCCCCCCGGCGTCGTGACTACGGTGCCCGCTCTGGAGATTCTCCCTGCTGCTCAGACTCGATGCACTCGAAAAGCGAATCGGCAGCCGATTGCTCTACGGCGACGCTTCGGTCGTCGTTCGCGCCGGAGATCGCATCGGAATCGTAGGCCCCAACGGCGCTGGCAAGACCACCTTGCTCAAGACCCTGATCGGAGACGAACCCTACGACGGCGGAGCGTTACATCTCGCACGCGGAACCCGCCTCGGTTTGCTTAGACAGGAAATCGATCCACACGCGCCGCATACGATCCGCGAGGAAGCGCGAACGGCCCTCTCGGATCTCGATGATCTAGAAGACGAACTCCGGCGCCTCGAAGTGGAGATGAGCGAGTGCGGCGCACGCGGAGAAGGCCTGCCCACCTCGCTGACCGAACGCTACGACACCGTCGGACTGCGATTCGAGCAAGGCGGCGGATTCGAGCGACATGCTCGGGTTGCGGAAATACTCTCAGGCTTGGGCTTCGAGGAAGAACATCTCGATCGCCCGCTCTCTACTTTCAGTGGCGGTTGGTTGATGCGAGTCGAGCTCGCAAAGTTGCTACTCGGCCAGCCCGAAGTCCTGCTGCTTGATGAACCGACAAATCATCTTGACCTTCCCTCGATTCAGTTCTTTGAAACGACCCTCGAACGATTCCCCGGCGCTGTGATCGTTGTCTCGCATGACCGGACGTTTCTACGCCGCCAGGTAAACCGAATCATCGAACTGGACGGGCGCGGTGGATTCAACCTCTACGAGGGCAGCTACGACCGCTATTTGGAACAGCGCAGCCAGCGACGCGAAGAACTTCTCGCACGCAAAGCCAACCAGGACCGCTTGATCGCCGAAAAAGAGCGATTCATCGAACGCTTTCGCGCCCAGGCCACAAAAGCAAAACAAGCACAGAGCCGTATTAAGGCACTCGATAAAATCGAACGCATCGAGATCGAGCCCGAGGGCCGTCGTTCTATGCGGCTAAAGATTCCGGCTCCATCGCGATCAGGGGAGCGGGTGCTCACCCTTGATCAAATCCACAAAGCTTATGAGGGCGAACCCGTTTACGAAGGCGTGGATTTCCACGTACAACGCGGTGAAAAAGTGGCACTCGCCGGGCCTAACGGCGCCGGTAAATCGACACTTCTCCGGATCGCCGCGGGCGTCAGCGAATTCCAACAGGGCGAGAGAATACTCGGGCATAACGTCGACACCGCCTTCTTTGCGCAGCACCAACTCGAATCGCTAGACCCGGGCTCAACGATCCTTGAAGAGTTGGCGCGCGAAGCACGAACGGATGAAGTGCCGCGCTTGCGTGGTCTGCTCGGCGCCCTGCTCTTCACGGGCGACGATGTTGAAAAGAAGATTTCGATCCTATCGGGCGGCGAAAAAGCCCGCGTCGCTCTAGCCAAACTCCTTCTGCGGCCCGCGAATTTATTGATTCTGGACGAGCCGACCAACCACCTCGACATCGAAGCCTGCGAGGTCCTCGAAGACGCGTTCCGTGAGTTCCAAGGAACCGTCCTATTCGTTTCCCATGACAGGTCATTCATCAATGCCCTGGCGACCCGCGTCGTCGAAGTCGAGCACGGGCATCTCGAAAATCACCTTGGGAATTACGACGACTACGTCGAACGCAAGGCGCGGCGCGGGGGGGACACGTTGGCCCCAACACGCAAAGCGAGTCCATCCGCGATTCCCGGCGGCGGGCAACCCGCCTCGTCAGGCGAAGCAGCCGACAATAAATCGGATCGGCAGCTCGACCGCGAGCGTCGCAAGGATCGCGATCGGCACACACGAAAAATTGCCCGACTCGAGGAACTGATCGCTGAACAAGAAGCGGAGAAAGCCGCGCTCACCGAGAAGCTTGCGGAGCCGGAAGTCTACGGCGACCCGGGGCGCATCCAGGCCATCCAGGGCGAGGAGAGCGAAGTCGACGCACGGATCGAGGCGGCCTATGGAGAGTGGGAATCTCTCTCCGAGGCGCTCGCCGAAATTGAAGCCGTGCTCGAAAACTAGCGCCACCTAACGACGAATATTTTTTTCTCGGCCCTGACGCCCCGCGAGTCTAAAGGTGAGGCGCGCACGGTCGGAGTCCACCTCAATGAGCCGGACGCGCAAGATATCTCCGACACCGATGCGCTGACGCCCGCCTTGGGAGATCAACGCTTCCTCCTCCTCAACGAGTTCCCAGCGCCCGTCGAGCAATCTGATCGGCAGCAGCCCCGAGACCGAAGGCGCCACCAATCGAATAAAGAGACCGAATTCAGTCGCCCCAGTCACCTCTGCTTCAAAGTTTTCGTCCTCATGGCCGGCCATCATCGCGCAACTCGCGAGCGCCGCCGCGTCCCGCTCCGCTTCTTGCGCGACGCGCTCACGTCCCGAAAGCCAGATGGAAACGCTCTCCGCGCGCTCAATAATGCGCGCATCGCGAGTTTCGGCCGCAGGCTCGTCTCGGATCAGCTTTCGCAAGGCCCGGTGCACCTCGAGATCCGCATAGCGCCTAATCGGAGAGGTGAAGTGCAGATAGTGGTCGAAGCGCAGAGCGTAGTGTCCAGCCGAGTCGAGCTGATAGCGTGCCTGACTCATAGAACGTAGAGCCGCCATGTGGATCCGCTCTTCGCTCGGCATCCCCTTTGCTGCCACTAACGCAGCCGCAAGCATGCCGGGCTCCGAAAGGTCGCCAGCCGCGTCGATCCCGTGCCGCTCAAGGAGCATCGCGAGGTCGTCGAGTTTTTGCGGCGACGGCGGCGGATGAGAGCGATGGATCGTAGGCCTTTCGGCTAGATCCAGCGCACGAGCCACTGCCCGGTTTGCTGCCAGCATCGCTTCTTCGATCAAAATGTGCGCGCGATTGCGAGACCGCAGCTGCGCATCGATGGCACGCCCCTCATCGTCGACAACGATCTGAACTTCCGGGAGCTCAAGCGTCAAAGCACCCGCCGCCGTCCGCTCCGCCCCGAATCCCTCGGCGATTCGATCAAGGCATCGCAGAGAGGCCCCCCACGGTTGATCCGCGAGCTTGCCTTCTTCGTCTTTCAGCCACACGGCCGCGTCCTCATAGGCCAGCCGCGCGTGACTTCGGATCATGGCCTCATGAAAAAGCGCGTTCACGACGCGCCCGTCAGAGCCAATGCGGAGCTCCGCAACCAGAGCGCGGCGATCCACATCCGGCCGCAACGAACAGAGATCGCTGGAGAGCCGCTCCGGCAACATCGGAATCGAGCGATCCGGGAAGTAGAAGCTATTTCCTCGGCGCCGGGCTTCAGAATCGATAAACCCCCCGGGTTCCACAAAATGACAGACGTCCGCGATGGCGACCCAAAGACGCCGAGTCCACGGCCGCGCGTCATCTTTGCCTTCGCCCGGATTCAGGTCGGCCAATCCTCCGTCGACAGCCTTTAGTGCGAGCGCTGAGATGCGGTCTTCCGCAAAGACGGCATCGTCATGATCCTTGGCAGACGCCGGATCGATCGTGATGAAGGGCAGATGCCTAAGGTCAACTCGGCGGCCCATCTCGACCGGCGAGACCGCGTCATCCAGACCTTCCGCTTCTAGCGTCGTTCGGCGCGAAAATCGGCTCGTGAGGCGATGCTTCCAAACGAGAGCTTGATGATCCGCATCGGGCTGTCCCGCCTGCCCTAGCACGGTGACGACTCTCACCGGCATTCCGGGACGAGTGCCGCCCGAAGATCCTCGTGGAAGCCGGCTACGGCTCCTCTTTTTCCCAACGCGTCCTTCGTCAAGGGGTGCCACAACGACGCGATCTCCGACTTCGGCACCCTTCGCATCCCGCTCTTTCAGCAGAAAATCGGGACATTCGACCCCCGCGAAAGGAATCAATCCAAAAATTCCGCCCTGAGGCGATCGCCCAATTCGCACGACCCATGTCGCGCGGGCCTGATCGAGGACACGCGTGAGTTCGCCGCGATGATCGCCCGCGCCCTTTTCGAGCGGAACGAAAGCCACCCGGGCACCGACTGAAACCGGTTCACCGAGGCACTCGATCTTCCACGAAACGCCGTCCGCGTCTTCGACCTCGAGCCATTGGCCCGATGCGTCCGGCGCTGCTGTCGCGATCACTAGACCGTCTTGGTCTCGATGCCCCTTTGACTTACGCCGCTCGCCACCACGACTTCCAGAGGAATCGCGTCGTCGGCCACCAGAATAAGGCCCGTCGCTCCGACCGCGAGACCGGCCGCCGTCCCGCGACGACCGGCCACTTGCACCCGACTTGCCGCCAGTACGCTTTGAGCGCCCCGCACCACGCCCCCCAGAGTTCCGCTTAGCCAAACATCACCTCATTCATTTTCAGTTTGACGCAATCCAACACGCACCGTACCCTGCGCCGCGTTGCCCGGGTGGCGGAATTGGTAGACGCGCTGGACTCAGAATCCAGTGTTCGCAAGGACGTGCTGGTTCGACTCCAGTTCCGGGCACCACTCATACTCAGCGAACGTCAAAAAAAGAGCCTCATCATTAGAGCCTGGAACTCGAAGCATTGGGTTTGGCCTCGTGGGGACAGATTAGCTGTTCAGCGGCGATGAAGATCGCGGGATGTGATCCCCAACGCTCGTTTCGAAAAACGTCGCGCGCTTTCAGAGGATACGCCTCGGACTTAGCGATGGCGCTGCCCAAGGGTAGCGGCGAAGCCCGCTAGATCGCAGATCAAAAGGCTGTCGATCGCTATAGTAATCGGCATGAGTGACGAAGCTATTATCTTTGAAGTGGATGACGATGGTGTGGCGCTGATCACGCTGAATCGGCCGGACCAGATGAATGCTTGCTCGGAGGCGCTTCTTGACCAGCTGACCGCTGCATACCGGCGTTGCGACGAAGATGATTCGATTCGCGCGGTTGTCGTCACCGGGGCCGGCCGAGCGTTTTGCGCTGGCGCGGACATGAGCGACGCGGAGAACACCTTCTCCGGAAGCGGCATGGACGGCTTTAGTGCTGCCGCGACCGGAATGCCCGCCTTCAGGATTCGAAAGCTCGTGGTCGCCGCCGTGAATGGACACGCGATCGGGCTTGGGATGACGCTCGCCATGCAATGCGATGTCCGCATTTTTGCCGTTGAAGGCAAATACGGGATCGTCCAGGTGCGACGCGGCGTGATGGGCGACGCGTATTCCCATTGGACGATGGTGCGGCTCGTGGGATTGGCCAAGGCTGCGGAAATCATGCTCACGGGTAAGACATTCAAAGGCAACGAGATCGAGCGCCTTGGCATTGCGAGTCAGGTGCTCCCCTCTGTGGAGGTTTTGCCCGCCGCCTTGGCGCTCGCGCGGGACACCGCTATCCACGCGGCTCCGCTCTCCGTCGCGGTTTCAAAAAAGTTGCTTTGGGAGTCCAGCGAACTCAGCGCCGAGCAAGTTGAACAAAAGGAAACCGAGCTTCATAAGGTCGTTATGACCTCGCCCGACGCGATAGAGGGTCCGGTATCTCATGCGCAAAAGCGTGCCCCCGAATGGCAGGGCCGACTTTCTACCGATTGGCCTGAATGGCCGATTAGTTAGTCAGACGTTAGGCGTTCCATCACTCGTCGGCTGCTAAATCGCGTCACTGATACCGCGCTCGAAGAGTGGCTCAATCCCCATCGATTCAACATCTTGCGCCATGTCAGTATCCGCGGGGGAATCGGAGACGCTCGTGAATTGTGATGCGGCGGTAAGCGTCGCTTCCAGGAGACCGCCGTCGCTCGAGCTGTTGAGAAAAACGTCCTCGCGTGAGAGCACCCAATGCACGGCACGCGTCAGCGCCTCTACATCGCGGATCGGCTCGTACCAGCTGAACCTCCGCTGCGTCTCGCTCTGCCAGCGTCGGCGAGCGATCGATTTGATCGTCTGCAAAGCCACGCCACGCTCGGCGCATGTGCTCGCGAGCAGCTCGAAATCCTTCGCGTATTCCGGCTGGGCCATCATCGAATAGTTGTACGGAGCGAGCACCGAAGTGAAATCGTATTCCGCAAGGCTCCGTAAATGAAACGCCGGCGCGAAAGTGCCATGCCCCGTAACACCGATATGCCGCACCAATCCCTCATCCCTGGCCTGGATCAGCGCCTCCAGCGCACCGCCGGGCCCCATGGCCGTGAGCCATCCATCCTCGTCCGTGAGGTTGTGCAGCTGGATCATGTCGACAAAATCGACGCCCATACGCTCGAGAGAGCGTTCCAAGCTGGCCCGTGCCTCGGGCCCTTCGCGGTCTCCGGTCTTGGTCGCTAGAAAAACGCGATCCCTGTTCAGCATCAGCCAACCCGCCAGGTTCAGCTCGGATTCGCCATAGCTGGCCGCTGTGTCGATGT
The DNA here is from genome assembly GCA_002390675.1 of Deltaproteobacteria bacterium UBA4427. Taxonomy (GTDB): domain Bacteria; phylum Myxococcota_A; class UBA9160; order UBA9160; family UBA4427; genus UBA4427. Next base: position 28,655 of record DGPZ01000019.1, read on the forward strand.
GATTGATGCCGGCAGCCTCAATCGTCGCGAGCGTTTTCTCAACCCGCTCGGGCTTCATCATGGCCAGGGCCGCGGCCCCGAACAGAATCCGAGAGCTGTCGAAGCCGGTGCGCCCGAAAGGCTGTCTAGTAATCATGGGCAGAGTCTAGCGACCGCAAGAAAGTCGACGAGAACCTCGATTTAGATGAATATTTTCAATCGCTTGCGGCATCTACACGAATTCGTGCCGATTCCTGTCATTTTGCCTAGCTCCTCCTTTTGGCCGGTTGACCTCGACCGTCCGCTGCTTACGTTGACGCCTGCTTCGGGGCGACCCCGGAGCGCCGCGTCGGCTTGAACCGAACCGCGGCAGAACGGGAGTTCCGTGTCCGACGAAGAACGCAACGACGACGATTCCAGCCAGAATGAAGGCGACCGCCAGGGAAGCGCGAGTGATATCGCATCCTTGATCGTGGAAGTCCCCGGCTCCGATGTCATCGAGGTGCCTGCAGACCTCCCCGTGCTCCCAGTCCGTGACGTGGTCGTTTACCCCGGCGTGACCATGCCTTTGGCAATTGGGCGCGAACGCTCCCTCGCAGCCTTGGACGACGCGGGCCAAGACGGATTTCTGCTCGTCGTATCCCAGCGCGATCCGATGACCGAGGATCCCGCACTCGAAGATCTCTACGAGGTCGGCACGATCGTTCGTGTCATGCGCATCATAGACGCTCGACGCGAAGGTAAGCAGGCGCTCGTCGTAGGCATCGCTCGTGCGGTCATGACCCGCACCGTCGCGACGCAGCCTGCCCTGCGAATGCAAATTCGGCCCCTCATCGAAAACGACGAGACCACACCGCAACTCGAGGCGGCATGGCGTCGTGTCGTGATGCTCGCGCAGCGAATTGTCGGGCTCCGCGAGGATATGCCCGACGAATGGAAAGCCTTCATTCAGGGAATTCCGACACCCGGCATACTGGCCGACCTTGTCGCCTCGAATATCGCGCTGACAGCGAAACAGAAAATTGAATTACTTGCGGAAGCAGATCCCGAAACGCGCCTTGCTCTCGTCGAAGCGCACCTCGAAAAAGAAGTCACGATCGCCGAGACCCAGCGCAACCTAACAGACGAAGCCGGCGGCGAAACCGATCCGAAGCGGCGCGAGAAGATGCTTAGACGGCGTATGCGCGAGATCCAAAAAGAGATCGGCGAAACCGACGCAGGAGCGCGCGAAGTCGACGATTTACGCGAAAGCCTTGAAGCCCTTGACCTCCCCGAGGAAGCGCAGACGCTGGCCGATCGTGAACTCCGCCGTCTATCCTCCCTGCCCCAACATGCCCCGGATCGACATCTGATCAGAACCTATCTCGACTGGATGGTCGATCTGCCGTGGAACACACGGACGGACGATGATCTCGACCTTCATCAGGCACGCGAAATTCTTGACGCGGACCATCACGGCCTCAAAGAGGTCAAAGATCGCATCCTTGAATTCCTTTCCGTTCGGAAGCTCGCTCCCGATGCACAGGCTCCGATCCTCTGCTTCGTCGGACCGCCCGGCGTCGGCAAGACGTCTCTCGGAAAGTCGATCGCTCGCTGCATGGGTCGCAACTTCACGCGCGCTTCCCTCGGCGGCGTGCGAGACGAAGCCGAAATCCGTGGACATCGCCGGACCTACGTCGGCTCGATGCCCGGTCGCGTCCTTCAAAGCTTGAAGCGGGCGGGTTCCAAGAACCCCGTCTTCCTGCTCGACGAAATCGACAAGGTCGGCTCCGATTTCCGCGGCGACCCAAGCTCGGCGCTCCTAGAAGTCCTCGACCCCGAACAAAATAATGCCTTCTCCGACCACTACATCGAAGCACCTTTTGATCTTTCTAGTGTCTTGTTTATCGCCACCGCGAATACCCTCTCGACGATTCCCGCGGCCCTGCTCGACCGCATGGAGGTCATCGAACTCGCCGGCTATACCGAGCGCGAGAAGCTGGTCATCGCCGAAAAGTTCCTAGTGCCACGACAGCTCGAAGCGCACGGTCTCGAAGCCAATCAGGTCACGATCAGCGAAGCGGCACTTGACCGCATCATCGTCGAGTACACCCGCGAAGCCGGTGTTCGAAACCTAGAGCGCAACGTGGCAACGCTCATGCGAAAATGCGCGCGCAGAGTTTCAGAGGACCGCGAACTCATCATCGCCGTCGACCCCGACTTCGTATCCAAGGCCCTCGGCGCACCGCCCCACCTTTCCGAGACTGCGGAAGAAGTCGCGCTCCCAGGAGTAGCCGTTGGCCTCGCAGTGACTGCCCACGGCGGCGATATTCTCTTCGTTGAGGCCGCACGCAACCTCGGTGGCAAGGGCATTCGCCTCCGCCTCACGGGCCAGCTAGGCGATGTCATGAAGGAATCTGCAGAGGCCGCGCTCTCCTGGGTACGCTCGCATGCCAAAGAACTTGGCCTTAGCGAAGAGGCCCTCGCCCCAGGCGAAATTCATCTTCATGTCCCTGCCGGCGCGGTACCAAAAGATGGCCCCTCTGCTGGCGTTGCGCTCGTCACGGCACTCGTGTCTCTCCTGTCCAACCGGAGCGCCCCGAGTCATGTCGCCATGACCGGCGAAATTTCGCTTCGAGGACGCGTGCTGCCGGTCGGCGGCATCAAGGGCAAGCTTCTCGCCGCCAGTCGTGCAGGGATCGATACGGTCGTAATTCCTAAACGAAACAAGAAGGACCTCGCTGAGGTCCCAGATGAAGTGAAAGCGAACCTCGGAATTCATCTAGTGGACACAATCGACGAGGCGCTATCGCTGACACTCGGTGGACTACTCGACACTAATCCGCCAACGTCCGCCTGACGCAGAGTCAGCAATTCACTAGGTGAGGCGACCTACGTTCTAGGACGTCAAAAATCGCACAGTCTCGTTCGTATCGCGGCCCAATTCTTTCGCGCCCGCCGCCAATGTCGCGGTCACATAATGCTAGGATCCCGACGTTGAAGGTAGCCCTCGTACACGACTGGCTGGTTGGCTATCGCGGTGGGGAGCGTGTTCTCCACCACTTAGCGAGCCGCTTTCCGGACGCAGATCTGTACACGCTGGTCCACGAACCAGGGTCGGTGCCGGAGGAGATCGAAGCGCGATCGATTCACACGAGCGTGCTCGACCGGATCCCTGGAAGCGGGAAGCATTACCGGAAATTCTTGCCGCTCTTTCCCTGGGCCATTCGTCGCTTCGACTTCACAGGGTACGACCTCGTCCTGTCCACCAGTCACGCCGTCGCGAAGAGCGTTCGCGTCCCGCCGGGCGTCGCTCACGTGGACTACTGCTTCACGCCCATGCGATACGTCTGGGACCATGTCGATACCTACGTGGGCCAGGGCTCCAGACGCGTCCTCGCAGGGCCTCTGATCAAGGGGCTCCGGCGTTTCGATGTACGCACGAGTTGCGAAGAATCGGTCACGCGCTTCGTTGCGATCTCAACGGACATCGCCGAACGAATCCATCGGCACTACGGCAGAACGGCGCGTGTGGTGGCTCCGCCCGTCGACCTCTCCTGGATCCAAGCGGCCGAGACTCCTGCGGAAGACTTCTATCTGCTGGTCGGCGGCTTCGTGCCCTACAAGCGAGAGGCCCTCGCCATAGAGGCTTTCCGCCGCCTCGGACGTCGACTCGTCGTCGTCGGTGACGGGCCGATGCGGGCCCGGGTCGAGCGCGACGCACCGGAGCACATCGAATTCCTCGGGCGCGTCTCCGATGAGGCCCTGGCGGATCTCTACCGGCGTGCACGCGCCTTGATCTATCCACAGCACGAAGATTTTGGACTCGTTGCAGTCGAGGCGCAGGGCGCTGGCCGTCCCGTGATCGGATTCGGTCGAGGAGGCCTTGTCGATACGGTGCGACCGTACGTTGCTCAGGAGGGCGTCACGCCGGATTCAGTCGGGTTTGATGCGACGGGCGTATTTTTTCACGAGCAGACGCCCGAGGCAATCTGTGAAGCTGTCACGCGCTTTGAAGAGGTCGAAGCGTATTTCGATCCGCCCGCATTGCGGCGCTGGGCAGAAAGCTTTTCGCCGGCGCGCTTCGATGCAGAACTCGACTTAGAAGTCGCAGCTGCATTAACACGGGCTCGCGCTCCGCGGCCGAGAGAGCCCTTCCCCACTCTGACAAAGCCGCGATCCGGACAGTCCCTGGAGTCGACGAGATGAGCGACCACAAACGCATTCCTATGCTCGATCTCGTCGCGCAGCACGCAGAGATCGAAGAAGAATTGCTCGACGGCTTTGCCGAAGTCCTTGCTAGCGGACGCTTCGTATTAGGCTCGCAGGTCGAGACCTTTGAAACGGAACTCGCAAAACTCTGCGACGCCCGCCAGGCGGTGTCATGCAACTCAGGGACCGATGCGCTCTGGCTCGCACTCCGCGCATTAGGCATCGGCGTAGGCGATGCTGTGCTCTGCCCCGCCTACTCTTTTTTCGCAACCGCCGCGACGATCGCTCGCGTGGGCGCCACGCCGATCTTCGTCGACATCGACCCTCTGACACTGAACATGGATCCCGAAGATGCGATTCGTCGCGCTGAGAGCATCCCTAATTTGCGTGCCGTCATGACCGCGGACCTCTTCGGCCAAATCTGCGAACTCGGCCCCCTGGAGGCTTATTGCGCAGAGCATAATCTCCCGATCATTGAGGATGCCGCGCAATCCATCGGCGCGATCGACTTGGGCGGAAAACCAGTTGGCGAACGCGCGCACGTCGCCTGCTTCAGCTTCTATCCCACGAAGAATCTCGGCGCCCTCGGCGATGCCGGCGGCCTAGTCACCGGCGACAGCGCACTCAGCGAGCGAATCGCGAAACTCCGCATCCACGGCGAAGACGAGCCCGGTCTCTATCACGAGCTTGGAGTCAATTCGCGCATGGACGCGCTCCAGGCCGTTGCACTTTCGATCAAGCTCCGACATCTGGAGCGCTGGACCCGGGCGAGACGCGAGCGAGCGCTTCACTACGATGCCCTATTCGCATCTCGTGGTGCTGTCTCGGGAGATGCCTCCCTGTCGGATGGCAACCTGTCCCTACGCACATCGCCGCCGCTGCCCGAACCCGGCCGCCACACCTACCACCGGTACATCGTGCGCGTCCCCAAAGACAAGCGCGCCGCTCTCATCGCAGCGCTGGACCAGCAGGGCATTGCCAGCGAAATTTACTACCCGCGCGGACTTCATCAACAGCCCGCTCTCGCCGACTTTGCTCCGCGCGAGGGGCTGCCGCAAACGGAGCGCGCGACCTGCGAAACCCTCGCACTGCCACTCTACCCGGAGCTCGAATTCGACGATATCGAACGAGTCGTCGACACAATCAGCGAGACGCTCAAAATCCTGTAGCGAACGTTAGGTCGCTGCTCGGTTTAATACCCGCGACCGCCTCGAGAGAGCGTCATCACCAGAATTCGAACGTCTAGCAAGAACGACCATTTCTGGATGTAGTAGAGATCATGCTCCACCCGCTCATGAATCGACGTGTCACCGCGCCAGCCATGGACCTGCGCCCATCCTGTCATCCCCGCGCGCACTTTGTGGCGCAGCATGTAGCCGGGAATCTCGCGCCGAAAATTCTCGATGTACGTCGGCTGTTCGGGGCGCGGTCCTACCAGACTCATATCTCCTCGTAAGACGTTAAAGAGCTGGGGGAGTTCGTCGAAGCTGTTTCGGCGCATCCAGCGTCCGAAGCGCGTCCTTCGAGGGTCGTCATCAGTCGTCCAACCCGGCCCCTCTTGTTCGGCGTCCTGCTTCATAGACCGAAATTTGAGCATCTCGAAAACGCGACCATCGTGTCCCATCCGTGACTGGCGGTAGAAAATCGGACGACCGGAGCTAACTAAAACACCTACCCCAAGACCCACTAACAGCGGAGAAAGCGCGCAAATCAAAGAAGCGCTCCCCAGCAAATCGAAGGTGCGCTTGCCGAGTGCGGCCCAACCGAACAGGGCCGTCTCCTGCATGCCGATCACCGGAATCCCGTCGAAGCTCTCGACAGAACTCCGCAAGTTGAATCCGTGCAACAAATCCGGGACGATCTTCACGTTCACTACTTCGTCGGAAAGTTCCGCGGCGACCTTTTCGAACCGCTCGGACTCGTGACGCGAGAGCGCAATAATTACTTGATCGACTCGACTGGCGCTAAGAATCGATTTTAACTCGGAATAGCCGCCGATCAGTGGCACCCCGGCAACCGCGCCTCCGATCGCGCCGTCTGCAACCACGCCGATCATCCGCAGACCGGCATCGGGCCGGGCAACGATACGCGAAACTACGTTCTCGGCGACTGAACCTGAACCGACGACGAGCACATAGCGAAGGTTCATGCCCCTCAGCCTAAGGCGACGCAGGGCCATACGGATCGTCGATCGAAGTGCGATCACCGCAAGCGGCGCCATCACAGCAAAGAGCCCGAGCACGCCGCGGGAGTAGGAGTAGTTGCGCGCGAAGAACGTAATCGCCGTCAGCAGCACTAGCGCCATCGCTGTTGATCGCACGATCGCCGCTACCTCTCCGAGCGAAGAGTCCATACGCCTTGCCTCGTAGAGGCCATTTGAACGGAACAAAAGCAAGAAGAGCGGGACAATCAGTGCGAGGGCGTAGAGATAGGGTTCGGGCGCCGGTATGCCCAGGGGCGTTGCCAATCCGCTGTCAAAGCGAATCGCGTACGCAGCAAGCCACGCCAAGGCAATCAACGCGCCGTCCGCCGCGCCCATGATCGTGCGGAATACTTCGCTGTGTCGGTAAAGCATAAAGTTTCCGGACTCCCATGTCCGGGGTGAGCGTGCCAGAAAAACATTCGAATCGCAGCGCCTCAGCGCAATTCGAGTACTAGAACGCGTCGCCCCTCCCCAGATTCCACGTGAACAAGATGGAGCCAATCCCCCACGCCCTTCATGAGGCCCCAATGTTCAGCAACCCGTCTCTCATCGATCACGAGCCATTCAACCCCTGCGTGCCGCAAAGCCTCTTCGATGCTCGAACTTTTTCCCGACGGTAACGGCACGTGTCGCGCCCGCGCATAGTAGGCGACGCGCATTTTCTGAGCGCCTACGACCAGTCCGGGCCCTTCACGTTCCGCCAACCAGTTCGCGGCCGCCCGAACTGGAGCGCGATCAATTCGTCGCTCTCGGAGATCGCGATCTCCCCACACTAAGGCCAATACTAAGACCAGTCCAAAACACACAGCAGGGGGAGACGCCCAACGCGCTCGAGGGCTCGAATCCGGCTCGGTCCACCGATTCACTAAGAGATGGTGAAGGCCGCGCCAACCGACTGCAGCAAAGACCGTGAGCGGCAACCATGCCGCCAGAGCGTGGCGACGCGCGACGTACCCCGCGCCCCAAACCAACAAAACCAACACAGCCGAATAGAGCACCGCCGGCAACGCGAATAGCACCAAGCGCTTTCGAAAGTCAGTACCCCTCATCACGATCAAGCCGATAGCCGCAAAGAGCGCAATTTCGTATCGAAAGGCTGCGAGTGAGGTTCGCATAGCACGCGAAATCGCCTCACCTACACCCAACAACGTACGAGGCGGTCGATCAAAGCCCGAACCACTCACGCGTACCGACGAAAGAGGCAGCGGAAGCGCAGTCTCCCCCTCGCCAGTCGGCATTTCGACACGGACGCCAGTGCGTCCTGCTGCAAGCTCGACGATCGATTTCTTGCGGGTCAGCGTGAGATCGCCTGTCTGCTCGGAGACAGCCGCCACCAAGGGCCCCACCAGCGCGAGCGTCGCGAGTACCAAGGCGAGCGCGGAAACGAACATGCCACGTCGCGCCGAGGCATCCCGCCATCCGCGGGCGGCGAACACGACGATCGCGACGGCACAGAGTCCAAGCCCTTCCGGACGGACGAGGTACGCGAGTCCCGCTCCAACGCCACAGCCGATGGCCAGCAAGAGTCTTGGACGTTCATTCCATTCACTGAGCGCCGCAAAGCCCATCAAAAAGAGGCCTGCGTAAAGCCCATCGCTCATCACATCGCTTGAAAAATCGATCGCCCACGGATGAAGCGCGACCACCCACCCCGTCATCCAGGCGATCTCATCCCCGAACGCGCTCTTTGCAGCGCAAAACAGTCCAAGAACGGAAAGTACGCCGCCCAAAACGGAGACCCAAATCGCCGCCGTCTCAAAGCCAACACCGAAAACTGAATAGACCGACGCGACCAATGCGGGGTAGAGCGGATGAAAAGGATGCTCGAGTACAGCCTCCCAGCGTCCATCAGCGATCGCCTCAGCAAGCGCGATAAAAATCGGACCATCATTAAAGATCGCATGCGTGTGCTGCCACGCTTGTAAGCGCAACCAGGCTGACACACCTAGCAAGACCGCAAGGCCCACGGTTATGCGAAGCCTAGGGGGAAGACCAGATCCGGACGGTGACGGCGCCGAAGCCTCTCGCCGATCATCGACTGTCACGATGTATTCAGCCCGCCTCTTCGGCGTCTGCCACAACAGCACCCGCGAGTTCATCAAGGAAATCAGGCAGAGCCGAGACGACGCGGCTCCAATTGGGAATCTGCGGCGCGCCCATTGGATCTCCTACGAAGTCGAGTCCCGCCGCTCGCAGTGCGCCGGAAAACGTCTCAACAGCGACTTCTTCTTCATGACGATCGAAATAAAGTCCGTTCAATTTGGCGTCATCGCTATAGCGAGCGATCGCGTCTTGAGCCGTACGCACATAGGCAGCAATCAGCGTATTCAAGAAACCTGAATCGAACTCAACGCCGTAGCTCGCCAAGTTACGAATCAACGAAGCCGCGATGTCCCGAACCATTCGGTGCAACCCGGCATTGCCGTCGTGCTCCGAGAGTTCCTGATGCTTATGGTCATAGTTCTCGACGAGCTCGACCTGGCAGATGCGCTTCAGCGAGCAGTTCCGGTAGACCTCAGCCAACACGCCGACCTCGAGTCCCCAATCTGCCGGAATGCGATTCGCTCGGATGAGTTCCGTTGTCATAGAACATTCGCCAGCGAGCGGATATCTAAAAGATTCGAGATAATCGAGCAGCGGCACCGGGCCAAGCACGGACTTCATGGCGCGTATCAGCGGCGTCATAAAGAGCCGAGTCACGCGCCCGTGCATCCGGTCGGACACGCGGCTGTAGTAGCCCTTTGCAAACTCGTAACTCATATTGGGGTTCGCGGTAGGAAAAACGAGCCGCGCGAGGAGGTCGCGGTCGTAGTCGAGGATGTCGCAGTCGTGCGTCGCGACGACTCGCGCTCGATGGGTCGCAAGGACATAGCCATAGGCGAGCCAATTCGCGCGCCCCTTGCCCTCGCTGCCGGGATCGAGGCCTTCATCACGAAGCCGCTGGATGAGTGCCTGGATGCGCGGCCCCTGATTCCAGATCACAGTCGCCGACTCATCGTCCATGGACCGGATCGGCTCAACGAGCTCGCGAAACTCCCGATACTCGGCGGGCCCAGCAGGCCCCGACAGGCTCAGCACGCACTGCGTGAGATACGGCACCTGAATGAGTTCTTCCACGATCCGCTTGAGCGCTGGACCGCGGATCTCTGAATAGAGCGACGGCAGCACCAACGCGATCGGGCGTTCCTCGGCGTAATGCATGAGCTCGCGCTCGAGGCGCGGGAGGTCAGCCTTGCCGAGGCGATGAAGCGACGTGATAACGCCGGTTTGATGAAAATCCGCCATGGCTGGGACGGTCGCACTGGCGCCCTGCGGGTGTCAAGGAATCCTAAGTCGAGATCCCGGGCCTACGAAGGAAAAAGCTCCAAAATCAAAGGGTCTGGGCTCAATTCTTCGAGCAGGATCTCAATAGATGCCGACGGGCGTGAGCGAGGGCTCAATCGCGTCTTCTAGCAGGCGGACCGCTTCAGGATCGATCTCATGGAATTCGATGCCCACTTCCTGAGTAATCTGATCCGTGTCGGTTGCCCACATGACCGTTCCCTTCGCGACAACCGTCTCGTCGCCGACATTGAAGGTCACGCGAAGGACGTCTCCCAGGTTGATCTCAATTCCGACGGCCTCGAAGCTGATGCCGCCTGTGGAGAGATTCTTCGAGACAGCCAATTGGTCGGGCCTGTCGATTTCCGAGAAGGAAATAACTTGATCCGTCGCGATGCGATGAAATTTTCGACGTTCTGCCCCGGATGCTTCGCCCATACCATCCCCTCAGGTGCGTCCGGCGATTCCGACACGCATATAGAGGTCTCGGCTGCGAGCTGCCCCGGCTTGAGCAACCAGGCCTGGCGAAACAGCAAATGGTGCTCCCGGCGACCACGCCTGCACCACCGATAACATTCCGATTCCGTCTAGAACAGATCGAGCTGTCGATCAGGAGCCCCCGCGGTCTCCAGCCCTTTCAGAATCAGAGCGAGCCTACGGAAGCGGCGACCGTCCAAAGTCACCCGGCCGAGCAGCTCGCGCCCCGCATCGGCCAGTACGGCTGCCTCTGCGGTCGGTTCGCCGAGGCTGCAGCTTCGTGTCAGCGCGCGCTCCCCCGCGCCGGATAAACGGAGCGCGATTCGCGACGCGCGGAGCCCGTCCCGGCGTAAAGCTCGCTCCAGCGCATCGGCCAGCCGGCCAGAGGCCGCTTCGAAAAGCTCGCGGCTCACGACTTGGCCCCCGGACAGCTCGAGGGTCTCCTCCCTCGAGAGCGATGCCGGATGGCGTGTGACACGAAGGGGCTTAGGGTCCTCTCCGCATGCGAGCAGCCAAAGAGATCGGCCGTGATTGCCTAACAAGATGTCCAGACGTTCGAGCCCAAGCTCGCGCAGCCCAGGGATATCGACGGCGCCTAGCTCGGCCAATCGTGCCGCTGTTTTAGGGCCAACGCCCGGCAATCGCTCGAGGGACTGGTCATTCAACCACGACTGGAACTCGCCCGCTGTGACGACAACTGCCGTCCCGGAACTCGCCGCTTCCGCCGCGAGACGCGCTGCGAACCGCGCCGGAGCGACCCCGCAGTGCAAAGGCAGTCCAACCCGCTCGAGGACCGCTGCTTCGAGCCGAGCCGCGAGCAGTCGGGCCTCGTGGCTCTCTCGGGGCGCACGCAGATAGAAGCCCGCCAAGCCATCGATCTCCACGGCATCTACCACTTCTCGCATAGCAGCCCGCAGCAACCCCGAGACCTCACGCGCACGCGCCATATCCGTCGGGGCTCTTTGCGCCTCGGGTACGCGATCGAGGGCTTCCGCCATTCCCATGCCATCCACGATTCCACGAGCGCGAAGGACATCACTCGCACAGACGACCTTCCCACGCTTCAAAGGATCTCCACCGATCAGGAGAGGCCCATCGCCGAGCATGGGGTTCGCGCGCCGCGCGACCTGCACATGGAACTCGGGGACGTGGCTATATCCGACGGGTTCGCCCGCTCCTGAGGACATCAGGGCGCCGGCTCGAGCACAAGTCGTTCGGCGCTCTGCTCTTCGATCGCAAGCCGACTCGTCGCAAACAAGGCAAGGCGACCATGGGTCCAGTGTGAGATGCCATCGGCAAAATGCGGATGTCCGGGATGCTCACTCTGACCGGGGGTAAGGCTACTCAGGAAACGGTCTTGGCTGCCTAGATCGATGGCTACGCGATACAGAGCTGTTCGCTCGACATCAAAAGAGATACCGGGCCGGTGCCGCGTGAAAGACAGTGTCTGCCCACTTCCGGAAGCGGGGAAAACATAACCTTCAGTAGCATCTGTTGCGGTCCGCCCGAGTCTTTCGAATGCGACTCGATGCAATCCGCCCCAGGACCAACGAGCTCGCGTCGGCCCGAGGCGCTGATTCAAACTCACCCAGGTTTCCCGCAAACTCGCCCGTGCCGCTTCCGTCACCACCGATTCGTCGGTCCATCCCCCTGACTGCCGGAGGGTCGCTGCGCGCAGAATCAATCGTTCCACTGCGGTTTGAGGCTGAACATGAGGCGCAGCGAGATAGCGCTCGAAGAGCCCATCACCAAAGGGCTCACGAAGCAAGTGGCCTAATAAACGCTCGATCGCCAAGTGATAGGCGGCGGCGCCAGCGCTATCGGAGTCAAATCGACCATCCCATCGCTTCAGAAGCGCCGCGACCTCCTGTGCCTCGGCCGGCAAGGGTCCGCCGCGGCGTGCCATCCCATCGATCGCGGTCACGACTCGTGTCGCACGCAGCGCACCGGCGTCAAAGAGGATATCCGCGGCAGAGCGCAGCGTGAGAGATCCACGCCCCAAGGCTTCGTCGAGTGCGAACTCTAGCCGCATTGCGCGGTCCCCCGGCCGCCAGAGCCATTCCGTCTGATCCAGGCCGCCGCGTCCGGACCAAGGTTGATCCAGAGCCATCACCCAAGCTCGACCGCTCTCACCGAGTGCCATTCCCGGGAGCGATGCTAGTGACACAGGCTCTCGCCAATCAAAACTTCGCAAGCGACCTTGCACGGGAACCAAGCCCGTCGGGAGCGGCCGATTAGGCAACCACCCCGCGACCTGCACGCCACCCTCGCCTTCTGCGTCAGCGAACGTGAATGCAAGAACCGGTTCGTGATGCATTTCAAGTATCGCCGCAATCTCCTGGCTACCGCCCGCCCGGAGTAGCCCAAGCATTGAGGTAAGCCCATCTCCAGACCTTGCTCCCGTCCAGGAAAGGGCTCTTCCCGATCGCGCGCGGGGCATTTTTGAATCCTGTTCTTCGTCGAGTCCCGACCACAAGGATTCAATCAATGGACCATGCCCCGTCGAGCGCAGGGATAACGTGGTGTCGATCAATTCGCCGCGCGGGCCCATCCAGGAAACGGTCTCTTCCCGCGCCTCGACCGGAACCCAGAGCGTCCCGTTCTGATAGAGGCCCCCGCGATCGCGTAGTGTCTCCATGAATAGATCTGAAATCGGCGCACTCGCCGGCACCGAGGCCCAAGCGAAGTTTGGATTGCGCCCGGCCCAGAAAATAGGAGAGCCGGGCATAGTCGCACCCGCCACGTCAATCGCCCCGGCATCAAGGTGTGCCTCATAAAAGAGGCTGGGCAGCGTCGGCGCAAAGTGCCAGTCCGCCACCAAGATAGGAGCACCGCTTACCGTCTTTGAACCCTCGACTGCCCACGCTCCACCCGTCGGAATCCCAATGCCTTCGCAGAGTTCTTCGGTCGCGCCCATGATCGCGTTCGCCAGCGCATATTCCCCGGTGCTCGATGCCACCGGGTGACGAGGCACTTCAGGCGCCACACCGAAATCAACGGAGGCTCGCCCCGGAAAGAATGGTCTGGCGGGAACCGAGTCCAGGCGCTGAATCAAGTCATCGAGAACGAGAGTTGTCTCCAGCGTGCCGCCGATGCACCAGGACAGCAGCTTTACGACGGCGATCGAATCCGCAGGGCGCCAATCCGCAACGGAGGCAATACCGCCCTGCAGACGGCGTGGCGCGCGAACGCGGCCTTGCCGAACACGGTCGATACGCGCGTTCACGCCCGCCGAGTAGAGCTCGAGCACCTTAAGGGACGACGCGGGGAGATCAGCAACGACCGCCTCAGATGCCCGACCTATTTCAAGCAGCCTCGCAAGGCGGTCCGCACGTAGAGCCGGTGCGCCCTGGAGTTCGGCGGCGCGACCGAGGGCCTGTCGCCGCAGAAAAGCCATCTGCGCGAGGCGGTCCTGCGCGTGAGCGAACCCGAGCGCAAACCATCCTTCAGACTCTCGCTCGGCGATCAGATGCGGGATGCCCCGGACGTCTCGCAACACCTCGACCGGAGCCTCCAAATTGGAAATGCGAATTGTGCCCGAAACGGGAGCGAAGGATTCACGTTCGGCCCGGTCGCTGGCCCCCCAGCGCTGGCTGATCAGGAGCGCGACGAGGATCAGCAAAGCGCCGACTATCAGCCGCCCACCCAGCTGCGGTAAACCCGGCGTAGGCTTTTCGGCCTGCGGCCCCTCGGACACCGACATCGAACGCATACCCTCCAATGTGAGCAATGTGAGCGCCGGCGAACCGAAGTTCGAGCTCCTCACACCCCCGGATGCTTCTTTAATCACGGTGCCGCGGACCCCCGTCAGCAACACCTTTGGCATCAACCTTCGACAGCCTTCATTTCCCTACATCGAATGCCCAAAAAGAGAAGTTAAGTCGAATACTTGAGAGCATACCGGAGGGTCGGTACATTGCGCGCGCCGCCCCTCTTCAATCGAAATACTCAATCTCTCGTCCCCTCCGCATTTGCTCGCCCTTTTTCGCCCTTTTTCGCTCTTTTTCGCGACGGATTCCCGAAGCTCCGACGAGCTACTCCACCCCTGGCGGTTTGATTTGCCGATCCAATCAATTGAAGCTCTGTTGGCCAACTGCGAACTTGCCGGGAGGCGCGTCTTCGTCCGCGCCGATCTCAACGTCCCCCTCGACGGCAACGGCAAGATCTCTGACGACAGCCGTATCCGCGCGTCGCTCCCAACGCTCAATCTCCTCGTTGAAGCTGGCGCAAAGGTCATTCTCGCTTCGCATCTCGGCCGCCCCAAAGGCGAGCGCAATTCGGCACTCTCCTTATGCATCGTCGCAGAAGCGCTCGGAAGCCACTTCGAGACCAAGGTCCACTTCGCCCCTGACTGCGTTGGCGTGCCGGCTAAAGAAGCGGTCGACTCGCTTGCCAACGGCGAAATCCTTCTGCTCGAAAACCTCCGCTTCCACAAAGCCGAAACCGAAAACGACCCGCAATTCGCAGCGGCCCTGGCCTCTTTGGCGGACGTGTATGTGAACGACGCCTTCGGCACGGCGCACCGAGCCCACGCGTCAACCGCAGGCATGGTTGCCCACGTGGGCATCGCCGCTGCGGGCCAATTGCTCACGAAAGAGCTCGATGCCCTTACCAGCGCCCTCGAACCCGAACGCCCCTTCGTTTGTTTTCTTGGCGGTGCGAAAGTGTCTGACAAACTCGGCGTCCTAGAGGCGTTAATCGAGCGAGCGGATACCGTCGGCGTCGGCGGTGCTATGGCGTATACATTCCTTTCCGCACAAGGCCAGTCCACCGGCTCCTCATTAGTCGAACCCGATCGCCTCGCAGATGCGAAACGGATGATTGCCCGGGCGGCCGAAAGAGGTTGTGAGCTGCTACTTCCGACCGACCACGTAGTCAGCGACCGCCTAGCAGAAGACGCCGTAGCTCAAACAGTCGAAATAATCCCCGACGGACTTATGGGCCTGGACATAGGACCGGGCACTGCAGCGCGTTATGCGCAGGCCGCAGCCGGTGCAGCCACGATTCTTTGGAATGGTCCAATGGGGGTTTTTGAAATCGACGCCTTTGCTACGGGAACCGAAGCCGTGGCAGAAGCAGTCGCCGCCTCAAGCGCTGGAAGTATTGTCGGCGGAGGTGACTCCCTCGCCGCGGTGAACAAGGTCGGCGTGGGCGATCGCATTAGTCATCTTTCGACAGGGGGCGGCGCTTCCCTCGAGTTCGTTCAGGGGCTGACACTACCGGGCGTCGCTGCCCTCGATCGCCCGAACCGGGACGGCTCAGCATGAGCGCCGCCACGCGAATATCACCTCCAGCGCCAATCCCGCTCATCTGCGCGAACTGGAAGATGAATCTCTCGGCCAGCGAAGCAGAACCTTATGCCGCAGCGCTTCGCGCCCGCCTAGGGGACCGTTCCGCCGACTTGAACAAGGCCTTCGAGGTAGCAATCGCTCCGGCCCATCCCGTCCTAGACCGCCTCGGTCGGGCGCTGGAGGGCTCCGGGATTGCCTTGGCCGCCCAAAATCTCCATGCGGAGGAATCCGGCGCGTTTACAGGTGAGGTCTCACTTAGGATGCTCGAAGATTTGGGATGCCACTTTGCGCTGATCGGGCACAGCGAGCGGCGCCAGATCTTCGGCGAAACCGATGCGCAGATCGCCGAGAAGGCAGCCAGACTGGCTGGCTCGGCGGTGAAGCCGATCCTTTGTGTGGGAGAAACCCTTGAGGAACGCGAGCAGAAACGGACCCTCGAAGTGGTCGAACGGCAACTTGGGAGCGTTCTCGACCAGGTGGATGGGCTCGAGGGCGCGATGGTGGTAGCCTACGAGCCCGTCTGGGCCATCGGTACCGGTCGCACTGCGACGCCCGAGCTCGCCCAGGAAGTTCATGCTGCCCTCAGAGCAATGCTGGAAACGCGCTGGGGAACGGTCGGGACGCAGACAAGAATTTTATACGGCGGTTCCGTGAAGCCGTCGAATGCGAGAGAATTGCTCTCGCAGCCCGATATCAACGGTGCCCTCGTAGGAGGGGCTAGCCTCGATCCCGAGGCCTTTGCCGAAACCGCCCTCGCCTGCCTTAACTGAGCCAGACCGGGTTCGTTTAAACTGGAGAAAAGCTTCGTGGAGACTTTCGTCTACACCCTTCATTTTGTGGTCTGCCTGATTCTGATTGGCGTTGTCCTACTTCAGCGCGGCAAGGGCGCCGACCTGGGGGCCAGCCTCGGTGGAGGTGGGGGCAACACTATCTTCGGCAGCCGCGGGGCAGGTAACTTCCTCACCCGAATCACTACGGCCGCCGCGGCCATTTTCATGGGCACGTCCCTAACCCTCGCGTATATCGGGTACCAGAATTCTGATATACAGCTCTTCGATTCAAGCGAACCTTTCGAGATTCCAGTCGAAGGCGCGCCCTCCGACAGCGATTCGGCAGGTGGCCTGCAAGAAATCTCGCAAGAGGCAGACGGCCTGGTCGAAATCGCTCCTGCGGATGACGGCGCGTTGACGGATGACGGATCAGCCGGGGATTCAGCAGAAGAATCTCAATAATAATCAGCGCATTCGGACGCATTCCCGCTCACAAAACCTGTGCGGGCCCTCACGCGTTCGTTATGATGCGCGGCCCGGTGCGGCGGTGGCGGAATTGGTAGACGCGCCAGCTTGAGGGGCTGGTGGGGGCAACCCCGTGGAAGTTCGAGTCTTCTTCGCCGCACCACTTGTAGATCCTTGGCTTGACGCGTCTGATCCTCACAGGCGTCTTGATGCGACTCGGCTGCCGCAATTGTTGCAGCGATGTCGCATCGCCTACTCAGTCAAAGTTGTTCGGAGCGCTGTGTAGTCGCGCTCAATCGGTGGGAGCACCGACGGGGCTCCGCACGCAAGTGCCGATGCCGCCGACATCCAGCCAACTCTTTCGGCACTCCATCAGCTCAGGCCATCTCAATAGGGCCGGGTCTGCCTGCCGCCCGCCTAACTAAAGATCCGGCCCCAGTCCCCAGGACGGTACCAGCGCGGCTCTTGAAAGCAGGCCCGAGTGTTGCCGTCGATCAGGCCCTGCTGCCTTTATCGACTCGACGCGCGAATCGATTTCAACTCTCTCGAATGCGGGTGGCATCGGCGCGAAAAAGACAGCACACGCGACTTGGTTCAAGAGGGTCGTACTTATCAAAAGTACGAGTCCTATGCGGCGGAAGCTGTACATTCTTAGGTCCGCCCTTCTGTGGATCAGCTGTCAGGAAAATGACGCGCGTCTACCAGAGCGGATCGGTCTGCGCTGAATAGCCAGACGGTCAACGTCCGAGACGGACTGCAACGTTACCAGACGTGCGTGCCCTGCGGTCGCTAGCCGTCAACCTCGGATCTCGTGCGGAGCAGCGCTTGCGCCTGCCCGCTATCCCTGCACGCCCACCGCACGAAGCGCTGGCCCGCGCGATTCCGTGCTGATTAACAAGGATGCTACTTCGGCCTCTACGCCGTCGCGTAGCAACCCAACGTCGGGAACGATGTCCGGATCGCAATTAAATGAGAAGAAGAGCGAGCCCGCATAACTCATTACGGTGATCCCTAGGCCTGAGGTGTCTTGAAGCGGCAGGATGCCATAACACTCTTCGAGCTTCGCGCCGTTCAGGTAAAGCGGTTGTTGCGGGCCCGGGCTTTGCAAAACGGCAAGCTGTCCGTTTTCGATTCGCTTGAGTGCACGGGCGCCAATCGCGAAGAGGCGCGCGGCAGTCCAAATGTCGCCACTCGCTAGACTCTCCGCGGAGGCGAGATTTTGCTCGCTTCGAATGCGTCGCGTCTGCTCGCCCAGAAGATCCTGCCGTGCTTCCCCGGACGCTTCCCAAACCGGAAGCTCTATGACCCACGCCTCCGCCGTTTCGCCTGTAGCATCGAGAATCGGAGTCACTGCGCGAAGGTCAACAGTCGTCGGGCTGATCTTAAGACCCTGCACGAAGCGGCGAAGCGCACCTGTTAGAATCGTAAGGACGGCGTCGTGCACCGTTCCGCCAATAGTTTGACGAATCGCCTGCACTTGATCGAGATCGACCTCCTGAACCGCATAGGAACGATGCGGACTCAGGTTGCCATCGAAGGGCGACTCGCCCGCTGGACGAATCTGATACCCCAGAGCACGAAGAACGTTCTGCGCGCGCTTTTGCACGAGACTAGACGCGCGAGCAGGACTTTCCCAGAATCGCATAGCGCGACTCACAGCGCGACGAGAAGGGCTCCAGCGCCTGATCACTTCCTCGCCAAACAACTCTACCGGAGAAGGCGCTGGCCTAACGAGCGCCCGCGTCGCTTTCGGCAGCGGAGCATCCTCGTCGGCAGAAAGTAAAGCCTGCAAAAGGTCTGCCCCTTCAAGATGCGCGAGCGCCTTGTGCATCTTAAGGATCATCGCGAAGCGTCCACCTTCAAGACCTTCAAGCACCCAACAATCCCATAGCGGGCGCGATCGATCGAGCCGAGTTGCAGCGATTCGAGACGCCGTGCGACAAAGCTGCTTGTGGCTTCCGGGGCGCGGAAGGCTGGATTGCCGGAGATGGAAGTCGAGGTTGAATTCCTGGTCATCCACCCAAACAGGATGGCCGTCTAGCGGCACCCGGCGAAGCTTCGCGCGCAGGCGCGGGAGCTCCGGGAGTCGCGCGTTCACGATCCCGCGAATCTTCTCAAAATCGACGCCTCCTTCCTTCGTAGCGAAGGGCCCCGAATCAAAAATAAGGATCATCGCCGTGTGCTCGCGTCGTCGCGAAGACTCGTTCTCTAGATAGTCCGCGCATTCATCAGAAAGGCGCTCGTAGTAGATTCTGGCCAAGGTTCGATTCCTCGGGTGATCGACCGCGTGAGGCGGACGAAATCATGTATTGCCTGAATCGTCGCCAGGCATGTGGCGGCCGATCGATTGGACGAGAGCTAAGCGCGACCTAACTCGCCGCCCTCGTCTTTTCCGTGGCAGTCGCGAATGGCGCAGCGCCCGTCTCGAAGAGCGTTTCCGCAATAATCGAACGCAGGATCGGCTTAATATCAGACTTCATGGTCGCCATAACATGCCCCGAGGACATCCAATCGATCCGCGGCTTTCCCCAGTGTCTCCACAGCGCACGCGACTGATCTGGACGCGTCACGCGATCCGCAACGCCTGCGTAGATAAAGCGACGATCGACAGGAAGCTTCGGTTCGAAAGTGAGAGGCGAAACCGGATGCATGACTTCGGTCACCAAGCCCCAATCGGTCTGCAAGTCACCACCGTAAGCTAGGTAGGCCCACGGCTCGTTGTCTCGAGCAAGTGCTGCGAATTCGACTGCCGGGATCCCGGCTATCACACAGGAAAGATCCTCTATGAATGCCGAGGCAAGCGAGACCGTGTAGCCACCGAGGGAGATGCCGTGGAGGCCGATCGGAGCGTCACTTCGCTCACGAATCCACCCAACCGTGCGGCGAATATCCCAGACCGCTTGGCTGAACAGATGCAGCATGTTCGCGTATTCGGGCTGCAACAGACCGCCGCCACTGAATACTGTCGAAGACCGCGGGCCATGCAAAGGAAGCACCGGCATCAGCACGTTCATGCCAAGTTCTTCATGCATCCAATCCGCCGCGAGGCCGCGGATATTCGCGGTTGGACTTCCCATGCCGAAACCATGGGTCGAAATCATCCAAGGGCGATCGCCGCCCTCGTGCTCGAGGATGTACGCCGTCGCAGTGCCGTTATCGTCGTGGGATAGCCAACGCTCGCGCCCCGGTTCGCCGGGATGCGGCTCATATTCACTTTCGAAGACCAGCTCTTTATAGGCGGTCCTGCCACCGAACCTAGACGTCTCGCGGTCAGTCAGGGTGAACGCTCGCAGTTCCGGCGGCGTCTGGTGATAAGCCATCGGATCATCGAACCAGCCGTTGCCCTCGATGAACTCGCGCATGGCCAGCAGCTCTCTATGCCCATGTCGCACGTGCTGCGCATCGGGAACGCCGACCATTAAGCCCACAAGAAGCGTAAAGCTCCCATCTATCAAGGCCTCCGCGATCAGTCCCGCGTTAGGCTCAACCGCCGGTACATCCCGGTAGCGCTCTTCCTTGCGAAGAACGGCCAGGGTCTCATTCATCATCGCCGCAACTTCAATCGCCGGGGCGGTCATCCACTTCATGAAACTGCTCATCCGGCCTCCTGAATGAGCACGGTGTTTTTGCACACCATGCGAAGCAAACGTTCAATTAGGCGGTCGGCAATCGCTTCGCAGTCGGTTTCGCCCTGTTCGATGGCATTCGCGACCTGCACACGCGTCATCGCCCGAATCATCAGCGCCATCTCAGCTGGATCGTCATCATGAAACACGCCCGAAGCGGCACCGGCTGACAACATCTCGGCATGCGCGTTCTGGCCCGCATCCCAAAGCTCGCCAACGACCTTGCCCTGGGGCCGCATCGCCCACGAGATCTGGCTGCGCACGTGAATACGTGACCAAGCTTTGTGCTCAAACAGGTAGGAGACAAAGGCGCGGGTCCCGTCTACAAGCTTGGTCAGTGGATCATTGGCCGCATCATGGGCCCTTTGCACGGACTCAAACATCTCTCGCCCGCGCAAGATCATGATCGCTTCGTAGAGGTCCTGCTTCCCAGGAAAGCTCCCATAGACCGTCTTCAGCGAGACCCCAGCCTCACTGGCGATCTGCTGCATGGTCGCGTTCTCGAAGCCGTGTTCGCCGAAAACAGTCTCGGCGGACTCGAATATCAGGTCCTGATACATCCGCGCCCGGGCGTCCTCTAAACGAGACGCAGCAGCGGTTTTCTTAGGCATTGATCAATCCCCCAATTCGCAAACACGGTGTCGACAACTTCTGAATCGGTCGATTACTCGAAAAACAGTCTAAAACTTCAGAAACCGTCCACAGCTGTCTGCGCCCTCTCACATGCGCCGTAGAAGCGTAGCGCGCTTCCTACGCGTCTAGACCGCTCAAGACCAGCAACATTGAAATAGTCACTAACCCATGGAGAACTTCACATTATTTATGAAAAATTCTTGAATTGCTTAAGGAAATCTATATTTTCCGACTTATCTGACCGATACCCTTGATCAAAGATCCGCAGGCACCAGGAAACCAAAATGCAACAGCTCACCCCCCAGGACACCGCCTTTCTTTCCATCGAGACCCCCGAACTCCCCACTCATATTGGCGGCCTCGTCTTTCTCCGTCCGGAGGCAGGAAGTGGATTCGGCTTCGCCGCCTTCGCGGAGTTCGTCCGTGAGCGACTCGGAGCCGTCGACCGTTTCTCCTGGCAATTGCAGGAAGTCCCGTTCGGACTCGATCGCCCCTATTGGGTAACGCGCGAGAATTTTGATCCGGCAGACCACATTCATGAAATTCGACTGCCGGCGCCCTACTCCCACGAGTCGCTGAGCAAATTAGTGGGTCGGATCTTTGAACGCCCGATGGACCGCAGTCGACCGCTCTGGGATATGACCTTGATCGGAGGTCTCCCCGGCGGACGATACGCGGTTCTCTGGCGCACCCATCACTGCATGATGGATGGCGCTTCCGGTGCGAGCCTGACTGAGCAGCTCTTCGATATCACGCCCGATGCGAAGCGCGAGATCGCGCCGAAGCTGTCCGAGGATGCAACCGCCGGCGAACGACTGTCGACCTCCAAGATCTACGGTCGCGCCATGATGAACGCGAGTGTTCTGCCACAGAAGCAGTCAAAGTATTTGGGACAGATCGCCAATAGCCTACTCACAAAGGATAAAAAGGAGACGAAAGACAAGGCGGGGTCCTCGACATCGGAATCGGACAGCAATGTTCTGGCTCCCAAGTCTCGCCTAAACGGCGTCGTTGGCCCCCACCGCGGGTTCGCTTGGTCCTCTGTTTCCCTCGACGACGTAAAGCGCATTAAAAATACGCTCGGTGTCACCATCAACGATGTCGTTCTTGCGATCACCGGCGGCGCTGTTCGCGACTACCTCGAAGCCCGCGGAGGACTCCCTTCAAAGTCCTTAATCGCCTCGGTTCCTGTTTCGATGCGCGCCAAGGGCGACACCGCGATCGGCAACCAAATACGTGAGCTCCCGATCTATTGGGGAACGGATTGCGAGGATCCGATTGAACGCCTCACCGCAATCCACAATCACGCCTCGGAAGCGAAGCGAAAAGCGCACGAAGGCGACGCCTTCGACTTGATCGGCATGGTGAGCGAAGCGCTCCTTCCTGGTGCGCTGAATCTCCTCATGCGCGGTGCGGCCAAAGCAGGCGATCACATGCCTCTACCGGCGAATGCCGTTGTCTCGAACGTGCCGATGGCACCTATGCCGCTCTACTGCGCCGGCGCGCTCATCGAGCAGGTGATACCGCTCTCTCTTCTCGCGCCGACTCAAGGCCTCAATATCACGGTTCTAAGCTACTGCGGCGAGCTGCATTTCGGCCTCGTCCATGATCCCGCACTCGTGCCGGAGGCTTGGGACCTTGCCGGGTTGATCGGAAAGAACCTGCAGAAATTGCAGGGCGCCCTCGATCGCGAATTCGAAGACTCGATCAGCGCGTAAGCCGCATAGCCGCCAGCGTAATTTTACAATCGCCGCTCCGGCCCCATGGCCTAACGCACTAGATAGTGACCAGACCTTCACCGCGTTCAAGGCTGCGATCGATCCAACGTCGATAAAGTTCTTCGGGATGCGCGCCCACGATCACCGCGTCGTTGTCCGCACGTCGAATTGCGGGCACGCCGGACGCTCCGAATTCGCGGGCCTCTTCGTGATCCCGCAATACCGAAGCTTCGATTGAGGGATCCTCGGCCACTCCAAACGCCTCGCTCGGCAGGCCCTGCCCGTCCCATATCTCGCGCAAAACATTCAGGGATGAGATGTCGCGGTTTTCCGTAAAATAGGCACCCATTAGGCGATCGTGCATTCCACGAAATGCCTCGGGGCTTACGCGCGCCGCAGCCTTGGCCACAAGGTGAGCCGGAATGCTATGCGAGGGCGGCGATTCGCCGGAAGACCAAGCATTGAACTCGCCCGCATCCGGATCCGCTCCGGGCCCACTCCAGCCTTCGGTGTACCGCCGGAATTTCTCCACATCTCGGCCGCGCCTTTCGACTGGACGCAGCAAATACGCCTTCCATACAATCTCGATCTGGCCTTCATACTCGTCCGCGAGACGTTCGAGGCGACGTGACGCGTTCCAGCACCACGGACAGAGATAGTCAGACCATGCATAAAAGCGGACAAGCTCCGGCATCGGTACCCCGCTAGGAGGCCGGCTCGAAGCCGCCGTAGCTCCCTCGAAAGTAGACCAGTGGTTCACCGTCACGAACGTGGGACTCTTCGATTTGTCCGACGCAGAGCACGTGATCGCCTGCCTCGTGCACGGCGGTTAGGCGGCAATCTAGATTTACGAGCGCACCCGAAAGAAGCGGGGCACCAGTCGTTCCTTCGAATGTTTCAACGCCTTCGAAGCGCTTAAACTCGTCCTTCTTGGAAGCGAACTTGTTCGACAGATCCGACTGGTCGGCGCGCAGCACATTGACTCCGAAACACTCGCCTTCCTGAATCACGCCTGTCGTCACCGACGTCTTTGAGGCGCACACGAGCGCCAATGGCGGGTCCAGCGATGCACCACTGAAGTCGGACACGGTCATGCCGTGAATCTGATCACCGGACTTGGACGTAATGATCGTGACCCCGCTCGGCCATGACCCCATTGCTGCCCTGAACTCGTCCGCATTAATCGCCATGCTCGTCTCCGCTCCTGTCGCTCACTCGGCTATGCCGAGCGAATTCTTCATAATCCTTACCGCCTCCCGCTTAGGAGAGTTCCTAACGCTAACACGCCTCAGGCCATCGAGGCCCGGAGCTGTTGGGGCTTTACGTTTCGGCCGTTTCCGCAGAAGTTGTTGGACGTGCACCCTGAAGAAAGCCCAACACGTAGGGGCCAATTATGTCCAAGGGCCGAATGCCCGGAGCCAACTCTGCGGCGAGACCGTAGAGCAGCGAAAACGCGCGTCCCCAGGACACCAAACCGTCCGGCAGCTTGAAGCTCTTCAGCATCCACATGTGCTCGCGCATCTTCACAAAATATTCGCCGAAATCAATCTCGGACAACTCCGAGGGCGTCAGATTGAAATAGGTCGGGTCGAAGGATAGCTTTGCGAGTTCTCGCGCCGCTTCTCGGTCTTCCTCACGAAGGATTCCGATTTGAATCATGCTGTCTACCCACAACTCATCGTTGCGGGTGACCGCAGCGAGCACGTTCTGTCGAATCCCGTCCATCGTCTCGGACTCGATTTCCTCGTTCATTCCGAAATCGATAATCGCAACACGACCTTCCAGGTCTACTAACAGGTTTCCTGGATGCGGATCGCAGTGAAAGAAATAATCGCGAAACATTTGATGAAGAAACGCCCGCGTCGCTGTTTGAACGATTTCTTGTACGTCGACATCTCGAGCTTCCAGGGTTTCGCGGTCGTTGATCTTGTCGCCTTCGATAAACTCCATCGTCAAAACGCGCTGTGACGTCGTTGCCCAGTCGATGCGGGGAATTCTGACCTTCGCGAAGAGTTCGGGATCCGCCGCCAAGTTCTCAGCGACACGCTCCGCCGCCCGCCCCTCCGAGCGGTAGTCCATCTCGCCCCTGATTGATCGCGCGATCTGCACGTGGATAGAAAGCAAATCCGGCGCTACGAACGGATTAAATAGCCAGAGTGCTAGGCGCGCCATTCGCAGATCAACCGCGACGGAGCGCTCGACGCCGGGATAGAGGACCTTTACGGCAACATCACGGCCTTCATGATCTCGTGCCTTATGCACCTGCCCGAGGCTCGCCGAAGCCACGGGGTCCTTATCGATCAATGCGAAGAGCTCGTCACTGCCCTTGCCGAAAGCCGTCCGGATTTGGTGTTCGATCTCTTCGAAGGGATGTGGCGGAACGCGATCCTGAAGCCTGACCAACTCCGCCGTCATTGAATCAGGAATCACATCGACGCGAAGACTTGCCACCTGTCCAAGTTTGATCAGTCCACCGCGGTAGCGCGACGCGATCGTCACGAATCGATGGGCTAGGCCTTTATAAAGATTGTCGAGCCAAGCTTCGTCTCGCCGAAGCTGTCCGCGGCGAACGGCCCGGCCCATAAGATAAACCCACGCCGCATGCACTATCAGGGTCGCAAGCACGAGCGTGCGGGTGGCCAGAGCGAGTCGGGACGGACCCGGAACGGGAGACATCTACAAAATCAACTTTCTGGGGCGGCTTCCAAGGGCGCGGTTGGCTGCTCCTCCGCGAGTCTACCCCCATCTTGCGCCGGTGGCTCCGATCCATCTGCCGCTGGTGCGGGAGCGGCCTCCGGGACTTTGGAAACCATGGGGGCCGCGGCGATTATCGGCGGC
Source organism: Deltaproteobacteria bacterium UBA4427 (assembly GCA_002390675.1). Classification (GTDB taxonomy): domain Bacteria; phylum Myxococcota_A; class UBA9160; order UBA9160; family UBA4427; genus UBA4427. Next base: position 54,167 of record DGPZ01000019.1, read on the forward strand.
GCTGGTGCGGCCTCATTCGATGATTGGGTTTCGCCGGCGGACACAGCAGGAACGGTCGCTTGCGCGGCTTCGCCTTGTATCTCTTTAGCAGCAGCTTCGTTCTCTGCCTCGTCAGACGTAGGCTTTGACACTGGAAGTTCCGCGCCCTTTGTGGGCACGAGACGAATTTCGATTCGGCGATTCATCCGACGATTGGCGACGGTATCGTTGGGCGCAATGGGAACATTCGGGCCGAGCGATATAACGGCGAGTCGACCACCCGGAATGCCGTGCTCCTCTAATAAGCGCACTACCCGTGCCGCGCGAGCCGCCGCCAACTCCCAATTCGTGGGATAGCGCTTCGCGAGCGCGCCGCGGATGCGACGATCATCCGTATGTCCACGCACTTCGATGAAGTCCTCAAGGTTCTTGAGTTGCCCCGCGACCTTGACCAGTACGCGGCGGCCGACCGAATCGAGTTCGGCTGATCCCGACGCGAATAACACCTCGTCGGACACGTTCAGGCGCAGGCCTTCGCGCAATCGCTCGATCTCTATCTGCCCCGAGGAAACCTCTGACTCCAGATCCGTCACGAGTTCATCGTAAGTCGATTGCATCGACGAGATCACCGCCTCACGCTCGGCGAGCGCGGCAGCCGCCTGCAGGTGCGCCAGGCGCTCAGCATCTAGATTCTGATCGAGCCTATCTGCGCGCTCCTTTTGAGATGCCAGATTACTGGCCAGCGTAGTTCGCGTGACTCGCTCGTCCTCATAGGACTCCTGAGCCTCGACCCATTGTTCCTCGAGGCTGTCGCGCTCAATCGTCAGCCGCCGAACCTCGTAGGCCAGCCTTTCGCGCTCTTTTTCGAGCGAGACATGCTCGTCATTCAGTGAGTCGTAGGCGCTCCGCGCAACGCAGCCCGTCCCGATCCACACCACTGAAACCAACAACAACCAACGCGCTACAACTCGCGAAACGAACTTCGGCAAACCGACCCCCAACGTATTCGCCCAACTGACCTGAACTCACAGACTGTCGGGTGCCATAATACGATGCCGTGAATTGAGCTTAGGTTCAAATCGAGCCGGCTTTCCGTCTCGTCCTGGGTGCTCAGTTCACCTTATCAGTAAGCGTGTGCCGCAGCGCTTCGTCGATCGTCGCCACGAATTCAAGATCCAAGCCGTCGAGCAAACCCTCGCCAATCTCTTCAACATCTCTTCGATTCCGCTCGGGCAATACCACGCGCTCAATACCGGCCCGCTTCGCCGCCAGCACTTTCTCCTTGATGCCGCCAACCGGCAGCACCTTTCCACGGAGCGTGATCTCACCAGTCATTGCGAGCCGAGGCCTGATTGCACGTCCGGTCAACAGCGACGCAAGCGATGAAACCATGCCGACACCTGCAGACGGACCATCCTTCGGCACCGCGCCCTGAGGAACGTGGACATGAACGTCGTGAGAATCGAAAGCCATCGGCCCAAGGGCGTAATCTTTTGCGTGGTTGCGGAGCCAGGAACGAGCTGCCTCGACGGACTCTCGCATGACATCGCCCATAGAGCCGGTTAGTTTGAGGTCGCCCTTCCCATCCATATGGGTCGACTCAATAAAGAGAATATCTCCACCCGTCGGTGTCCAAGCGAGTCCGACTGCGACTCCGGGCATCGCATCATCTTCCGCGAGTTCCGGCTCTGCCTTGATCGGCCCCAGCAGTTCCTCAATATCGGCACCAGCGATCGTGAACGGTCCCTCGCGCTCGCCTTCAGCCACCTTCCGCGCAATCTTACGGCAGACCCCACCGATCTCACGCTCGAGACTCCGGACGCCTGCTTCGCGCGTGTACGACTCGATCAGCTTAACAACGGCATCGTCGGCGAGTTCGAAGCCCGTCGCGCCAATGCCATTGCGCTCAACCTGGCGTGGAACAAGGAAGCCCTTGGCTATCTCGACTTTTTCCTCGAGGGTATACCCCGGTAGATCGATCACTTCCATTCGGTCACGAAGCGCCGCGGGCACATTGTCGATCACGTTAGCCGTGGCAATAAACAGAACCTTCGAGAGATCCAAGGGCACTTCGAGATAGTGATCGCTGAACTCGTTGTTCTGTTCGGGATCGAGCACTTCAAGCAGCGCCGACGACGGGTCTCCTCGTCCATCCGCGCCGACCTTATCGATCTCGTCGAGCAGAATGACAGGGTTGCGAGTGCCTGCCTTGCGAAGGCCCTGCACGAATCGGCCGGGGAGTGCTCCGACATAGGTTCGGCGATGACCACGAACTTCGGCTTCGTCGCGTACGCCGCCGAGGGAGATGCGAACAAATTCGCGTCCCAGAGCACGTGCCACGGACTTACCGAGCGAGGTTTTACCGGTGCCGGGCGGCCCCGCAAAGCAGAGAATCGGACCCTTGAGGTCACGCTTCAGGGAAAGCACCGCGATGTATTCGACAATCCGGTCCTTGATTTTATTCAGGCCGAAATGATCGGCGTCCAGCACTGCGCGCGCGGCATTAACGTCAAGCACGTCCTCGGACGTCTCGTTCCAGGGCAGAGCGACCATCCACTCTAGATAGTTTCGAATCACCGCGTGCTCAGCCGCCGCGGAAGGCGTCTGCGAAAACCGCTCGAGTTCGCGGGTCGCCTGCTTATGAGCTTCTTCGGGCATCCCAGCTTCTTCGATTTCCGTACGAAGCCGTTCGACTTCTTCTTCGTCGTCTTCGCTCTCGCCTAACTCACGCCGAATCGCATCGAGCTGCTGGCGCAGCATGTATTCACGCTGCGTCTTGCCCATCTCGTTCTGGACCTTCTGCTTGATCTCCGTCTCGATCTGGATTGCTTCCGTCTCCTTCGAGAGTTGATCCAATACGAGACGCAGTCGGATGCCTACGTGATTCGCTTCAAGCACTTGCTGCTTACCGGCAACATCGAGTTCAAGATTCGAAGCGACCAGATCCGCGAGCTTCGAGGGATCTTCCAGATTAGCGACGAGCACCTGAAGCTCATCGGACAACCGAGAGCTCTCAGCGACCAGCGTGCTGAACTGTTGGGCCACGCTTCGCACGAGTGCCGTCATCTCAACGGATTCGTCGTCTTCACCAACTTCCTCGACACGCGAAATTTCTGCGCGGAGGAAGGGATCCGTCTCAGTAAATCTTCCGAGTTCCACCCGGGCGACGCCCTGCACGAGCAACCGGTAGGAGTCATCGGGAAATTTCAGCATCTTAACAACGCGCAGCACCGTGCCGACGGAATAGACATCATCGGGTCCCGGCGGACCGCTGAGATCCCGCTTAACAGCGGTACAGACCATCAGCCGATCCGGTCGAACTAAGGCGTCGTCGACCAGTCGCTGAGATGCTGGGGTATTCACAACTAGAGGCGACAAGAGATACGGAAAGAGAACCGTATTCTTGAGGGGCAGCACGGGCAGCACTCCCGGAAGCTCCATGATCTCATCAAGTTCATCGTCCGGACCGCTGCCAACGGCAATTTCCGTACCGCCGAGCTGCTCGTCTATCTGTCCCTCGTCTTCCATGATGCCTTCCGTGTCGTGGGTGGCCTACACCAAACACACGACGTTGACGCTCAATTAATCCGCTTTTTCAGTTTCGACAGGGAGCGTCCGGCGTTCGGGACTCCGCCTCGGAATACGAACCTCGAGAAACCCATCTTCAAGCCGTGCACGAACAAGATCGGGATCGAAACTGGCCTCGATACCGATCTCCCGTTCGAAGGGCCCAAAAGAGATCTCCATTTGCTTGAGTCGATCGATCGCAGCCGAAGGCGGCAATTTCCGCACTCCCCGTAAACGAAGCATGGATCCCTCGACGTTCACTTTGAGATCCTCACTCCTGACGCCTGCGACCTCAAACCGGATGACGACCTCGGCCTCTGTCTCGAAGACATCGGCCGAAGGCTGCCACCGGTCGCCGCGCAAGCGATCCGGGAACTCGCCGTAAAGTTCGACAAGCGGATGGGGACGCGACTTCTCAGAAATAGGCTTATCCCTTTGCGTCCGCAGAATCAGAGCTGGAAGTTTCAGTGAACTCAGCGTCGATGACGTCGTCATCATCGGCTGCGCCGTCGGCGTCGGCGTCGGCGTCCGGATTCGGGGGCATGCCTTCAGCACCCGCCGATTCGGTATTGTAAAGCTTCTCGGCGATCTTATGGAGCTCCCCTTCGACGCGCTGCCGCGCGGCGTCTAGTTTGGCTACATCGCCAGACTCTAGGTCGGCCTTGGCATCAGTGAGAGCCGCCTCTAGAGCGGTTTTATCGTCCGCGTCGAGCTTCTCTTCGTTCTCGGCGATCGTCTTTTCCGCCTGGTAAATAAGGCTGTCTAGCTGATTCTTCTTCTCGATCGATTCGCGTCGCTCCTTGTCCGCCGTAGCATTCGCATCGGCTTCGTTGACCATGCGATCAATCTCGCTCGCATCGAGTCCGCCCGCTCCTTCGATGCGGATCGTCTGTTCTTTGCCCGTCGCCTTGTCCGAAGCGCCGACCGAAAGGATGCCGTTCGCATCGATGTCGAAGGTCACCTCGACCTGCGGTGTGCCGCGGGGTGCCGGCGGAATGCCGTCGAGAATAAATCGTCCAATTTCGCGATTATCCGTGGCCATCTCGCGCTCGCCCTGGAGTACTCGAATCTCAACCTGCGGCTGATTATCTGCCGCCGTCGAAAAGACCTGTTGCGCCTTAGTCGGGACCGTCGTGTTGCGCTCGATCAACTTCGTCATCACGCCGCCTAGTGTCTCGATACCGAGCGAGAGCGGGCTCACATCAAGCAGGAGAACATCCTTAACATCACCAGCCAACACGCCACCCTGAATCGCGGCACCGACTGCAACAACTTCGTCGGGGTTAACCGTCTGGTTCGGTTCCTTGCCAAAGAGCGCCTTCACTCTTTCTTGCACGAGTGGAACGCGCGTCGTGCCACCGACCAAAACAACCTCGTCGATCTCTGAAGCGGACAGTCCCGCATCCGCCATTGCGCGACGGCAGGGTTCGAGGCTTCGTTCGACGAGATCGTCAATCAACTGCTCGAACTTTGCTCGCGTCAACTTGAGGGTGAGATGCTTCGGGCCCGTCTGGTCCGCAGTTATGTAGGGAAGGTTAATATCAGAGGATTGGGATGTAGATAGCTCGATTTTGGCTTTCTCAGCAGCTTCTCGCAGTCGCTGAATCGCCATCGGATCCTGCCTAAGATCGATGCCCTGATCCTTCTTGAATTCGTCGATCATGTAGTCGATCACGCGCTGGTCGAGGTTGTCACCACCGAGATGCGTGTCGCCATTCGTCGCCTTGACTTCGACGATATTTTCGCCGACTTCGAGGATCGAGATATCAAAGGTGCCGCCACCAAAATCGAATACGGCAATCTTCTCGTCCTCCTTCTTGTCCATCCCATAGGCGAGCGCCGCAGCAGTCGGCTCATTGATGATTCGCTTAACATCGAGACCCGCGATTTTGCCCGCATCCTTAGTCGCCTGGCGCTGCGCGTCATTGAAGTACGCGGGCACCGTGATGACCGCTGCCGTGACTGTTGCACCCAAGTGCGCCTCAGCCGCAGCCTTCAGCTTGCCCAGGATCATCGCTGAAATTTCCGGAGGCGCGAAGGTCTGGTCGTCGATGCGAACTACAACGCCCCCGTCCTTCCCCTCTTCAACCGCATAGGGGACAAGCCTCGTTTCCTCGGCCACCTCGGACAGGCGTCGTCCCACAAAGCGCTTAACCGAGTAAACGGTCCGGGTCGGATTAGTGACCGCCTGGCGCTTTGCGATCGCACCGACTAGGCGCTCTCCGTCGTCCGTAAAACCTACGATGGACGGCGTGGTGCGACCGCCCTCCTCGTTTGCAATCACGGTCGGCTGACCGCCTTCCATCACAGCCACCACCGAGTTGGTGGTGCCCAAATCGATTCCAATGATCTTGCCGTCGTCTGCCATGGGTCTCTAGCCTCTCATGCTCTTACTTAAATCGTGTAGGGTTCGTGCACTGCCCCGGGGACATCGTTCCGATATCTGCGGCACTCGCGATCAATCCACCGTGGGTCAAGCCACTCGGTCTCATAACCACCTGAATTGGCTGGAAACCTCGGGCCGACGGCGGTCATGTCAATCAGCCTCCGTGATTTTCTGAGTTCGGTGACTCAGCGCGCGTCGGACAAGCTAAAGTGAGGGTTAAAAGAACCACCCTGCGCACTGCAGTAAGGTAACGATGGCGGGAACACCCGATTCTTAGTCGGGGTCCACCTAGAAATCTGCACGCATGGAGGCTTTCGACACGCGGCAATCATGAAAGATCTCCAGTAACCGCTTGAATTTCCGATGGTTTGAATGGAGAAGGAGTCAACCTCCGGCTATGTTCCACCCCTCCGGGTAGACCAAGCAGAATGTTTGCGGAAAGACCGCAAAGCCCGACCCTATATGAGATCTCGGATCATATTTGAACCGGTCTCAGAGCGTATCCAGCACACAGACTGTCCGCGGAGGCAATTCGCAGGTCAGTCCGTTTGAGAGATAGGACGAGAGGAACAAGGATCGGGATGGGTCCCTGGGTGATCAAGGCACTGAATTTCGTCCTGGTGGGAGCGAGCTGCTTCCTGGTGGCCGGAGTCGTGACCGAAATTGGAGGAGAGGCGATTGAGCCGCCGCCGATCTCGAACGAGGTCCATCGGATTGAATCCGGCGATGCCGTCGCTGCCGCGTCGCCTTCGGCCATTCTTGATCGCAATCTTTTTGGTGCCCAGCTCGCTGGCGAAGCTCAGATCGTCAATACGAGTGCCGCCGCTTCCGACGAAAATCTCGAGGCGACGAAACTTCCGCTCCGGCTTCTCGGAACCGCAGCTGCCCGTGACGTTGACCGATCGCGCGCCGCGATCCAAGATGAAAAGACGCGAAAGCACATCGTCGTCGCCGTCGGCGACGAACTCGCAGGGCATACCCGAGTCCGCGTGAGGGATATTCAGCGGTCACGCGTCGTCCTCGACAATCGCGGGAAGCTCGAAGAACTCGCCCTGCACGACGAAGACGACCGGCCGAAGCTCAAGGCGAAGAGGCCCCGCGTGCGCGAAGCCCGACGTAAGCCTCTGAAGGACACCCTCAACGACCGTCTAGCAAAGATCAACGGTAAGAATGGACAGGGCATTTCCAACCTTCTCTCCTCCGCACGGATCGTCCCGGAATACGACAAGGCCAGCGGCGAGATGCTCGGCATGAAAGTCGATACGATCAAAGCGGACAGTCTCTTAGAAAAAATCGGTCTTCAAAATGGCGACATCATTACGGAGGTGAACGGCATAGTCGTCGACCGCCTCGAAGCAACTAGCAAGATCTTTGAAGAGCTCTCTAGTGCAAAAGAAATCAACGTAGCCGCTACCCGCGGCAACGAAGGCGTGATCCTTGGTGGTATCGCCGACGACCTCATGGAGTAGTAACAGCAGTGCGCCCGTACCGCTTTAAGCAATCAACTCTATTGACTCGGCTGGCAATACCTTTGCTGGCATGCTTCGCCTTGTGCTCGGTCCCGTTGACCAGCTTTGCTCAGCCTGCGGACGAAGAGGAACTTATTTCTCTCGACTTCGCAGACGTCGAGCTTCCCGTGGTCATCGACACAATTTCGCGGCTGACGGGATACAACTTCATCTACGACGATCGCGTACGCGGTCGCGTCACGATCGTCTCCCCAACCGAAGTCACCATCGACCAAGCCTTCGCCGTCTTCGAATCGGTTCTCAAGGTTAAGGGTTTTTCACTCGTCCTCGGTCCGGGCAACACCTACAAAATCCTGCCCATTCGAGACATCAAGGAATCCAGCGTCGACACGATCAAGGACAACCGCCCGTCGCCGAATCGTGACCGCTTCGTCACTCGTCTCGTTCCGCTCCAGTTCATCGACGCCGCGGCCATCACACAAACGATCAAGCCACTCATCTCGAAGGACGCGTCCCTCGTCGCCTACGACGCTACGAACACGATCATAGTCACCGACAGCGAAAGCAATATCCGGCGCCTGCTGTCGATCCTCGCCGCGTTAGACGTCGAGAGTTATCGCCAAGAGCTCGCTGTGATCAAGATTGAGCATGCGGATGCCAACACGCTTGCGGAGCAGCTTTCCGAAATTTACGGAGCGGAAGTCGCTTCTGCGTCAGGTGGTTCGACAGCAGCGCAGAGACGCGCTCGATCGCGGCGTCGAACTACGAATACCTCCAGTGCGGCAGCAGCTACGGGAGGCGACAACGCCGTGGGCCCGACCGTGCGCATCCTCCCCGATGAGCGCACGAATTCGCTGCTCGTCCTTTCGTCGCGCCAGCAGCTCGCAGACATTCGCGGGCTTGTTCGTAAGCTCGACATCCAAGTTCGCGGCGAAGGTCGCATCCAGGTCTACTACTTGCGGCATGCGGATGCCGAAGAACTTTCGGAGACGCTCAACTCGTTAGTCGGGTCCGGCGGTGGAAGTTCGAGCCGAAGCTCCAGCCTCCCTGGCTCCACTTCAAATAACCAGAGTATTCGCTCCGCCGTCACGCCTCTTGATGACGGCATCACCGTGACAGCTGACCCCGCCACGAACGCACTCGTTATCAAGGCGAGCAAGGAAGGCTACGAGACTCTCAAGCAGGTCATTGAGAAGCTCGACGTCTCCCGGCCGCAAGTGCTCGTCGAAGCGCTGATCGTGGAGGTCGACGTTACCGACGACCTCTCTCTCGGATTCGACATCGCCTATCGAATGGTCAACGGCGATATGGATCTTCTGCTCCAGACTGGCAACGCCGTCGTTCCTGGCAGCGGTCTCGCAGCCGCAGCGCTTTCGAACGCCTTCGAGAACCCGGCGGACGCATTTACGCCCGGCGCAGTCGCCACAAGCAACGGCGGCAGCTTCGGAATCGGCATGCAAGCCCTGGCCTCGGATAAGGACGTCAACATCGTCTCTGCCCCACACATTCTGACCTCGGACAACGAGGAAGCCGAAATCATCATCGGCGACAATATTCCGATCGTGACCGGTCGAACCGAAGCGGCAACCGGCGGTCCCAGCCTCTCCCAGGCGGTCAATGTTGAACGTCAAGATGTCGGTGTCACCCTCCGTGTCACACCGCAAATCAGCGAAGGTGAAACGCTGCGGCTAAATATATTCCAGGAAATCACGGAGGTTTCACCTAACCCGGCAACTGGCGATCCCGACGAAGTCGGCGTCGCGCTGAGCAATCGCAAGATCGAAAACACGGTCGTCGTTAACGACGGCGAAACCGTTGCAATCGGCGGGCTAATCGACGAGAGCTATACGGAAACAGAGCGTGGTGTCCCCTTCCTGCGCGACGTTCCTTACCTCGGCTGGCTCTTCAAGACTAAGACCGAGTCGCTCCGCAAGACTAATCTGCTCATCTTCTTGACGCCGCATATCATCAGGAACGCGGATGACCTCGAGCGGGAAACGATCCGCAAGCGGCTCGAACTTGAAGAACGGGTCGGAAACGAACACGCGTTTGCCGAGCTGGAAGATTGGAACCGACCCACCGGAGGACGAGACTTTGCCGTCGCGGAAGAGCTGACGCGCCACAGCCTTCGCTACCCGATCGATCGAATGCGTGAACTCGAAGAACGACATGAGAAGCTTCGAGACGAGCGAGAAGCCGAGGCGGAGCGAGTCGCCGAAGCCGGCATTCAGCGTTACGCAGTCCGCGTCGCAAGCTTCCTGGACGAAAACCAAGCCGCGCAGACATTGACGGCTCTGATCGACTCGGGCTACGACGGAACACTCGTGACCAGCGAATCCGACGGCAACCTCGTCTTCACGATCCAAATCGGTCCCTTCGAAGACCTTTGGACTGCCGACAGGACCGCGCAGACGCTAGATGCTGCCTACGGCCACCAGTCGTCCGTAACTGTTCTGCGAGGCTCCGCTCCGTGAGTGCTCCGCCTTCACCGCCTTCAGCACAGAATGAACGCAGCGAAGCGCGAGGCGAGAGCCTTGACCTCGGCGACATTCTAGTACGTGAGACACGCCTATCGCCGGAGCAGCTCGAGCAAGCCCGGTTACGGCAGATCGAAAGCCATGAGCGCCTTGGAGATGTCCTCGTAGAGGAAGGCTTCCTGAACGCGGATGAAGTACTTCACGCCTTAGGCCACCAGCAAGGACTCGAGGTCGTCGCCGCGATCGACCCCAGCGAGGTAAATGAATCCCTGCTCAGCGCCGTGCCGATTACGTTCGCTAAGCAGCATCGCGTCCTACCCCTCGCGTGGGTAAGCGAAGGCGTGCTCCGCGTCGCTGTCGCCGACCCACTCGAAGTCTCCCCACTCGACGACCTGCACCTGTTATTCGATGGCGCCGAGATCGAAGTCGTCCTGGCCCGAGAACCGGTGATCCTGAATGCGATAAACCTCGCCTATGACCGGGGTACGCACTCCACCGACCAGCTCGCCGAGGAAGCAGAAGACGACCTCGACGCCCTCGGAAGTGAGCTCTCCCACACTCCTAAGGACCTACTCGAGTCAACGGATGACGCGCCGATTATTCGGCTCGTGAATTCAATGATGCAGCACGCCGTAAAAGAGCGCGCGAGCGATATCCACATCGAGCCTTTCGAGCACGAGATTCGCGTCCGCTTCCGCATCGACGATGTCCTCTACGAACCGATGAAGCCGCTGCCCCGTGCTTTGCAAGCCGCCATCGCTTCACGCATTAAGATCATGGGCAACCTTGATATCGCGGAGAAGCGCTTGCCCCAGGATGGGCGCATCCGTCTGAAGATTGCAGGACGCAACTACGATGTGCGTCTCTCAACGGTCCCCGTCGCCCACGGCGAGCGCCTCGTACTTCGCCTCCTGCCAGACACGCAGGAGCTGCTCGATCTAAGCAAGATCGGCTTCAACGATACTCAGCTCCTAGCACTCGATCGCATTATCAGACGGCCTAACGGCATCTTCCTCGTCACGGGCCCGACGGGCTCCGGTAAGACGACCACGCTGCACGCAGCGCTGCACTCTATCAACGGGCCGGACAAGAACATCATCACGATCGAGGATCCGGTTGAAATTACCCAAGAAGGCGTCGGGCAGATCGAGGTCAACCCGAAAATCAGGCTGACCTTCGCCACCGGACTACGCGCGGTGCTTCGCCAGGATCCGAACGTCGTGCTCGTCGGGGAAATTCGAGATGTCGAAACCGCCGAGATCGCGATCCAGGCTTCGCTGACCGGTCACTTCGTGCTCTCGACACTACATACTAATGATGCAGCTAGTGCCCTGACACGCCTTGTCGACATGGGAGTGGAACCGTTCCTCGTGGGGTCTTCCCTCGTTGCGGTCCTCGCCCAGCGCCTCGTCCGTGTGCTCTGTTTAGAGTGCAAAGAGGCCTACACAACGACCGACGAAGAGCTGCGCGAGATCGGGTTCAAGCCGCCCGGCCGCCCTGTCACGCTCTATCGAGCCAAGGGTTGCCCGACCTGCAAGAGCACTGGGTACCGCGGACGACTTGGCATCTTCGAGCTCATGGCGATCGATGACGAAATTCGCGGACTCGTGAGCAAGAACGTTGACGCGAAAACAATTAAGGCGGCGGCCACACGTAAGGGCATGGGAACCCTGCGTGCGGACGGAGCTCGCAAAGTGTTATCGGGCATCACCTCCGTGTCGGAAGTCATTCGCGCCACGGAAGAAGAAGGAGCCGCAGCGCAGGTGTGACGCTCGCCAAGAGTTCGACCGAGTCGCGCTCCGACACGATTAACGATGATCGACTAATCACTAACAACACCTATTTGATCAGCCATCTGATCGCAGAGCAAGCTGGGAATCACGGAGAACTAAGGTGCCGGTCTACGCCTACAAAGGGGTGAACCAAGCGGGCAAGGCGAACAAGGGGACGGTCAGCGCGGACAGCGCTCGATCGGCGCGTGCGCAGATGCGCGCGAACGGTATTTTCCTGACCGAAATCGCCGAAACCGATGCAGGCGCCAGCACTACGCCCAAATCTGGCGGCAGCCGGTTCAACGTAGAGTTCAATCTCCCGACGCGGATACCGCCTATGGAACGCTCTATGGCGACGAGGCAGTTGTCCACACTCGTCTCCGCCGGCGTGCCGCTCGTGGAAGCGCTTAACGCCCTCGTCGACCAGACGGAACATCGTGGCCTTAAGGGCGTCTTCGCTCATGTCCGAGATAAAGTGAATGAAGGCAGCTCTCTCGCAGACGCACTCGTCACGACCGGCAAATTCGACAACCTTTACGTGTCGATGGTCCGCGCCGGCGAAGCGTCGGGCGCGCTAGAAGCTGTCCTGGATCGAATCGCCGACTATCTCGAGGACCAGGTTCGACTGAACAACCGCGTCCTTTCCATCCTCACCTATCCACTCTTCATGTTGCTCTTCGCGGTCGTTGTAGTCGGCGTGATGGTCACCCTCGTCCTCCCGCAGATCACAGAACTGCTCCTCGCCCAAGACCTAGAACTGCCCTGGTACACCGTCATGGTAATCGGCAGCTCTGACTTCTTACGCGGCTATTGGTGGCTTCTCATTCTGCTCGGCATCGCACTCGGCTACGGATACCGCGCGGTCGCGCGCACCGAAGGGGGCCGAAGCACCCTCGACCATTTCTGGCTCCGCTTCCCCGTGATCGGGCGTGTGATTCGCTTTCTCGCGATCGCCCGCTTCACTCGAACCATGGGATCACTCCTCGCCAGTAGCGTCAATATCGTCGAAGCCCTCAATATTGCCAGACACGTGTCGAATAACGCAGTATTCGAGGCCGCGGCGGATACCGCTCGCGAGAGCATCCTTGAGGGTTCCCCCCTCGCCGTCCCGCTCAAGGCATGCGGCCAGTTCCCGCCCATGGTGACCACCATGGTCGAGGTAGGAGAGCGCTCTGGAGACCTCGAGGGCATGCTGATCAAGGTCGCGGATACCTACGAGGAACAGGTCGAAACCAGCGTATCCCGACTCACGTCCCTCATGGAACCCGTTCTCATCTTGGTCATGGTGGGCGTCGTCGGCATCATCATAATGGCCGTCCTTATGCCAATGCTTCAATTGACGGAGAACGTGGGTTAGAACCATTTGACCTCGACTAACCTCATAGTCCCGGACGGCCGAAGAAAGAAATCGTACCCACCCGAATTTCCCGGCCCTTGCCGGGTAGCCAGAGAGATCCGATGACCGACTTTTATACCTCCGCTTCTTCTTCATATTCGAGCCCTTCCGTCTCCGCGCATATGCGTGAGGTGCCGTTTCCCGAGGCGCAACGCAATGCTCGACGTCACACGCGAGGCAGTGCGGGCTTCACCCTGATCGAGATCATGGCCGTCGTCGTGATCATGGGCATGCTGATGGCGACCCTCGCGGTTGGGATCAGTGGGCAGCTTGACCGCGCAACAATCGCCAACACAAAAACGCAGATCAACCGCATCGAGCAGGCCCTTGAGTTCTACAAGCTGGACAACAAGCGATTCCCGAACGCCGATCAAGGCCTCGACGCCCTGCTCCGCCAGCCGACTGCGCCCCCAGTTCCTAAGAGCTACAACCCTGCTGGGTACATAAAGAGGGAGGCACTCCTAGATGCGTGGGACATGCCATTCCAGTATCGGATCCCTGGCTCTCATAACCCGTACACCTTTGACATCTGGTCCTATGGTCCGGACGGCGTCGAAGGCGGTGACGACATCAAGAATTGGTCGGATGAAGGCGACGCCTAATATACGTCGAGCTGGCTTCACGCTGATCGAGATCATGGCGGTCGTCGCCATCATGATGATGGTCACGGTCGTCGGGCTCCCTCGCATCGGGAATAACGCCTGGGATCCCCTCGAAGACGAGGCCGAGAATATCGCCCAGACGCTTCGCTTCGCTCGCCAACGAGCAATCATGACCGGCAAGCCCCATCGCCTCTTGATCGACCTTGAAGAAGGCGGCTATCAAATTGAATGGATGGTCACCGATGATCGCGCGTTAGGTGAGTCTTCGGGTGGCGACTTCGCGGGTGCACTCTTCGGTGGCGACGGCGGTAATAATGCCGACGACGAAGGCGTTATCGACTTTACGCCCCCGCGTAAAGCCGAACGTGACTACTACCCGATCCCCCATCGACGGATGGGGACATTCCATTGGCTCGACGATTCACTCTTCTTTGTCGGCATCGAAAGCGATGCAGGCTGGGCCGAGGGTGGCGACTACGCGATCGTCTTCCATGTCGATGGCACGACCGATTCCGCGCTCGTTGAACTCTCAGACGCCGAAGATCACCATCTAACGTTGGCGATCGAACCGATCCTGCAACATGTCCGCCTATTTAAAGGTGGCGCACGGTCGTGATAAGCAGCCTCACGAGAAACGACCCCGCTCGCCCCCTGACCCGTCACCAAGCCCTGGGAGGCTTCACGCTTCTTGAGGTTCTTGCCGCCGTGATGATCTTCGCGACTGTGGTAACGATCTTAATTGGATCCAGCTCTGAAACGATCCATAGAGCCCAGATCTCACGGGATCGACTTCAAGCGAGTGAGATCGCAGACCGTGAGATGGCGATGCTCGAAGCTATTCTCAGTCAGCAGGAGGCCCTTCCCGAAGACAAAGAAGAACTCGGCGAAGAGTTCATGGTGCAAATGTGGTCCGAACCTGCGCTCGAATCTCTTGGCGGTGGCGGTGGACGTGGGGGCAATTTTTCCGGTGACGCAGTCCAAGCACTCGCGAACGGAGATCAAGGCGCCGTTGGGATCGGCCCGCTGATGGCTGCGCAAGTCCCAGGTATCGACGTATTTCTTCGTCGCTATGAGATCCGCGTCGAATGGACCGACGGAGCGGTTGTCGATAGTGTGCGGCGCACCACTTTTGCATTCGATTGGGAAGCTGCACGCGAAGCCCTTCCAGAGCTCTTCAAGGAAAACGGGGCGGAAGGCATTCCTGAAGGCGGGCTGGACGCGAACACGTTAGGCCAAGACGCAAAGGCACTGCTTCAGCAGTTACCGGGGGGGTGATCGTGCGAAATCCCCTGCGACAAACCTCGTCCCTCGGCGAACCGCGCGAGGTTCCCGCGAAGAATGAGCGAACCTCGTATGACCGTTCGCCTGGCCACGCCATGGGCTTCACGCTTATCGAAGTCGTTGCTGCCTTCTTCCTAACGACGGTCGTGCTCTTCTTCGTGACCGGCATCTTCAGTGAAAACGCGAAACAGCGCAGCGCAGCGGCGGAGTTACTTCGCGTAGAGACGACGGCGTCTGCGGCCCTCGACTTGATCGCACAAGATCTTGAAGGGACCGTATTCGTCACGCGCCCATCCGGCAGTGATCCGAGAAGCCATCCGTGGCGCTTCCTCGGGGAGGGATCGGGAGAGTTAGGCGCAAGTTTCGTGCGCTTCCAAACTCAGAATGTGCCCCGTGGAAACCTCGGTGAGAACGCGTCGACCTGGGTCGATATCGCGTATTTCGTCACCGAGGAGGAAGCGGACGAAGACAGCGAAACAGAAGGACCGAGCTACACGCTCTGGCGGTGGAGATCGTCGCGGCCTCCGAGCGAAGCCGCGCAACGCGATCCCGATCCAGATGATCCCGCGTCCGCACGAGTCGCCGAAGGCCTTGCCGCATTCGGCGTCCGCTTCGTCGATCCCGAAGGCGGCGTCGTCGACGATTGGGATTCGGCCTTCGCTCCGGATGATGCACCGATCCCGATGGGCGTGGAGATCAATCTCATGCTCCATAGGCTTGCCCGTGAAGGCGAGACCGATTCCGGTGCACTTCTCATTCCTGGACGACTGCACGAACGCGTCGTCACGCTCGCTATGCATCGACCGATCGACCTCGACGTACTGATCAGCTTGGCCTCAAATTCAGACGGCGACCCGACCTGTGGCACGATCGCCGACTGCGCGGATTTCGGAGACGAATGGTTCGTCGACCTGCGCACGAGCGAATGCGACGGAGACGAGGAGCTCTGTAGCTTGCTTAACGCCTCAGCTGAGACCTGCTGGAGTGCGGTCGAAAAAGACTGGCCATCCATAGCGAACGAAGCCGCCGCCGAATGCGAGGACCTCCTATGAGTCGCCCTCTTCGCTCTGGCTACCTACCGAATGTGCAACGCACTCGGCGTTCGGAACGAGGCATCGTGCTCGCAATCGTCCTCGTCATGATTTTCGCGCTCGTCACCGCCGTCTATGCATTTCAACATCGCGCCATCATCGACAACACCATTGCTGCCAACCGACTCGAATCAGCCGAAGCGGATGCCCTCGCCAAAGGCGGTCTTCGCCTTGCCGAAGTCATCGTCATGATCGTCCGCGCGAAGTATGTTCAAGGCGACGCCGGGAGCAGTGGCCTCGGTGAACAAGACCTCCCCGGCAAAAGCAATACAACGCCGGAGCTCAGCCTTGGCAACGTTGAAGGTGGCGAAGCCGCTGCCGCGGACGCCTTATGGCAAGGCATCGGCGGCGCTCCGATCGACATCGATGACGAGCGGCGACTCCGAATCGACATTGAAGACGAAGGCGCCAAGCTTAACCTCAATGCGCTCGTTCCTGCGAGGCCCGCGGAGGAAGACTTAGGCGGAGGTGTTGGTAGAGGTAACGGATCGGATTCAGAAGGACGAGATGACGATGACGAGCCTTCGCTTTCGGACCGGGATGACGGAGAGGGATCGAGTGCGAGCGAGGAAGCGGTCGAGTATCTGACCGCGGTCATCGAATACGTCATAGACGGGATGGAAGGCGACGCACAAGACAAGCGATACGACCCTGCCGCGATTGCGGAAAATATCCTCGACTTTATGGATGGCGATCAAACATCGCTCGGCGGACGTGGTGAAAACGAATACTACCGACGCCAGGATCCACCCTATGAAGCGTGGAACCGCCCGCTGCTCTCGGTCGATCAACTCGGCCTTGTCGAAGATGTCGATGCACGACTCCTCAGCGAACTTCGTCACTACGTAACGGTCCACCCAATTGCGGGAACCTCCGGAATCAATATCAACCGCGCCGCACCCTGGGTTCTAAAACTCGTATATGCCGGAACGAGCGGAAACATGAGGCTAATCGATGATCGCCTCGCCGAGGATCTCTACAAACTTCGGGACAAGGGCAAACTGGTGTGCGACGACGCGGGCGGCGACCTCAGATGCGTCCCAATAGGCGAAGTCGGGAACGGCGATCTCGGCAATGGCAGCGTCTACCCGGTTGCCGCCCTGCCGGCCAAGCCAGAGGTCTTTAGAGTGACCGTCACCGCCACCGTCGGCACGATCGATCGCCGCTTCGAAGCGATCTACGACACCCGGCCGAATCCGGGGCCTCAGCTGCTATCCTGGCGACGCCTGCGGGGAGAAGATTGATGAAGTGACCGATTGCGGTTCGACGGGAGTCTTCGTAGAACAAACGATGCGAGCAAAAGCGCTGCATGGCTTCCGCACAGACATCAAAACATGTACGAAAAGCACAGGCTACAAGGCGAGCAGGACGATTAAATAGGAACCGGCATCCTACGGGACCGGCGATGGGCAAAGAGCCCATCATCATGGGGGAACAACGATAAATGGCAGGGCTATTCGAGCGGAGTGTGCTCGGCCTCGATGTCGGGAGCCACGGCATCAAGGCCGCTGAGCTGAAGGTCTCGCCACGAGATCTCACCGCTGGCCAATTCCGGGTCCATCCGCGCATCGATGCGGAAGCGCCCCTTGATGAACACCTGCAGCGCTTTATCAGCATGCATCACTTCCCGACCGAGCAGATCGCGACGGCGCTACAAGCGCGCCAGCTCTCTACGCGGCGACTCGAGTTTCCCTTCTCCGATGCCCGACGACTCGCCCAGGCGATCCCCTTCGAAATCGAAGCAGAAACGCCCTTCGACCTCGACGACATCATCGTCGATTGGAATATCCTCGCCGCCGAGCGCCAGCACGGTGTCGTCGCTGCCACTCTCGCTCGTAAAGAGCATGTCGCCGCGGCGATCGCCGAACTGCAAGACGCAAAAGTCGAGCCTCAGGTCATCGAGGCCGAGGGACTCGTACTCGCGAATCTTGCACCCATTTTTGGACTCACAGGCACGCACCTCATTGCCGATATCGGTCACGAGAAAACCACCTTCTGCGCGCTCATCGATGGGCAGCCAGCACTGGCCCGCAGTATCCCCGTCGCCGGACGCGCTATGACAGAAGCGCTCGTCGCAGAACTTGGACTCTCCTTCGAAGATGCAGAGCAGCGCAAATGTGAGGGCGGCATATTAGGTTCGCTCGGTGGTGCATCTTCGCCGGGCGTCGCGGCAATCCTCGACCGGATTGCGCGCGAAGCTCTTCGTACCTTGGAAGCCGCCGAAGCAAGGCATGGATCCGGACCCGTTGCACGGGAAGCAAAGCTCACCCTCGTTGGTGGAACCGCTCGCCTCGAGAAGATCGATGAATTTCTTGCGAAGCGAACGGGAATTGATACCGCCCGCCTTCGTATGCCAGCGGATGCCAAGCATGCCGCTCTCGTCGAAGGCATCGACCCGGTGCTCTTTGCTCCGGCCCTCGCTTTGGCCTTACGGCTCTCCGGGGAATCCGTCACCCGAATTAATTTCCGGCAGGGCGATCTCTCCTACCGCCAGAATTTCGAGCAACTGTTTACACGTGAACTTCGCCCGACGGCCATCTACGCGACGATCTTCGTGGGCATCCTTCTTGTGAGCACCATCGCTTCGATCGTTCTCCAAAACGGACGCGCAGACCGCTATCAGAGCGCTGCAAGTCAGCTCTTCGCCGAAGCGTTCCCAGAACGCGGCACACCTCCGGCCAATCCCGCCACAGCGCTTCGCAACGAGCTTTCAGCTGCACAGGATCGCGCTGAATTTCTGGGGATCTACTCGGGTAACCGTTCCGCACTTGTGTTGCTCGCCGAACTATCGAACGCGATTCCCACAGACCTCGACGTACGAATCACTGAAGTCAACATCGACCGAAACCTGATCCGTCTCGACGTGGATGCCGCGGGCTACGAAGCTGCCGATCGGCTGACATCCGTGCTTTCCGAAACGACGCCCTTCGAAGGTGCAGAGGTCGCTGGATCGATCAAGACCGATCGAAAGACCGGAGGCGTGAGTTTCAACGTCAATATTCCCCTCGCGCCGGCGGGAGGTGAAGTATGAGTGAACTCATCGGACGGATCCAAGTCATTTGGGACGGACTCATGCCCCGGGAACGTGTGTTGGTTGGGGTCGCCGTTGGTGCCCTCGCGATCACTATTCTAATCGTCGGCATCGTCCTGCCCATCCAAAACGCAACCGAGAGTGCCACCGACGGAGCGAGGGCCTCCGAGCGTCAGCTCGATATGACTCGCCGCATGAAGCGCGAATGGGACGGGCTTCACGCGCGCTTGGCCCGCGTAGAGACGCGCATCCAAGACAGCCGTAACCAGCCGAACTTACTTACCCTCCTCGAATCCCTAGCCGCACAGGTCGGGGTGAAGCCCGCATCGATGGAAAAACGCCAATCCGGTGAGAGCGAACGCTACGAGGAAACGAAGGTCGAAGTCAGTCTCAAGAATGTCACGCTTCAGCAGGCCGTGGCCTATCTCTCGAGTATTGAGAGTGCCAACCAGCCGCTATCGGTCAAAAGCCTCCGCGTGAAGCGAAGGCCGAGTCGAGCGCGCGGGGATACACCGACCAAGGACCTCATCGACGTAACTTTCTCCGTCTCCACCTTCAAGCCGATCTCTTAGTCGGCGATTCACCGCCGATCCGAGTAGACTACGCCCGTGTCCGAACCTACCGAATCCTCAAGCGGCGGCTCCGCCGGCTTCCTCCCTAAGGCTGTCGCGATCCCCCTCGCAGCGGTCCTCGTCCTCGTATTCATCATCCTGCTCTTTCCATGGGACGCTGTCGGTCGGCGAATCGCATGGGAGATCAGTCGCGTCAGTGGAGCGACCGTCGAAGTTGTCGATCTCTCGCCAGGACTGAGCGCGCGAGGCCCCGTCCTACGTGCGCGTGACGTGACGATCGATCACCCCGCAGTCGGAAAGACGCGGCTCTTCGAACTCGAAATCGCCCCAAGGCTCAGCATGTCCTGGTTCGGAGGCGATCCGACGGTGCGAGTCTGGGCGCAGACCGGCCTTGGGAATGCAGATGGCGTACTTCGCCTCGGAAGTGAGCCCGCCTATCAAGGCCTGGTCAGCGAAGTCGAATTGGCTCGCCTCCCGCTGCGCTTAGAAGCGAGCCAGCTGAAACTCTCGGGCAAGATCGACGCGGAGGCGGATGTCGC
>DGPZ01000076.1:0-64796 GCA_002390675.1 Deltaproteobacteria bacterium UBA4427
CATTCGTCCCCCACACGAAGAGATCGCGCACGAAATCATGGCCCCACCGACGTCGCACCGATAGACTGCGCCGCCTGTCAAATGAAGCGCTTTCTTCATGTGACATCGTACCACCCGCGCCTGGCTCGCATTCCCGATCAGACTGAGCGAGCACCCAAGCCACAGAACCGAGGATCCCGTGACGACTCGTCCCGATGCCAGACCTGACCGACCGCAATTCTCTTCCGGCCCCTGCGCAAAGCGCCCGGGCTGGACGATCAACGGACTCAAGGACGCCCTCACCGGCCGATCCCATCGCGCCGCTCCAGCCAAAGCGCGAATCCAAGAAGTATCGGACCGCAGCCGCTCGATTCTCGGAATGCCGGACGACTGGAAAGTCGGCATCGTGCCGGCCTCGGATACCGGTGCGGTTGAGCTGGCGCTTTGGTCCATGCTCGGCGAGCGCGGCGTCGATCTCCTCGCTTGGGAGAGCTTTGGATCAGGCTGGGTTGGCGATGTTGTTAAGCAACTAAAGCTCGAAGATACACGCACGCTTGAGGCGGACTACGGACAACTCCCCGACCTCGGCGCGGTCGACTTCTCTCGAGACGTCGTATTCACTTGGAACGGAACAACGTCGGGTGTGCGCGTGCCCAACGGCGATTGGATCGCCGACGACCGCGGCGGCCTCACGATCTGTGACGCGACCTCGGCCGCGTTCGCGATGGATCTGGCATGGGACAAGCTCGACGTCGTCACTTGGTCTTGGCAGAAGGTGCTCGGCGGAGAAGCTGCACACGGCATGCTGGCGCTTTCGCCTCGGGCAGTGGCACGCCTTGAGTCGTATACCCCGCCGTGGCCGATGCCCAAGATTTTTCGCCTAACAAAGGGCGGCAAGCTGAACGCGAGCATCTTTGAAGGCTCCACGATCAACACACCCTCGATGATCTGTGTCGAGGATGCCGTTGACAGCCTCGTCTGGGCGGAGTCGGTCGGTGGCCTAGAAGGGTTGATCGGGCGATCCCAAGCCAACCTGGATGCCGTCACGCGATGGGTTGAATCCTCCGATTGGGTTGGATTCCTGTGCGAAGACGAGGCCTCTCGCTCCTCAACGTCGATTTGCCTGAAGATCACGGACCCCTGGGCAGCAGAACGCCACGATGACGTCGTCGCAAAGACAGTCAAGGCCGCCACGAAGCGCCTCGACAAAGAGGGAGTCGCTTTCGATATCGGCTCCTACCGCGATGCTCCGACAGGATTGCGTCTCTGGGGCGGCGCGACGGTCGATACGGCCGATCTCGAGCGACTCTTCGCTTGGCTCGACTGGGCCTGGTCCGAGGCGAAATCCGAGGCCTAAAGCTCAGCGGAAGACAGAGTCAGGTGGCTCTCACGAGTCAGACCACCCTCAAGAGTTAGGCGGCTCTCCCGGACCAGCCGGCTTTCACAATTGCGCATTAGTCGTCGGACTGCGCCCCATTTGTGACAACAACCTTCATGGCCTGCAGGCGTTGGATCTGCTCTTCCTGAGTGCGAAGACGATCCTTTTTCACATCGAGCTCCGCGCGAACCGAGGCGTAGAGCTGCTCCTGGTTATTCATGCGCTTGCGCGTTCGAAGTTCCGTTTCTTTAGCGAGCTTGAGTTCCTCCGTCATCTTCGCAACGAGCTCTGTGGCTTCGCCGAGCTCGGAGCGGAGCGAGTCGTCGGTTGCCGTCAAGGAAGGCGCAACCGGAGCCGGCGTGGAGACCTTCGCGGGAGCGCGACTGGCTATTTCAAGGCGTGTTTCGAGTGTCGACACCTGAGCGGTCAACTGCTCCCGCTCGGCACGACTACGGTCACGCTCGCGCTCTACGCGCTCAATCTTTTCTTCGAAATCTGCCAAACGGGCAGCGGTCCCAAGAGGCAGATCCGTGCCCCCCTTCTCATCCCGCGCCGAGCGCTTCTTCGCTTTGTCGGCTCGCTTCCGAAACGTCGCTAATTCCTCGGCTTGTTTCTTCCGGGTCTGAACTTCTTTGGATAGGCGCGCGGCGAGGTCTTGACGCTCGCTCGAAACACGATCATGCGCCTCATTCGCCGCAGCGGCGCGGGCATCAGCCAGCTGCCAAAGTCGTCCCAACACAATCGCGACACCCGCCGCGATACCTAAAAGAAGCCACTCTGTCGTGGACATCAAAATTCCTCCGCGGGCGACTCGGCGCCCTACTCACCCGAGTCTACACTGCTAGCGCCTCCCGCACGCACCCCCCTTTCGAATTCGAATGGAAACTGACGACTTGGGCCACGCCGACCGCCTTATTACCGCCACTCGCCGCCTCTGCGAAACTCTCGCCCCACTTGAGTTCGCCGCGCCGGTGAGCCACGTCTACAACCCTCTTATCTACGCCGCCCGCGGTCATCGCCGCTACATCCGGCGCTTCGGTGACAGCCAAAAACGCATCGTCTTCCTAGGCATGAATCCGGGGCCCTACGGCATGTCCCAGACCGGCGTGCCCTTCGGAGAAGTCGCCATGGTGCGGGATTGGATGGGCATCGAAGAACGCATCGACCGTCCCGAAAAGGAGCATCCGAAACGCCCCATCGAAGGCTTTGCCTGCACCCGAAGCGAGGTCAGCGGACGCCGACTATGGGGGGCCGTTGAGGCCCACTGGAAGTCACCGGAAGCCTTCTTCAAGAACCATTTCATGGTCAATTATTGCCCTCTCGTATTCATGGAAGAAACCGGCCGGAACAGAACCCCCGACAAGCTGCCTGCCGCCGAACGCGAACCGCTCTACGAAGCGTGTAACGCTCATTTGCGGCGACTGATCGACATCCTTCAGCCCGAATGGATCGTCGGGATAGGTGCCTTCGCCGAGGCACGCTCGAGGGAGATCCTGGGCGACCGTGATCTTCAGTTTGGTCGCATCCTTCATCCGAGCCCTGCGAGTCCCAAGGCGAACAAGGATTGGGCCGGCGCGGCACGCAAGGAATTTAAAGCGATGGGCCTGTGCAAACGCCCCGGAACTAAAACCTGAATCAACTAAGGACGAATCATCATCGAATCGAGCGCTTTGCGTTACCCTTCCCACGTCCTAACGACGTCCATAGATTCCAAGGAGAACAACCGCTCATGATTCGCCCGAACGGCCGCCTATCCACTTTTATGCTCTCTTTGCTCATCGTGCTCATCCTCGGATGCAGCGACGATGGAGCCACCGCCGGCGAAGCAGCACCGACCGACTCCGCCATGAAGGCGCTAGACGAATTCATTCTCAAGAATCCCGTTGATCGTTCGGCAACCAACTGGAAGACGCGGCTCAAGAAGCCGCCGCTGGTCAAATTCGACGCGAGCAAGAAGTACATCTGGAAGCTCACTACAAATCAGGGCGAGTTGCTGATCAACATGCGCGCAGATGTCGCGCCCATGCATGTCGGCAGCACGTTCTACCTCACTCGACTCGGCTTTTACGACGGCATCCGCTTTCACCGCATCATCAAGGGCTTTATGGCACAGGGTGGCGACCCCAAGGGCAACGGCACCGGCGGGCCGGGATACAAGTACGCGGGGGAATTCCACGACTCGGCGACGCACGACACCGGCGGTACGCTCTCTATGGCCAATGCAGGCCCCCGAACGGACGGGAGTCAATTTTTCTTGACCTTCGGGCCTACGCCTAACCTCAATAATCGACACACGGTCTTCGGCAAAATCGAAGATCCGGATAGCTTGGCAGTGCTCAAGAAGATTGAGTCTCTCGGCGCCGCACGCGATCCCGGGCGTCCGACGCAGCCCGTCGTGATCGAGCGTGCGACGATCGTAATTCAGTAGGCAAGCCTGCAGTTCATGCGTCCACTCGCTTTCGCGCTCGTGTAGCCGGCATAACGAGTCGCTAGCTGAGCTGCAGCAAGAGGCCGTGACGCGCGACGGAGAATCGATCGGTCTTCAACCCTTCCTCCGTCGCGCTTTCATCCTTCGTACCCGCTGGCGAGGCTGGTCCGCCGTATAGAATCTTCCGAAGACATTGCGTGATATCATGCTCACTGCGGCCGGAAATCGTGTGCGCACGAATCAAAAGCGCTGGGTGGAAGCGCGCCGCATCTTCGAGTTCGGCCGCACCGGGTCGCAGGTCCTGCGTGACCACTGCCCCGAGCTCTGATAGGCACGCCTGGATCGTCTGTGATTTGACCCGCGAAGCATCGCTCGCGAGATCCACCACGTAGAGAAAACGACAGACGGGGACAGCCTCAAGTTCAGGCGCACTCGGCCTCTCAAAAGACGTCGCAGCCTCGGCGAGTCGACCCGCCAGCTCCCGCGCCGCCAGAGGCAGCGGCGGAGACTCCCCAGCGTCCTCAAGCCACGCAAACTCGCCGGTCCACAAAGTCATCAACAGCCGTCCTTGCGTCGTCGTCACCTGCCGAACCTCGCTGCGATCCAAAGCCGTCTGCTCCAGTACGACCTCGCTCTCCCAGCTCGTACGTCGACGGTCTCCAGCGAAGTTCGCGGGGGTCGCGCGCGCACTCCGCGGCGGGTGCAGAATCTGAAGAGCGAGGCCCCCTGGCGCGCTGCAAAGCGCTTCATATGGCCCAGGATTGTCGTAGAGAACGTCTCCTTGCTCGAAGCGAAAGGACGCAAGGGCATTCGCAAAGGCCGTTGGAACCGCCCATGCAAAGCCTTCGTAGAAATCCATTGGAGCGGCGCAATCCAGATCGTGATCGGTGGTGGCGGACATGTGCAGAAGTATATCCCGGAGGGCATGCGAGTGTGAATGCCCGACCAAACTGCCAGAGGGTCATATTTAGGTCGATCCGCAACCCGTTGACTTGATTAACGAATCATCATTCACGAATGTTCGTTCACGTCGAAGAGTTGACATCCGTGTCGACATTTGGAGAAATGACTCCCGGGTCAAATACCGGCCCCGATATCAGGAGGTTTCCCCTTGGCAGTCGAAGTCGCTTCCCCCCTTTCTCGAGCAGCGTCCGACTCAAACGACAGCCCAGACACGGTGATGACCGGTATCAGTGATACCGAACTCTCCGAAAGCGGCGCAGAGACCAAAGCCCCCACCTCAGCGCCCGCGCCGGCCCTCTCACGCAACGACGACGTCGATTTTCTGCTTCATCCCGCGGAGTTGGCCAAAGGCCGCCGCGCTGCTGAGAACTACCTCAGCAGCTTCCGCAGCGACGAAACCCGCAAGGTTGCCGAGGAAGCCCTCGAAACCCTCGCCACTGTTATCAGCGGGGGAAAATGCGACTCGGTCGAATTCCCGTGGCAGCAGGTTCAGCCCTATCACGGCGCCGCCGCACTCACGATTCTGAAGAAAAAGGGTGCGCCCGCGCGCGTAGAATCGTTGCGCTGCCGACGTGACACGACGCGCAGCTATCGTGTCGTGCCGGAGGCCTATCCGCCGCGACAGGTCCAAAAGATCCGCAGCACGCTCAGCAAAGTCATCGAGCAATGTGCTGAGCTCGGCTTCGTACTGAGCGACGAACCGGAAGAAAAAACCACTGCACCCTCGAAGGCAAAGAAGACTTCAAAGACCTCGAAGAAGACTGCGCCGGCTGGTGGTCGCCTGCTCGGTGATGGCGAAATTCGTGCTCTTGTCGCGGCGTCTGCCGCCGCCGGCGATGCTGCCGGTCACCGAGATGCAGTGCTCTTCTCCCTAATTTATCGCGGTCTCAAGATCGCAGAAATCACGGCGCTGACCTTTGAGAGCGTTAAGTTCAGCAATAAGACTGGTATTTGCAGCATCGTCGCGAAGCCCAGCCGCGGCGGAAGCCGTGGTAGGCGCATCGATCTGGCGAATGACGAACTGATCATCCTCGAGGATTGGCTCGACCATCGCGGGGATAAGGCGGGAGCCCTCCTCTCCACCGTCCTCAAGAACAAGGTCGAAGGCAAGCGTCTCACGACCGCCCTGCTCAAGACCATCTGCGAGGAACGCGCCGAGGACGCGAAGGTGCCCGAGTTCGTTCCGAACGACCTGAGTCGAAGCGCGGAAGCTCTCGAGAGCCATCGAAAGTCTGCAAAGCGCAAGGCAGCACGCGCAGCCCAGGAGAACATGAGCTCCGCAGAAAAGGCTCTCTACCTGGCTTCCTCGGAGACCGACGCGGACGCGCTCAATGAAGCGATCCAGTTCCCCTTCTTGGGCCTAAACATCTAGTGAGTGGTCTGCCGAGCGGTCGCCAATACTCGGCGCTAGACCCGGTGCAAAAAAAGGGCGGGTCGAACCTTCTTTCGAACCGCTGAGGAGATGACTGCAAATTTGTCGTGCGGTGGGGCCCATATACGGACCTGGGAGCCCCTCGCAGCCGGAAGACGAGTAGTACTGACCCTCGACCTTTCCGAGCGCCAGGACGGCAGCCAGGAGCTTCAACTTGTCGGTCAAGTCGTCTGGACGCGGCGGGAGCTGATGGCAGGCGTGGGTAGCAGACTCGAATAACCAGGCTTCGGGGTCGAGTTTACGGAAGGATCGCGATTCCAGCTCGATGCCCTCGCGTCCTAATCTCACGAGGCTTAAATCAAAGCGATTTGGAAACGTGTCGCCGCTGGGCGATTCGCCGGTGCCAAACCTCTAACCGGTCGCCTGTCAGCGGGGCCTCGGCCCGGCCGTCAGCCTTCGATCTCGTATTCCGCCATCTTACGGCGGAGTGTCGACCGATCGATCTCGAGGAGTTTCGCGGCCCGAGTTCGATTGGCGTCGCAGTCTTCGAGGGCCTGGAGGATGGCCCTTCGTTCGAGTTCACGAAGTGAGATTCCCCTTGGAATACCTCCGGCGCCCGTGCCGGTCAGCGCCGAAGCGCCGCCTCGACCGAGCTGATCCGCAGGGAGGTGGAGCATGCCAACAGGCGAATCCCCCGCCGCGGCGCGCGCACCCTGAACGATATTCCGAAGCTGCCGGATATTGCCCGGTAGTGGCGCACGACAGAGCGCTTCCATTGCTTCAGGCGTAAAGCTATCGGCCCCGTCGCGGTCGAAGTGACTGACCAACATGGGGATATCCTCGCGTCGGTCCGCGATCGCAGGCAATCGAATCTCGATCCCGCGCAATCGGTAGTAGATATCTTCTCGCAGGCTGCCCTCGTCGATCATCACCTGCGCTTCGCGATTCGTGGCGGCCACGAAGCGAACATTCACCCGTTCCGCCTTCTCAGCCCCGACCGGCCTCACTTCGCCGTCGTCGATCACGCGGAGCAGCTTTGCCTGAAAACCAGGATCGAGGGTCTCGAGCTCATCTAGAAAAAGCACCCCTTCGTGGGCCTCGCGCAACAGACCTCGCCGATCCCGGTCGGCGCCGGTGAAGGCACCACGGCGGTGACCGAAGAATTCTGACTCGAAAAGATCAGAGGGCGACAAAGCGCAGTTATGCGCCACAAAGGGCCCCTTACTGAGCCCCGAATGCGTATGGATCGCCCGGGAAACCAATTCTTTGCCAGTGCCCGTGTCACCTGTGACAAGCACATGAACATCGCTTCTCGCGGCCATCAGGACCCGGTGTCGTACTTCAACCATGGCTTTGCTCTGCCCTACCAACTCAGGAACCGTCGCATCGGCGATCACACTTCGACGTCGAGTCAACAGGGCGCGTTCGACTGCCAAGCCGACACTGCTAGGTGTCGCCGGCTTCACTAGGTAGTTGACTGCGCCTAGCCGAATCGCATCGATCACGTCCGACACGTCTTCGTTTGCAGTCAAAACAATCGCCGGCAGATCGGGCCACCGCTGGCCCAGATGCGTTAACAGCTCGAAGCCATCCATAGAGGGCATTCTGAGGTCGGTGATGACGAGGTCAAAGGCGCCGGCTTCTAGGGCAAGCAAAGCCTCCACACCGTTGCCCGTCAGACGAACTTCAAAGCCCATCTCTTCGAGCAATAATTTCAGATACTCGCCCGAAGCGCGCTCATCTTCGGCCACAAGAATCGAGTCGGGCATTAGTTCGCTACTCCAGGCGGAATCTGCCGCGCGCTCAACCCCGCGTCGACCTCGACACGCGGCAATTCAATCCGCACTCGCGCACCGCCCTCTTCAGCGGCTTCGAGGGATAAGGCGCCCCCATGATCTTCGACGATGCGGCGCGCCAGGAAAAGACCGAATCCACTTCCTTTCGATTTCGTCGTAAATCCGGGTTGAGAGATTTTTTCGAGGTCTTCCGTTGCGAAGCCCGGCCCCTGGTCGGTGACCACCAATAATCCAAAGTCGCCGTTCGCCCCGTACTCGACAACCCCACTCCCGCTTCCCTCCATCGCCTCAACGCCATTGCGCATCAGGATGACGAGAAGTTCGGATAGAGGGGCTTTATCGATCGCAACGTGCAGTGTTTCGCCGCCCGCCGCCGGATGAATACGCCACGACACGCCCGGACTCGCGCTGAACACTTCGTTATGCGCGGCATCAACAACATCCTGCACAGAGGCGGCCGGGCCGACATCTCGAGCCTGAGCACTGGTTCCCGCCGCGCTCGAAAGCGTCGCCGCTGAAGGAGATGACTCCGCCAGCGTGAGCCGTGCGAGCTTTTCTAGGTCATCAATCGCCGCATGCAGGCCCTTGACCGCGGCGCGGGAGCCAACTCCCTGATCCAAGTTGGGCTCAATCAATGACACAAAGCCCCGCAGACTATGCACAGCGTTCTTCAGTCCGTGTGCCAATCGCGCAACGTTCTCACCGACCCGTGAGATGACCCGCTCATCTTCCAGTTCACGCTGGAGCGCGTCCAACCGCTCGCCCAGTTCCTCACCTTGCGTCGCGAAAGCGATCTCGCCCGCGATTCGTCTCCGGGCCATAGCACCGCCCAAGACTCCGATCGCGGCCACCAACACAGACTCGACCAACAACAAGCCGAGGGTGGCTTCGGCTCGGGCGATTCCTGCGATCGCGATCATGACAACCAGCGCATTTCCTGTAACCCATGCCACGCCGCGAGGTCCCATCGAAAGTACTGCAACGACGATTTCGAGGATGAACGCAGCGATGAATGGTGATCCGAGCCCACCCGTCCAGACCGCGAAGGCACCCCAACCGATCATCCCAAAGGTGGGCGAGAGAATCGAAGCCACACGGGCCAATCGTGGGACGCGGCTTGCCAGCGTTATGCACAAGACCGCTCCCACGAAGATCGCAAGTAGTCCGGGAAGCAGCCCACCTTCTTGAAGCTTCGGCTGAACGAGCGCCGAAGAGAGGCCGCCAATAACTAGAACGAGTGGGCGTAAAAGCACTGCGCGCTCGAGAGTACGATTCATGTCGTCGTCGCCCTCTGCTGGGCCAGGATATCTTGCGAGCCGCTCCCCCGACTGCTCTTCCGATTCACTGTCCTCGTCTCCGCATCATTAGCCTGTTTGATCACCCAGAATGTCGCGAAACCCAACCCAAGACGCACGAAAGCCCCGACCGAAAGATCGAGGCCCCCTTTTTTCTCAGGCACCAGCTAAGAGCCGCGAACCATCAGGCAAGTACCCGATGATTACCAGCGGCTACCACCGCCACCGCCAGAGCCACCGTCACGGCCACCGCCGCCACCGCCACCCGCACGACGCTTTTCCAGTGCCTCGTTAACGCGCAGAGCGCGACCGCCGTAATCACGGCCCTCCAGCTCGGCGACTGCCTTGTCAGCATCCGCCCCTTCCATCTCGACGAAACCAAAACCGCGCGATCGGCCTGTCTCGCGGTCGTTTACGACCGCCGAGGACTGAACCGCACCGTAGGTTGCAAAGAGCTCTCGCAGATCGTCGTCTGTCGTGGCCCAGGGCAGATTACCAACATAAATCTTCTTCACGAACTCACTCCGTGCCCGCCTCAGGATTCCGGGTCCCGCTCGGGCGCATATTCGACCTAGCTATTACCTGTGTCAGAGACTTCTAGAGACTAGCCCGATCAAATTGTCGACGTGGCCTCCAGGATGGAGGACCACGCACCTCGGAGCGAAGATTCTATCGTCGGTAATCTCAACCTGCCCCGCTAGGAGGTCAACGTCCTCGCAGCAGAACCGACCGACGGCATGAGCTGCACTTCTAGGCAGATCAAAGGTAGGGGATCAAATACGCTGCCGCCAAGTACCCCTCTGTAGGGCACGAAAACGGCACCCTACGGCATTCGCCGAGGCTCCTTAGTACGAATGGTCGAATTGTTCAGAACGCAAGAATGTGTCGACCTGATGCGCAACCGGCTCTGCATTCACGATGAAGGTGTGCGTGTACGGCAATACTATGTGATCGGTCATTCCCTCCAAGCGCGTACTGGCAACGCTGACAGTCCCGTCGTGAGGCCCTCGGAGCCATAGCGGTCCTGCGGGGTTGATCCATTCGTCCCCGGCGATTACGCCGAATGGAATCCGCGGCGCAGGAAGCCGCTGTGGAAGATCGTCCTCCCCGGTTCCGAGTTGGGTCGCGAGTCGCCCCATAATGGGCTCAAGCCAGCCCGTGTCAGCCAAGCGATCTGCGATCTCGCTTCCTCGATTTGGGGGCGCCAGCATCACGGCTCTGCCCGCATCCGGAAATTCATGGTCGCCGAGGAGTGCGCGCAGCACGAGTCCGCCGAGCGAGTGCGTCACGAAATGAACCTGCCCCCTCGCCTGCCCCTCGCGACAGCGTTCGATCGTTGCTCGCACGGATTCAACAGCGTCCTCAATACGGTCGACGCGAGTTTCGTACCCGACATTGCAAACTCGGTAGCCCCGCGCCTCTAGCCGCCACTCCAGGATCAGCATGTTATTCCGACTACGCCCTAGACCGTGAAGCAATACTACTGTGTCGTCGGATTGTATCGCCTCGGCATCACCTCTGACGCCGAAGGCCATCGCGATCGCTGCACCGATCGTCGCTGAACGAAGCCCGAACCGCTTCACGCGATCACGCCGGGCCATTGCGTACCTCCAGCGAACTCGGATAACCCGCGAGTGCTGGCTTTGCTAGTTCGGATGCCGCCGTCACCGCCAAGAGCTTAGCCATGTAATCAGATTCCGAGGTCAGGCCTCCGGGCCTGTAATAGTCGGTCACGAAGGCCGCAATGCTGGCATCCGCAAGCGTCTGCCCCTCCCAAGCCTCGCGCCCTGGCTTGATTCCACTGCGCCCGTGAACGAGGACAACCGCGTGCACCGGGGCCGAAGCATTCAGCGGAAAAATCAGCATTTTTACTCCCTTCGGCGGAACAATAAGAGGTTTCTGCCTAAACAGAATATCGAAGTCATACGGCGAATTCGTCGCGAAATAGATCTCGCCTTCGTCGATATCGCCAATCACCACGCTCGGCTCGAGCCAATCGGGGAATTCGGAAAGTCTCGATTCAGCGATGTCCACAGCTCACGTGCTGCATAGAAATCAGCGTACGCGAACCGAAAAGTTCGTCTCTTCGGGACCTATACGAGCAAGGAACTCGTCACGTGCAGCTGGCGCCGGAACGTCGCAATCCGCCAGGAAGTCGGCGGACCAAAACCGCTCCCAGCTCGGGAAGAACTCAGCATATCCGCCGTCGTAGGCCTCGCGACCTGGCCAGCGCATCTTCTGATCTCCGATCGGCGGCGCATTCAAATCCGTCGCGTACCAATAGAGCGGAAGCCGCCTCCGAAAAAGCCAGCTCCCTTCAATCCGCTCATAGGCATCCCAGTAGAGCATCGTCATGATGACCCACGCATCTCCCGTCTCGTGTTCATTACGGCTGTACACGAGGCCGCGCGCGTGATCGGAATCGTCGAACTCGATGATGTGATTACCCGTGACGTGCGCCGTTCCCGTGAACTGCTCGCGCAGAGTCTGGTCAAACCAGACCTTCAGCGCACGACGCCCCACCGAATCCCGACTGACGCGGACGTCTTCTGGAAATAATCCGCATAACGCGTCGAGGTCGCGCATGTCCAACCCGAGACAATACTTCGCCACGAGCTGACGGATTGCATCGAGCGACTCGAGGCGATCAAGTCGTTCTTCAATCGGGAGAGACTTCAAATCAGATGACGCGGACATAGCCGAACTCCATCGATGGACCCGACTATTTAGCCGCCTTCTTCGCAGCCTTTTTCGTCGCGGCCTTCTTGGCGGCTTTCTTGGCGGCCTTCTTGCTTGCAGCCTTTTTAGCGGCGGCGGCCTTCTTTTTAGCGGCGGCCTTGTTGGCGGCCGCCTTCTTCTTTGCAGCGGCCTTCGCCTTCGCGGTCAGCTTCGGCGGGGGAATCTCTTCCACCCATTTATTGTCCTGATAGAGCGCTCGCCAGCCCGTCGTCTTTCCATCCTCTTCAGATGTGACGTACTGCTCTTTCGTCTTACGAGCGAAGCGGACCATCGACGGCCGCCCCTCATGATCCTTGACCGGCGCGCTCGCCAAGAACTTGTACTTAGGATCGAGTTTATCCTCCACGCTCTTGATCTCTTCGACCGTGGGAGCCCGCGTTTCGCGATTCTTCGGGAACTGGCTCGCGGCTAGAAAGATGCCGGCCGCGCCATCGCGTAAGAGATAGAAATCATCACATTTCTCGCACTTCAGGTGTTCCATCGGAATCGGGTCGACCTTAGGCGGCGCAGGCTCTCCGCTTCGCAGGAGCTTCCGGGTGTTCTTGCACTCTTCAGCGGTGCACCCGAAATATTTCCCGAAGCGACCGGATTTTAGCTCCATATTCTCGCCGCATTTATCACATTCGAGCATAGGACCGTCGTAGCCCTTGATCTGGAAGGTCCCGGCCTCAACTTCAAAGCCGACGCAGTCTGGATTCTTACCGCACACGTGAAGTTTCCGGCCTTCGTCAATGAGATAGCTGTCCATCGCTGTTTCGCATTTCGGACAATGCCGCTTCTTCATCAGTAGACGCGCTTCGTTCTCGCCCGCCTCATCATCGTCTCCGACCGTCTCGACTTCGTCGCCAGAGATTAAATTAATAGTGCTCTTGCAACGTTCCTTAGGCGGAAGCGCGTAGCCAGAGCAGCCGAGGAAAACTCCGGTACTCGCTGTGCGAATCTGCATGGGGCGTTCGCATTTGGGACACTTGACATCCGTATCCGTCGGCGAATTCTTGCGCATACCCTTCGACTGATCCTCGGCCAAGATCAGCTGCGCACGAAAGTCTTTATAGAAGTCGCCTAAGACCTTCTTCCATTGCTTCGAGCCAACCGCAACTTCATCGAGTGCTTCCTCAAGACCGGCGGTAAAGCCGTAGTCCATGAGATCACCGAAATTATCGACGAGCCGCTCGGTCACGATCTCGCCCATCTTCTCGGCGTAGAAGCGTCGATTGTCGAGGCAGACATAGCCACGGTCCTGGATCGTCGAAATAATCGAGGCATATGTCGAGGGTCGACCGATGCCGCGCTTTTCAAGCTCCTTAACAAGACTCGCTTCACCAAATCGCGGCGGCGGCTTCGTGAAATGCTGCTTCGGGTCGAGCTGTTCGAGCATTAGGCGTTCGCCAATTTGAACATCGGGCAGCTGAACATTGCCGTCGCCCTTGCCAGTCGGAGGCTGAACTTTCGTATAGCCCTCGAACACAAGAATTCGGCCGCGAGTCTTCAGTTCATATGCACTCGCCGTCACAGTGAGATTCGTCGAGAGATACTCTGCGGGCGTCATCTGACACGCAACAAATTGTCGCCAGATCAGGTCGTAGAGCCGTTCCTGATCTCGTTCCAGCCCCCCTACTGTCCCCGGCTTAACCTCGACACTCGACGGACGGATCGCCTCATGCGCTTCCTGCGCACCTTCTTTGCTCGAATACGACTTCGGCTCTTCGGGCAAATAACGTGGCCCAAAGTCAGAACCGATTAGATCCCGACAGGATCCCACCGCTTCTGCAGAGAGGTTCGTCGAGTCGGTTCGCATGTATGTAATGTGCCCGGCTTCGTAGAGCCGCTGGGCCAGCATCATGGTCTTTTTGACGCTGAATCCGAGACGCGTGCTCGCAGCCTGTTGCAGAGTCGAGGTGATATACGGCGCGCCGGGCCGGGTCTTCGTCGGCTTATCCTTGCGGTCCGTAACATCGAAGTCCGCGACCTCGAGAATACGCAGTGCAGCATTAGTTTGCTCTTCGCTCGTCGGACGGAAGTTCTCGCCATTATGTTTGGCGACTTCAAAACGGATCTGTTCTTTCTTGGCAGTCAGGGTATCCGCGTGAATCTCCCAGAACTCCTCGGGAATAAACGCGCGAATCTCCCCCTCGCGCTCGGCGATCAGACGCACAGCGACGGACTGAACCCGCCCGGCCGATAAGCCGCGGGCGAGCTTTGCCCAAAGCAGCGGTGACAGCATGTAGCCGACGACCCGGTCGAGGAAGCGACGCGCCTGCTGCGCGTTCACCCGGTGGATGTCGAGCTCGCCAGGATCTTCGAAGGCCGCCTGGATCGCAGCCTCAGTGATCTCGTTAAACACGACTCGCTTGAACCGTTTGTCGTCACCACCGATCACTTCTCGGAGATGCCAGGCAATGGCCTCTCCTTCGCGATCGAGATCTGTTGCGAGGTAGACGAGGTCCGCGTCCTTCGCGAGCTTCTTCAGATCGCTCACGACCTTCTCTTTGCCGGGCAGAATTTCGTAATGGGCCTCCCAATCTTTGTCGGGATTGATACCCATACGCGCGATGAGAGCCTTCTGAGCCTGCTCTTTCTTGTGCTTCTCGCGCTTGCCTTCGGGCATCTTGCGCGTCTTAGCAGCAGCCGCGGCCCGCGCCTTTGGGTCGACTTTCTTTCCGGATCCGCTTGTGGGCAGATCCCGGATATGACCGACGGAAGACTTTACGATGAAGTCCCTACCGAGATATTTATTGATCGTCCGTGCCTTGGCCGGCGATTCTACGATGACGAGCGACTTCCCCATGCTCTCGGTCTGACTCCGCGCTGTTGTTCAAATTGCGCTGTTGATTCGTGTGAACGCTTGGGGTGCGTACCCGTTCGCGTCCTCGCCGGTCGAATGCCGGAATCGGATGCGAAGCTAATTTTCTTGAGACACTGATTTCCGCCCCCACCCCCCGGCGGATTATCCGGTTAGCACACTCCCCCCGGTGCTCGGCAAGTCCCGACACCCTCAATTAGTGATGCTACTTCCCCTCTACTCAATAAAAATACTCTCTCGCTCGACAGAGTTGGAGCATTTTGGCGCGGCCTGCACTGGATTTGCCATTCGTCCACTGAAGACGGAGAATCCGCCCTCGCGCCCGCCCTTTTTACGCCTGAGCGCCCTGCGGGAATCCCAATGTCCAGATCATCAGATGGATCCGCCGGCTCTCGGCGTGCGAGCCGAATTGCGCGAAATCCTGCGCTTCTCTGCCTGCACCAGGCACTGATGATGACGCTGTTCCCTATGGCGATCCTCACGATCTTCCAAAGGGATCATCTCGGTCTCTCATTCGCGGAAGTCATGATCGTCCAGGCAGCTTTCGGGGCATCTCTTGCACTATTCGAGTTCCCTTCCGGTTACCTCGCCGACCGCATCGGTTATCGCAGCACCATGATCGCTGCCTCCTGGATAGCGATTGTCTCGTGGTGGGTCTATTCACTCGCGACTGGCTTCTGGTCCGTGATTGCTGCCGAAATTATGATGGGTGCCAGCCTTTCGCTCGTGTCGGGAACGAACTCAGCCATGCTCTATGAGTCACTGGATGAGCAGGGCCGATCAGAACACTTTGGACGTTGGTTTGGGCGCACGCGATTTTGGGCACAAATGTCCGAGGGAAGCGCTGCACTCGCAGGTGGTCTGCTTTTCACACTGTCCGCCGTTCTGCCCTTCCAAATCATGATCTTCGTTTGGATTCTCAATCTCGGCGTATCGATCGCATTAGTCGAGCCGCATTACGCGAAGCATCGGCCGGAATCGGCCCTCGCACACGTTCGTTCTCTCATCAGCTTCGTAGCCCTAGACGCACCACGATTGCGAGCGCTCTTCGCGGTCGGCGTAGCGATCGGCGTCGCCAACTTCATTCCCGTTTGGCTTGTCCAGCTCTACGCCACGGATGCCGGCATTCCCATTTCGTGGCTGGGACCTATCTGGGCTGCGGCGAATTACATTGTCGCACTCGGCTCGGCCGCCAGTGCTCCGGCCGGCGCACGATTCGGGCTCATTGGCGTCCTGCTCGCTTGCTGCGGCCTCATCGCCGTCGGCTATTTCGGAATGGGGCTCACCACTGCGTGGTGGGGCTTCGCGTTCTATTTCGCTTTCAACCTGAGCCGCGGCATATCGGGTCCGATTCTCGCCCATGCCGAGCAAGAGGAGATTCCCTCAGGCGACCGCGCGAGCCTGGTTTCGCTGCGCAGTCTGCTCTTTCGTCTTGCCTTCATCGGCCTCGGGCCTGCCGCCGGTGCAATGATCGACGGGCATGGACAACATCCGGTCCTGATCGGGCTGGGCGGGATACTCGTGACGACGGCGGTCCTCGGATGCCTCCTGCTCTCGCGCGCGCCGGCGTCACTTACGGATGTCCCATCGAGAGCCTGACGCGACACTCGGCTGCCCGCGCTCCCCCCGGCTGTCAGCAGGCGATTATTCCCCGGACAGATACTGGTTGTATATAGGTATACGTGGGAGCGACTGGCCTTTCAAATCCATATGCTCCGCCTCGATGGAGAGTCCCTCGTCGAATATAAATCCGACCCCCTCGCCCCTCGCGGAGGCAGTCGCGACCGGCATAGGAGGTGCCGTCGGCGCAAGCGCTAGATGGGCCGCGCAATGGCTCTGGCCATGGTCAGCGGACCTCGACGCGAAGCACTTATCGATCGTCGACCCGGTACTCGTAATCAACGTCGTTGGCGCGTTTTTCCTGGGCGTCCTCCTCAGTCGGATCGAACGCGTGACACCCCACCCACTCCTGCGGCCCTTCCTGGCCGTCGGCGTGCTTGGCACTTTCACAACCTGGTCATCATTGGTCACCGAGATCACTCTTCTCGACGCGGCCGGCCTTACCGAAGAAGCGTTTTTCAAGCTAGGGCTCTCGCTCGTGCTTGGGCTTCTAGCGTTCGTCGCGGGGCAGAGACTCAGCCGAGACCGGGGGGCTTTCTTATGATTCCCGCTCTCGCAGCCATCGCCGTCGGCGGCACCCTCGGCGCTCTCCTGCGTGGAACGCTGGTCCGAATGGCCGGCAACCAAGATGATTTCGGCTGGTGGCCCAGGGGGCCTGCCGCCGCCACGTTGATCTCCAATACCCTTGGATGCCTGCTTTTCGGGCTCTGGCTCGGCTTTGGCAGTAGCTGGGCGGCAGAGTTCGCGGATTCCCTAGACCTAGAGCTGGGGATAACGATCGGCTTCTGCGGTGGACTGACCACTTTCTCGACGCTTTGTAGCGACGCGATTCGCCTCGCCAATCAGCTGGGGAGCCGAGCTGCGGGCCTCTACCTGGCGGAGACCATCTTTTTGGGCCTCAGCGCTTTCTGGCTCGGAGCCCTCGGATTGGCCCTCTGAGCAAATGAATTGCCCCGCAGGTTCGTGACATGGCCCCTACGCCTCGCTGAGGCGGTCCCAAGTCGTTACACTGCGCGCGCCCGCAAATGCGGGCGTGATCGCTCCGCTTGGCGGACCGACCTTTGAATCAAACCAAGTCAAACCAGCGCCCCCTCCGCGTCGCAGTCAGCCGTGTAGGTACGCATGCAGAAGGTCCGCCGTCGTCTTTTAGATGGCCGCGAGCACCTCGCCCGAGAATCATGGCCGAACCCCAGTATTCGCTATCAAACCCGCTTCCCGAACCCGCCGAAGTCGCCACGCCTAGCCCGGCGACAGACGACGCCGCTCCCGCTGGCAGCTATGACGCTGCTCTCGCGCTCGGCGAGGACTTGATCCAGCGTCCGATCGCTGGCGGCGGCCCCGCCCGCGTACGCGTCCAGCACTCCAAGGACCGCATGACGGTCTGGGAGCGCATCAAGGTGTTGACCGACCGCGAGCCGATGATCCTCTATCGCAACTGGGGGCCGGAACTCGATGGCGCCTCGATCGTGACGGGCATCCTCGACATAGACGGCCGCGATGTCGCCGTCTACGGACACGACTTCACTGTGCGCGCCGGCTCGATAGACGCGACGAACGGCGCCAAGCTCGCTCGCCTACTTTGTATGGCCGGCGAAAAAGGCATTCCAGTCATTGGCATGAACGACTCCGCTGGCGCCTTCGTCCCCGCCGGCGTCGGCGGCCTCGACGGATACTCCGAAGCCTTCACGGCTCTGCGCAAGATTAGCGGCGTCGTGCCCGCGATCAGCTTGATGTTCGGTTATAACGCTGGCGGCGGCGCGTATTTGCCTCGCCAGGGCTCTTTCATGATTCAGTGTGACGAAACGTTCATCGGCCTAACAGGTCCGGGCGTTGTCAAGAGCGTGCTGGGCGAAGACGTAACGGCAGACGAACTCGGTGGCCCCGGCGTACACGGCCAAAGCGGCGTCGCTGACCTCGTCACTCACGACGAACTCGGCTCGCTACGAACCGCGCTCCGCCTGCTCAACTATCTGCCCGATAACAACAAGAGCCTTGCGCCCTTCCACAAGACATCGGATCCAGTAGATCGCTATACAGAAGAAGAGGACCGGCTCTTCCGCCGAACCTTTGACTCTCCCGCTGGCATGAACGCGCCGATGGATATCGGCCTTTACCTGCAGCAGATCTGCGACCACGGCGAGTTCTTTGAAATTCAGCCCCAGCGTGCGCGCAACATGGTGACAGCATTCGGTCGACTCGGCGGCTGGGTGACGGGCTTCGTCGCCAATAACTCGGCGGTCTCGAGTGGACAGATCGACATAGACGCGGCCCTAAAGGCCACGCGATTCATTCGCTTCTGCAACCTCTACAACATCCCCCTGCTCTTCGTGGAGGACACGACGGGCTTCCTCCCCGGCACGGAACAGGAATCCCGCGGCATTATCCAAGCGGGTAGAAAGCTCCTCGACTCGATCATAGACATCCGCACGCCGCGTATGACCATGATCATTCGAAATGCCTTCGGCGGAGCCTACGCGGCCTACAACTCGCACTACACGGGTGCCGATCTGGTCTTCGCAATGCCTATGGCGCGCGTCGCCGTGATGGGTGCAGCCGGTAAGGACTTCGTCTTCAAGGACGAAATGCGCGCCATCGCCGCCGCCCACAAAAAGGCGCTTAAGGGTGGGGCCAGTGAGGCAGATGCGAATCGCGATCGGGATGCTTCGCTCGCGGCACTGACAACACGCTACGAAGACCAACTCATGAATCCGAAAGAAGCGCTTTCCCTAGGTTCGGTGAGCCGTATTGTGATGCCTGGCGAAAGCCGACGCATTCTGGCTCGAAACCTGGACTTCCTCATGAGGAAGTACACGCCCGGTCCAATGGGCGGCCCCCAACGCGAACACGAATAAGCAGCATCTCGTTAGGCGCTGTATCTATCACGAGTCCCCCCAAGCCTCGAATCCGAACATCCTGAAGAACGAGAAAAGAAACTCATGCTGAATCGCAATGGCGAAAATATCCGAGCCCACGAAGTCGACTCGGAGTGGATCCAATCCTTCGACGTCTCCGACGTCAAATGCCTAGTGGTCTGTCGCGGCCCCGTCCGTAAAGAGGCCTTCGACATCTTCGATGCGATCGGCATCCGCGAATACGGAATGCTGCTCTCGGAGAAGGACTCTGTCGTCTACCCGCGCTGCTTGGCGCCGGAACTACGCGACCTGCGCTTCCCCGGAAACGTCCACCGCGTCGCCGACTACATGGGTGTCGGCCAGGAAGAGAAGCTTGAGCGAATCGCCGAGATCGTTGAGATTGCAGAGTCCAACGACTACACGCATATCTTCGCTGGCTACGGATTCATGGCCGAGGATGCGGACTTCGTCGAAGCCATCGAGGCTGCGCCTAACGTTGATTTCATGGGCCCTTCTTCGGGCGTCATCCGGCGCGCGGGTGCGAAAGACGAGGCGAAGAAACTCGCTCGCGGCCTAGGTAATGCCGTCGTTCCCGGAATCGACAATGTCTCCTCCCTCGCGCTGATCGATCGCGAAAGCGACCGCAAGGCGCTTGAAGCCCTCGCAAAGAAGCACTCGCTCGGATTCAAGTGGGACGGCAACCTCGAACTCGTTGAAAATGCAGAAGCCCTGCTTCAGCTCGGTTATTCCCAGTCGATCGAGCTAGTAACGATCGAAGAACTCCAGAAGGCCGCCGAGCGTGAGTCACGCACCATCTGGGAGCAATACCCTGGCAAGCGCATCCGCTACAAGTGCATCGGTGGCGGCGGCGGAAAGGGCCAGCGCGTCGTCACGCAAACAAGTGAGACTGCGGCGGCCGTGATGGACATCCTGGCTGAGCAGAAAGTCTTAGAAGCCGGCTCGAATCGAAACTTCCTGATCGAACTCAATCTCGAGACGACACGACATAACGAGATCCAAGTGGTGGGCAACGGCGAGTGGGCGATCAGCCTTGGCGGCCGCGATTGCTCGATTCAGATGCGCGAGCAGAAACAGCTCGAGTTCTCACTGACGGATGAACTCCTCGAAGTCGCTGCTAAGGAGACGAAGAACAAGAAGCACGCTGCGAACCTGACCAAGGAACGCGATACGCTCAAAGCGATGGAAAGAGACGGCGCGCGTTTCGGACAGGGCGTCGGACTCGACAACGTCTCCACGTTCGAGTGCATTGTCGAAGGCTTCGATCACTTCTTCATGGAAATGAACACTCGAATCCAGGTCGAGCACGGCTGCTCCGAGCTCGCCTACAAGATGCGCTTCACGAACCCCGACGACCCGACCGAGTTCTTCGACGTCGAGAGACTCATTGAAGC
Organism: Deltaproteobacteria bacterium UBA4427; assembly: GCA_002390675.1. GTDB lineage: Bacteria > Myxococcota_A > UBA9160 > UBA9160 > UBA4427 > UBA4427. Next base: position 20,638 of record DGPZ01000076.1, read on the forward strand.
CATGGTGTTGCTCGCAAAGCACGGCCCGAAGATGCCCAAGCCTAAGCGCATCTTGCGCGCCATTTCGGGTGCAGAAGTTCGCGTCAATGCTGTAAACGCTGCCCTCCAGCCCCATGCTGGTGGGGTGATCCGCGGCTGGTCAAAAGCGCTGCCCTTTGAACATCGCGACGATCAAGGCATCGGCACCCGCAACCCGGATACCGGCTCTTTCCCGTACTACAATCTGGCTGGCGCCTATGATTCGAATATCGCTTTGGTGCTATGCGACGGCAAAAGCCGCGCGGATAACCTTGAACGTCTCTCCGAAATCCTGCGGCGCATGGAGCTTCGCGGTGACGATCTAGAAACCAGCGTGCAGCTTCATTACGGCCTCGTGAACTGGACCCTCGGCGTAGAGCCCATGATGAAGCCGAATACGCGCTTCATGGGTCCCTACCTAGCGGCAGTCGGTGCCACGGAAAAGATTGCCCGAGACATCGATCTCGCGATGGCTGCTCAAATCCTTCTAGCCAAGCAACCTAACAAGTCCGCCAAGCAAGCCCTTGGTGCGCAGGAAACGCTGTTGCTCCGGCCGCTTGGACGGCTGTTCTCCGACGCCCATGCACTCACCGGCTTCTTGGGCCTATACGACGGGCGGCTCTGGCAGCGAACCGGTGACAAGGTCGAATTCTCCGAGAATCCGATTTTCTTCCTACGTGAGCTCTATCACTACCTCAACATGGAGACGGCACCGGGCAAGCCTGCGAGCGAGATGATTTGGGAGCATGACGACGCATTGCTCCAAGACGCAATTAGCTTCTATGAACGTGCGGCGACGGCCTTCGGCACCACCGAATGGCGTAAAATCGATGCGCGCTTCGGCGGGAAGCCGGCAGAGGAGTTGGTAGGCAACGACTCAGCTCTTTGGGAAGCCTGTCAAGCAGCGCACAGAGGCTACCAAGTCGGCGCACACCTCCTTCTGATGGTGCCCCGAATAGGTGTCCAGTCCGAACTGCTCGACATCACCATCGACGACAACCTCGAGCCCATCTTCCCAGCGCGCTTCCTCGACGAGGACAACCAAGAAACCCTGCGGCGCGCCCTAGCGCCGCCGCCAGTCGCCTCCGCTAACGAGATCGTAACGCCCATGGGCGGCAGCTTCTTCGCACGCGAAGCGCCGCATCTGCCGATCATGATCGACGAAGGAGATCACTTCGAGAAGGGGCAGCCGCTCTTCATCATCGAAGTGATGAAGATGTTCAACAAGGTCCTAGCGCCCTTCTCTGGCACGATCACAAAGAACCTGATGCAGGACGTAGACGGCGCGGTCGTCAAGGCCGGCCAGGCGATCTTTGAGATCGAGCCCGACGAGATATTAGTCGTCGAATCCGACTCGGAAATAGCCGCTCGCCGCAAGCAAGTAACGGAAGCCACACTCGACGCCTAACTCTCGAGCGACATCGAGCGAAAAAAATCGGCCTAGCATACCAAGAAGGCGCCGTAGGAATACCTACGGCGCTTTCGTGTTTCAAGGCGCCTGCTCCCTGCGATCGCAAAGGTGCACACTCGATTCCCAATAGAAATAACCGCTTCAATGCGAAAGCCTTTTTTCGCCGCACCGTTTCAGGCTGAAAGCAGAACTAGGAAACACACTGCATCACGCTGTCGTGGAGAACGACCGAGTTTCTACGGAGCGCTCTTCAAGCGCTCCACCAATGGTTGCGATGTTCTTTTGATCGGCTCCATGGGTGCTTCCCTCGGCGCGACCCCCTCGCTCAGGGGCGCCCTCAGCGAGATCGCCCAATCGAGTCGCCGTCTAGTCTCGGGACTTCGCATCACTTCCGCCGACGATGATGCCGCTGGGCTGGAAGTCGCCGAGAGATTCCGTGTGGGCATCGCGAGCCTCGGCCTGGTCCGGCTGAATATCGCTGACGAAATAGGGCTTTGTTCAATCCGCTCAAGATGGTCTGAGTGAAATATCAAACCTCCTGCCCGAATCATGAGCCTTCTCCGCTCAATCCTCCCCTCCGGCCTATTTGGACCGACTAGAGGCCAACTCGCCAGCGAAATCCAGGCAATCCTCCTCGACATCGACGGCTTCGTCGGCACAACCGGCTTGGGCCACTTCAATCCCCTGAGCGAAGACACCCGCCAAATTGCTCTGGCATCGGCCAGGTCAACGCAAATATGTCGATCATGCTCCGCCTGCCCGGGCAATCACAAAATCCTTGCCAGGCCGCCGCTTTCGAGCGTTTGTTGTCTGGCCCTAAGCGCCGACACGCCGTAGAATCTCGGCCTAATCGTCCGCGCAGCTCCGACCCGGTCATCCGGATCCCCCCATGCCATCCGGCGCGCGCGGCCCGAACCGGTGGCTGTAGCCGGCTGTGGCCTTGCGCCTCAGTTCAGTGCTCTGGCCGCTCGAGGCCCCGATGCTCTCCTTGCGTGGTGCTCCCGCCCACTCGGATGCGCGGCGACGACGCCTGCTGTCCACTTTACGCGCTTCTGATCCCGGCCTTAGCGATATCGAAACGACTTCTATTTTCTTTATCGAAGTTGAGCGACCGCTTTCTGCCAAAGAACAGATCGTTCTCGATGCGCTTCTTCGCGACGGCATCGACGGCGGAACGGGGGGGGAGGCCAATTCAACTCCGGAAGCCGATGTCCTCGAACTAATCGTCGTCCCCCGCTTCGGGACGATTTCGCCCTGGTCTTCTAAGGCGACAGAAATTGTTCTCAACTGCGGGCTCGATGCCGTTAAACGCGTCGAGCGCGGTACGGTCTACCGACTCATAGGAGCGGGCGCGTCCGATACCGGCGGTGCCTTCTCCGCCCAGATCCATGATCGCATGACGGAAACCGTGATCCTGGTAGAAAAGGAAGCCGAGGCGCTCTTCGCCCACGCGGAGCCGGCCCCTTTCCAGACCGTCGATGTGCTTGAGCGCGGAGCCAACGCGATTCGCGAAGCCGACCAAAAGCTCGGCCTGGCTTTGGCGCCAGATGAGGTCGATTACCTAGTAGCCAGCTTCCGGGAGCTACAACGTGATCCGACCGACGTCGAACTGATGATGTTCGCCCAGGCCAATTCCGAACATTGCCGGCACAAGATCTTCAATGCGGACTGGACGATCGACGGTGAAGAGAAGGACATTTCGCTCTTCTCGATGATTCGCAACACGACTAAACAATCCCCCGACGGCGTGCTCTCCGCCTACTCGGACAACGCCGCGGTCATGGCGGGCAGCGACGGCGGTCGCTTCCAGCCGGATCCGAAGACGGGCGTCTATGGACAGATCGATGAGCCCGCGCAGATTTTGATGAAGGTGGAAACGCATAATCACCCGACGGCGATCTCTCCCTTCCCCGGCGCTGCCACCGGCTCCGGCGGTGAAATCCGAGACGAAGGAGCAACCGGACGAGGCGGCAAGCCCAAAGCAGGCCTCACAGGATTCAGCGTATCCAATCTCCTGATCCCCGACGGCAAGCAGCCCTGGGAAATCGACCCCGGAAAACCTTCTCGGATCGCATCGGCCCTGGACATCATGCTCGAAGCGCCGATCGGTGGCGCGGCCTTCAACAACGAATTCGGCCGCCCCAATCTGGCCGGCTATTTCCGAACCTACTGCCAAGAAATCCGGGGCCCCGAAGGTTCCGAAGTCCGCGGCTATCACAAGCCTATCATGCTCGCCGGCGGACTCGGCAATGTTCGGCCCATGCACGTCGACAAGCTCGACACGCCTGCCGGTTCCAAGGTTGTAGTATTAGGCGGACCCGCCATGCTAATTGGACTCGGCGGCGGCGCGGCCTCTTCCATGGCCACGGGCACGAGCGCTGAGAACCTAGATTTTGCTTCGGTTCAACGAGGCAATCCCGAAATCGAGCGACGCTGCCAGGAAGTCATCGACCGCTGCGTGGCACTCGGTGACGAAAATCCGATCCTCTGTATTCACGACGTAGGCGCCGGCGGCTTATCCAATGCGATTCCAGAAATCCTCGATCACAGCCATCTCGGCGGGCGCATTAATCTTCGCGACGTTCCGAATCTTGAGCCCGGCATGTCACCGTTGGAAATCTGGTGCTGCGAAGCACAAGAGCGCTATGTCGTCACGATCTCGCCTGCGCGTCTCGCGGACTTCGAAGCCCTCTGCGAGCGGGAAAGATGCCCCTACGCCGTTTTGGGAGAGGCAACTACCGAGCGCGACTTGCTCGTCGAAGATTCTCACTTTGACTCGCTTGAGCGACAGCCGATCGACGTCCCTCTCGCCGTGATTCTCGACAAGCCGCCGAAGATGCACCGTGATGCAAAGCGGGCGGATAAGCCGAAGGAAGCCTTCGAATCCGACGTAATCGACCCCGAAGAAGCGATTCGCCGTGTACTCCGCCTACCGACCGTCGGCGACAAAACGTTCCTAATTTCCATCGGTGACCGCACGGTCACAGGCATGGTCGCACGAGATCAGATGGTCGGCCCCTGGCAGGTTCCGGTCGCAGACGCGGCAGTCACGACCTCCGGATTCTCGACCTTCACCGGCGAGGCCATGGCGATCGGCGAGCGCACCCCGATCGCATTGATCGATGCACGGGCTGCCGCCCGAATGACCGTCGGCGAAGCACTTACCAATCTCGCGAGCGCTCCGGTTCCGTCCACGAATCAGATCAAGCTCTCCGCGAATTGGATGGCACCGGCGGGCCATGTAGGCGAAGACGCCAAGCTTTATGACGCAGTCGAGACGGTGGGGATGGAACTTTGTCCGGCCCTCGGAATAGCAATCCCCGTCGGCAAAGACTCTATGTCGATGCGTACGGTCTGGGAGGAGGACGGCGAAGAGAAGTCGGTCACTTCCCCGCTTTCGCTTATCGTGACTGCCTTCGCCCCGGTCGATGACGCTCGCCTCTCCCTAACACCCGAGCTCCAGCATAAAGCGGATTCGATTCTCCTCTTAATCGATCTCGGATTCGGCCAAAACCGACTCGGTGCATCGGCCCTTGCTCAGGTCTACGGAGCAATCGGCAACGAAGCGCCTGACCTCGAAGACCCTGCCAAGCTGCGCGGCTTCTTCGATGCGATCCAGCGCCTCCTTCGCGAACAACGCCTTCTCGCGTATCACGATCGATCCGACGGCGGACTCACTGCGACGATCGCGGAAATGGCCTTCGCTGGCGGAACCGGCGTGAATATCGAACTTGAAAGTCTTTCCGGCAGCACTCTCGGCAAGCTCTTCAACGAAGAGCTTGGCGCCGTCGTGCAGATTCGAGCGGAGGACCGGGATGCTGTGTTTGCGACGTTCCTTGAGTTCGGTCTCAAGGATGCCCTTCACGAGATCGGTGGGCTGCGAGACGACGATCGGGTCATGATTCTCGAAGGTGGCCATACGGTCTTCGATTCCTCTCGCGCAGCCCTGCGACGTGATTGGTCCGAAACGACCTGGCGCATGCAAAAGCTCCGTGATGACCCGGCTTGCGCGGATGAGGAGCAAGCGGCGCGATGTGACCTAGACGATCCCGGGCTTACTACGCACATACCCTTCCCCTTGCAAACGGGCTTCTCGATCACCGGCGTGGCGCGCCCGCAGATGGCGATCCTGCGAGAGCAAGGTGTCAACGGGCAGATCGAAATGGCTGCCGCCTTCGACCGCGCAGGATTTGAGACGGTCGATGTTCACATGAGTGACCTTATGCACGGACGGAGATCTCTTGCCGACTTCCAGGGACTCGTGGCCTGCGGCGGTTTCTCCTACGGGGACGTATTAGGTGCGGGGGGCGGCTGGGCGAAGTCGGTGCTCTTCCACGAAAGACTCCGAGAAGAGTTCGCAACATTTTTCGCCGCCCCCGAACGATTTGCACTCGGAGTCTGCAACGGCTGTCAAATGCTCTCCGTAATGTCGGACCTGATTCCCGGCGCCGAGGATTGGCCTCGCTTTGTTCAAAACCGCTCGGAGCAGTTCGAAGCGCGGCTCGCCATGGTCCAGATCGAAGAAAATCCGTCGATCCTGCTCCGCGACATGGAAGGTGCCCGATTGCCGATCGCCGTTGCCCATGGAGAAGGAAGAGTTGAGTGGTCCGGCGACGCGTCACGCAGCCGCGCGGAAGACTCCGGGCTCATTGCCGCACGATTCGTCGATGGTCACGGCCAAGTCGCCACGCGCTACCCCGCGAACCCCAACGGCTCTCCCGACGGCGTCACCGCGCTCACCACGGCCGACGGACGGGTCACTATCATGATGCCCCACCCAGAACGCGTCTTTCGAACCGTCCAGCATTCATGGGCGCCTAGCACTTGGGGCGAGGAGGCACCGTGGCTCCGCATGTTCCGCAACGCGAGAGCGTGGCTGGCCTAGTCCTAAACACGTCCGATTCCTGAGTCCTGATTCGATAACCGGAGCACTCCTCGCTCCCATCCCGATTGAGAAACGAAACTATGCCCGCAACGCTTTCCGACAACCACGATTCTCTCCTCGCCATCTCGCCTCTAGATGGCCGATACAAAAATAAGCTCGACGACCTTCGGCCGATTGTCAGTGAGTTCGGCCTAATCAAGTCGCGCGTTCACGTCGAGATTCGTTGGCTCGAAGCGCTCGCGGCAGCGCCGGCGATCGCCGAAGTGGCTCCCTTTTCGACAAAGGCGAGCGCCCACCTCAATGCGCTTCTTTCAGACTTCTCTCCGAAGGACGCCGCGGCGATCAGGCAGATCGAAGCCACTACGAACCATGATGTCAAAGCCGTCGAGTATTGGATCAAGGATAAGCTAGGCACCGACGAAGAACTGGCGGCAACGCTCGAGTTCGTCCATTTCGCCTGCACCTCCGAGGACATCAACAACCTCTCATATGCCATGATGCTTAAGCAGGCGCGAGATGCCGTGGTCCTTCCCGAGATGGATAGCCTGATCACTGTGCTCCGCGGCCTTTCCGGCGAGCATGCCGCATTGCCAATGCTCGCCCGAACCCATGGCCAGCCCGCCACTCCTACGACCCTCGGTAAAGAAATCGCGAATGTCGGCGCAAGACTCGTTCGCCAGCGTGACCAACTGGCAGCGCTCCAGATATTGGGCAAGGCCAATGGCGCGGTCGGCAGCTACGCGGCCCATGCCGTGACCTACCCCGAAGTCGACTGGGAAGCCCACACGAAAGCCTTCGTCGAGGCCCTCGGCCTGACTTGGAATCCGATGACGACACAGATCGAGCCCCACGACTGGATCGCGGAATACTTTCACGCGCTGATCCGCTTCAACACCATTCTGCTCGACTTCTCTCGCGACCTCTGGAGCTATATCTCGATCGGGTATTTCAAGCAGCACCTCATCGATGGCGAAGTTGGCTCCTCGACCATGCCTCATAAGGTAAATCCGATTGACTTCGAAAATGCCGAGGGCAACCTTGGAATGGCGAATGCGGTATTAGGCCACCTCGCGGAGAAGCTTCCAGTTTCACGCTGGCAGCGCGACTTGTCGGATTCGACGGCTCTGCGCAATGTCGGGCTCGGGGTTGGACACGGCGTTCTCGCCATTCGGTCCACAATGCGGGGGCTCAAGAAACTCGCAGTCGATCCAGCGAAACTAGCCTTAGATCTGGACTCGAATCAGGCAGTCCTGGCTGAGGCAATTCAGACCGTCATGCGGCGACACGGGATCGAAGAGCCTTATGAAAAACTGAAGGCGCTCACCCGCGGCCAAGAAATCAACGCGAAGACCCTCGCGGCTTTCGTTGCAACGCTCGACATGCCCGAGGATGCCAAGCAGAGCCTCGCCGAACTCACCCCAGGACGTTATGTCGGAATCGCCGCTGAATTGGCCGACCGCTTCGCGAAGGGATAAAACCGATGGTCGCATTGAGCGCGCTGAGTGATGACTAAAAAGACTTATGTCGTTATGGGCGCAGGAGAAGTCGGGCGCCATCTAGCCCGAAGCCTTTCTGCCAATGGACAGCGGGTCGCTTTGATCGACAGCAATCCCGAGAAACAGATTCTCGTCGACGAAGCCCTCGATGTTGCATTCGTGCTTGGAAACGGCAGCCACGTCCCCACGCTTGAAGCGGCGGGCGTCTCGAAATGCGAACTTTTCGTGGCCACGAGCTCCTCGGACGAGGCGAATCTCGCGGCTTCCCTTCTCGCGAAGCGCCTAGGTGCCAAGCGAACCGTGGTCCGGGTCAAAACGTCACAAGACGTCACTAAATATGGTCGCCTCTATGAAACGACCTTCGATGCTGATCTACTGCTCTCGACACAGCTTCTCACGACCACGCGCATCCTGAATTACGTCCTCGGCTACAACACTCTCGAAGTCGAGTACCTCGCGGGCGGTGCCCTTCAGGTACGTCGCATTGCGATCGAGGCGGGCTCTCCACTCGCTCAGCAACCGCTATCGAAGGCTGATCTGCCCCGCGCTTCGCTCGTCCTCGCCTTTATCTCGAACGGCGAAGTCGTTGTCCCTTCCGGCGCCGACCGTGCAAAAGTCGGGGACGAAGCCCTGGTGATTGGCACCCCTGCCGCACTCGATTTCGTCGAGCGTAGCGTCAGTCAACACTCACGCAGCGTCGACCTGCTTGTGATAGGCGGCGGTGGAGCCACCGCTGAATCCGTGATCGCGAGCCTCGACGGACATGCCACGCGGATCAAGGTCATCGAATCCAACCGTGAACGCGCGGAAGAACTCGCCGCCATGTTCCCACACCATGAAATCGTGCACGGGGATGTCACCGACATGTCTGTACTCTCCTCCGAGGGAATTCAGAATGCTCGTACCTTCATCGCGCTCACAGGTCACGATGAAACCAATTTGATGGCCTGCCTATTGGCCCAGGAGCTGGGCGCACGCCACCTAACAGCACTCGTCCAAAAAAGTGAAACCTCAACGCTCTGGCAGAAAGTTGCGGTGATGGACGTCGTCTCTCCGCGCACGATAGCCGCCGAGCGTATCCAGCAATACATCGACAATAATTTCGAGCCGCATATCGTGTCTTTTGAAAATGGCGCTGCCGAGTTCATCAATTGCCACGTCTATCCCCAAAGCCCCGCTGCCGACCAGACACTCATGGACATCGAAGTGCCGCAGGGCTTGATTGTCGCCGCCATTCTGCGCAACGGGCACGCGACGATCCCCCGTGGTCGCGACCGGCTAGAAACGGGCGACGACGTCATACTTTTCGTCCGAAGCAGCGAGGCCGGTATGGCGCAGCTTCTTTTCCCCGGCCCGGGCACGGAGTAGCAATCCGTGAATTTCCGGCGAGTGATCCACATCCTCGGCCTCGTGCTCTTCGTATTGAGCGGTGCCCAGCTCGTCCCTCTGCTCTGGTGTTTCGCGCCCTTCGACGTGGAGTCCGCTACCGGCCTCCTTGCGGGATCAGGCTTTACGGTGGCGCTGGGGGTCGTCTTGCGCAGCCTCGGACGTGAAGGGGGTGAACTCTACCGCCGAGAAGGCGTGTTGGTCGTGGTCGGCGCCTGGTTGTTGGCCTCCCTTGGAGGCGCGGTTCCCTATTGGGTAAGTGGTGCGATTCCGGGCTTCGTCGACGCGCTATTCGAGTCGGTTTCGGGTTTCACGACCACCGGCGCATCCATTCTCACCGACATTGAGTCCATGCCAAGGCCTTTGCTCTTTTGGCGCAGCCTCACGCAATGGCTCGGCGGCATCGGCATTGTTGTCCTCTTCGTCGCTCTACTATCCGAGCTCGGCCCAGGCGCGCGCTTCCTGTTTAAGCTGGAAGTCCCGGGGCCAAAATCGGAAATCATGCATGCGCGTGTCCAGGAGACCGCATTTGCCCTCTTCCGGATCTACGTAGGGCTATCTCTCGCTCAAGCCACAACAATGATGTTATGTGGCGCGTCTTTCTTTGATGCCTTAACTCACACATTTTCGACTGTCTCGACCGGTGGTTTCTCGCCCTACACCGATTCAGTCGCGCATTTCGGCGCGCTTAATCAAGTTGTGATTTTGCTCTTCATGCTGGCCTCGGGAATCAATTTCGCGCTCTATTACGCGCTTCTACGCCGTCGCGACGGATCGATCCTTCGAGACCTCGAGCTCAGGGTCTATCTGCTGATCGCCGGGCTGGCGTCTGCGGTGGTCGCATTCAATATCTTCGGAACTGATGCCCATCCCGCATTCGCTAGCGCCGCGCTTAACGGAACATTTCAAGTCGTCTCACTGCTGACGACCACCGGTTTCGCGACCGTAGATTTTGCAGAATGGTCAGGTACGGCGCACGCTATCCTGGTCAGCCTGATGTTCGTGGGCGGCTGCGCCGGCTCGACCGCAGGTGGCACTAAGGTCATCCGCGTGCTGATTGGCTGGGCGATCGCTATGCGCGAAGTCCGCCTCACGTTCAGCCCGAACTCCGTGATCGCGATCGCGATAGGTAATCAAATCGTGCCCGAATCCTCGGCACGAAGCGTCATCGCACTCCTGCTGCTCTGGGCTCTCGGCTGGGGCGCCGGCGCGCTCCTACTCTCCGTCGGCGATGTCGACCTCGTGACTGCAGCAACCGCGAGCCTGGCCACGGTTTCGAATATCGGCCCTGGCCTCGCTGAAGTGGGCCCGACCGAGAACTTTGCGTTCTTCGCTACCTGGCAGAAGCTCGTAATGGTGATTCTGATGTGGCTAGGCCGGCTCGAGTTTTTCGCAGTCGTGGCGCTCACACTTCCGCGATTCTGGCGGGCCTGAATCTCACAGCGAGTCTGCGATCTAAGTAAACGCGACACTGAGTCAGCGTCAGAACCCCTGCTTCAAAAGCGTCCTAGCTCGAATCCAGATTCCGCCCCTTCTCGACCCGCTCACTTCGAGGAGAGCCTCGATTCAGGGGTCGAAAGATACGGACCGTCTCGTTATTGTATGTCCGGCCGGGCCGGGCCTGCGCTCGTCCTGAGCGGTACTCCCGGTACCGCCCCAAGCGGACTTCAGCCCGCGGGATTCCACGACAAACCGGTTCTTTTTCGCGAACTCGGACTGCTCCCTGTGGGTGCGCTCCCAGCCAGTGAATAAGGGACTCACGACTTCGAATGCCTAGTGCAGCACACGGGCGATCGCTGACTCCTCGGAGCCTCTCAGGCCTCTGTGAGCTGACCAGCGAACCAAAAGGAAATGCCATCCATGGACAAGCGGACTACGGAGCAAGAGGCAGTTGCCGAGCTCCGAGACGGAATGACGATCGGCATCGGAGGCTGGGGCTCCCGGCGTAAGCCGATGTCCATCGTGCGCGAGATCCTGCGATCGAGCGTGAAAGACCTAACGGTCGTGACCTACGGCGGACCCGATGTCGGGCTCCTCTGCAATGCCGGTAAGGTCAAGAAGCTCACGTACGGCTTTGTATCCCTTGACTCGATCGCCCTCGAGCCGCATTTCCGAAAGGCGCGGCAGGCTGGTGCGATCGAAGCCGCTGAGCTCGATGAAGGCATGCTGCAGTGGGGACTCCTGGCCGCCTCGCACAAACTGCCTTTCCTCCCGACCCGTTCCGGCCTCGGCTCCGACGTGATGAAGATCAACCCCGATCTCAAGCTCGTGAAGTCGCCCTACGACGACGGCGAAGAGTTGGTGGCCATGCCGGCGATTGAGCTCGATGTCGCCTTCATCCACATGAATCGCGGCGACATTCGTGGCAATGGCCAATACCTCGGCCCGGATCCCTACTTCGATGATATGTATTGCCGCGCGGCCAAGAAGCGCTTCATGACTGTCGAGAAGATCATGGAGACGAGCGAGATGGCTGGCGCTGGTCCGCTCCAATCCCGCATCATCAATCGCACCATGGTCGATGGCGTAATCGAAGCACCTAACGGTGCACACTTTACAGAGTGCATGCCCGACTACGGACGCGACGAGGCCTTCCAGAAGGCCTACGCAGCTACGGCCAAGGACGAAGAAGCCTGGCTCGAGTTCAAGAAGACCTACCTCGACCTCGACACAGAGACCGAGTACCAAGAGGCGGTGCGCAACCAATGAGTGAGGCTACCCGCGGTGAAATTTGTGCAGTCGCCTGTGCTGATGCCTTTCGTGGCAACGGCGAGATCCTGGCGAGCTGCTTCGGAACGGCACCAGCCATCGGGGCCCGCCTAGCAAAGGCGACCTTTGAGCCCGACCTGCTCATGACCGACGGTGTCTGCACCGTTGTCGACAACCCGAGTCCCGTCTCTGGCCCGGGCAACGACCTGGTCGTCGAAGCGTGGCTGCCATTCCGAGCAATCTTCGATCACCTCTGGAACGGCAACCGACACGTCATCATGGCCGCCAGCCAGATCGATCAGTTCGGCAACCAAAACTTTGCGTGCATCGGCGAACACGCCAAGCCGAAGGCCCAGCTCCTCGGCATGCGCGGCGCGCCGGGCAATACGATTTCGCATACCACGAGTTATTGGGTCGCTAACCAGACGGCGAAGGTATTCGTGCCGGAAGTGGACATCGTCTCGGGCGTTGGCAACGACCGAGCCGCGAAGCTCGATCCCGCCTCGACCAAAGCCCACGACATTCGCCTCGTGATCTCCAACCTCGCGGTATACGACTTCGCGACGCCCGAGAAGCGCATGCGGCTAAAGTCGGTTCACCCCGGCGTCACCGTTGAACAGGTCGTCGAGAACACAGGCTTCGAGCTCGTGATCGATGAAGTCGTGCCCGAGACACGGATGCCAACCGCGGATGAGCTTGCGCTGATCCGTGACACTCTCGATCCCAAGGGATTCCTCGGACGCGAAGTCCGGAGCCCCGAATAACACGACTCGGATTGGCCCGGCGGGACTCGCTCCCGACCGAAGGTGGATCCGAATGGAGTCTCAACGTATCGTGGCTACCCCCCTGAAGACGCGCGTCACCGAGTTGCTCGGTTGTGACTATCCGGTTCTCCAAACGGGAATGGGATGGGTCGCCACGCCGAAACTCGTCGCCGCCGCTTGCAATGCAGGTGCCTTCGGGTTCCTCGCTGCCGCCACGATTCCGCCGAATGAAGTCGAAGGCGCGATCCTCGAGATCAAAGAGCTCACGGACCGGCCTTTTGGCGTCAACTTCCTGATGGATGCTCCCGGCGCGGATGTGATCTCGCAAGCGATCATTCGTCAGGGCGTTCGCGCAGCGGGTTACAACCGTGCGCCGAGCGCCGAGTTGATTCAGTCTCTGAAAGATGGTGGCGTGGTGTGCGTCCCGACCTGCGGTGCGGTCAAACACACCAGTAAAGCCCAACAACTCGGCGCCGATATCATCATCGTCCAAGGCGGTGAAGGCGGCGGACATACCGGCACGACGCCCTCGACGCTTCTCGCATCAGCGAGCGCCGACTTGGTCGACGTCCCGATTGTCGCAGCAGGTGGCTTCCGGGATGGACGCGGCTTAGTCGCTGCCCTCGCTTTCGGCGCCGAAGGCGTCGCTATGGGCACCCGCTTCCTGATGACTGCGGAGAGCCCACTCCCGCCGGCCAGCTTCGAGCGATATCAGAAAGCCAGCATCGCCGATGTTGTCGTGAGTACCGCCCTCGACGGCATGCCACAGCGCATGGTCGCCAACGAACTCCTCGGCAAGCTCGAAAAAGCTGGCCCGATCCGCAAACTCATTCTCGCCCTGCAGAGCGCGCGAGCACTCCAGGCCGAAACGGGTGCCTCGATTCCGGAACTGCTGAAGAGCGGCTTCGCGATGCGTCGCAACCAGGGCTTGTCGATCTCTCAAACGATCATGGCCGCCAACGCTCCGATCCTCGCGCGCGTCGGCGTCGCAGACGGTGACCCTGTTAACGGCTATCTCGCGAGCGGCACGGTGGCCGGCGTGATCGACGACCGTCCGACCTGCGACGATTTGATCCGCAGCATCATGGAAGAAGCCGAGCAAACCCTCAAAAGACTCGCGCTCTAGCGCCGTCTAGTCTCTCTCGTCAAATCCTTTTCAACCTCCCCAAATCACTCCAACTGCCTTCCTCGCCCTCGCCCACAAACTGCAACTCGCGCATCTCAAACGTACTCCCACGACCGAGGACCTAACAACCATAATGGCCATCGACATCGAAATTAAAGACGGCGTCGGCGAGTTGATCATCAACGCGCCTCCCGTGAACGCTCTCAACAATGCCGGCTGGCGCGAGTTCGCCGAGAAGATGACGGCGCTCGGCCAGAACTCCGACGTGAATTGTGTCGTCATTCGCTCCGAAGGTCGTGGTTTCCAGGCCGGCGTGGACGTCAAGGAACTCGCCGAGAATGGCGACTTGATCGTAGAGCTGAATCGTGGCTGCTACGACAGCTTCGCGGCGGTCTATGACTGCCCCGTCCCTACAATCTCCGCCGTCCACGGCTTCTGCATTGGGGGCGGCATCGGAATCTCCGGTGCCTCCGACTTCGTCATCGCTTCAGAGGATGCGACCTTCCAGCTTCCCGAGATCGACCGCGGAGCCCTCGGCGCGGCGACACATTTGATGCGACTGGTCGGTGTCCAGAAGGCTCGGCGCATGCTCTATACATGCGAGACGATCGGCGCCGAAGAACTCTTCCGTCATGGCGGCTGCACCGCGGTCGTTCCGCGCGAGAAGCTACGCGACGAAGCGATGACAATCGCCCGTTCGATAGCGGGCAAGAGTCCACAAGCCCTGCGTCTAGGTAAGCAAGCGCTCAACGGCATAGAACTTCTCGACCCGAAGCAGTCCTACCGCTTCGAGCAGGGATTCACGCTCGAGCTTTACACGACTCCCGACTCTCAGGAAGCGCGCGACGCATTCGTCGAAAAGCGCGACGCGAAATTCTAGAAGGACCCGATCAATATGGATTTGAACTACACGCCCGAACAAGATGCCTTCCGCAAGGAGGCGCGCAGTTGGCTCGAGGCGAATGCTCCCAAAGAAAAGCTCCCCTCCTTCGATACGAAGGAAGGCTTCGAGGCTCATCGTGCCTGGGAGAAGAAGCTTCACGCTGGCGGCTTCGCAATGGTGCCCTGGCCCGTCGAGTACGGCGGTCGCGGCGCCAACCTGCTTGAATGGCTGATCTTCGAGGAAGAGTATTTCCGCGCCGGCGCTCCTGGACGAGTGAACCAGAACGGCATCTTTTTGCTCGGCCCGACAATCATGGAAGTCGGCACGCCTGAGCAGAAGGCACGCTTCCTCCCGAAGATGGCTTCTTCAGAAGAAGTCTGGGCACAGGGTTGGTCGGAGCCGAACGCAGGCTCGGACATGGCTAATATTCAAGCGACCGCAATCAAAGATGGCGACGACTTCGTGATCAATGGTCAAAAGACCTGGGCAAGCCGTGGCGCCTTCGCACATTGGCTCTTCGGCATGTTCAGAAGCGATCCCGACTCCAAGCGGCATAACGGCCTGACGTTCATTCTTGTCCCACTCGACACGCCCGGGATTACGGTGCGACCGATCGAGAAGCTAAACAATAAAAAGGCCTTCGCAGAAGTCTTCTTTGACGACGTCCGTGTGCCGATTGAGAATCAGCTCGGCGACGAAGGCAAGGGCTGGGAAGTCGCTATGGCAACCGCCGGTTTCGAGCGTGGCCTGATGCTGCGCAGCCCCGCCCGCTTCCAGGACACGGCGCGCAAGCTCGTGAACCTCTATAAGAAGACGGTCGCAAGCGGCGCCTTCGTGGCTCCGGAACTCCGTCGCACCGTGGCGCAATGCTGGATGGATGCTGAGGCGTATACGCTCAACACCTATCAAACCGTTTCTCGACTCATGGCCGGCGGCAAGATTGGTGCGGAGGCGAGCCTCAATAAGATCTTCTGGTCGGAACTCGACACGAAGATGCACGAGACGGCGCTCAAGCTGCTCGGGTACCGAGCTGAACTGCTCGCGGGATCGTCCGAGGCTGGTGATGTCGGCGAATGGCTCGATGGATATATTTTCGCCCTCGCCGGTCCGATCTATGCCGGCACTAACGAAATTCAGCGCAACATCATCGCCGAGCGAATTCTCGGCATGCCGCGCAAGTAGAAGAAGGAGAGCGACGAGATGGAGTTCGACTTCACCGAAGACCAGAGAGCACTTCAAGAAGCAGTCCGCGACTTCCTCAAGGGTGAATGCCCGGTCGAGTTCGTACGCGCACAATGGGACACCGAGAACGGACGCTCGAAAGAGTTCTGGGCCAAATTCGCCGAAATTGGCGTGCCCGGCCTGCTCGTACCGGAAGAGTACGGGGGCCTCGGGATGAACGAGGTCGACCTCACTCTAGTCATGATCGAGATCGGTCGTGCCGGCCTAGCAGAACCCGTCGTTCCGACGGCCGCAGTCGGTGCGCCACTAATTCGAGATTGTGGAAACGTTGCACTCGCTTCGGAATGGCTGCCTAAGATCGCCACCGGCGACGCAATCATCGCGGTCGCTCAGCCGACGTCACCTTTGGTGCCTGAAGCGGAATGCGCAGATCTCTTGATCCTGCGATCCGGCGACGGCCTCTATGCAGTACCCGCCGCCGATGCGCGTATCACACCGCAGAAATCCAACGATCCTTCTCAGAAGCTCGCGACGGTTGAGTTCGATGCCAAGGATGACCAGTGCATCGCTCGCGGCGCAGACGCAGATCGACTCGAAGGCATGGCCCTCGACCGTGGTGCCCTCGCAGCGGCTGCGCAGCAGCTAGGAGCGTGTGATCAGTTGATTGCCATGTCGGTCGAGTACACGACGGAGCGAAAGCAGTTCGGCGTTCCAATCGGCAGCTTCCAAGCAGTCAAACATCAGGTCGCCAACATCAAGGTGGCGCTGGAATACGCACGCAGTCACGTTGACCGCGCCGCCTATTCAGTTGCCAACGACACGACCAGTCGATCGGTCGATGTCTCATCCGCGAAGATCGCTGCAGGTGAAGCCGCGCTTCAGGGCTCGAGCACCTCTCTCCAGGTTCATGGCGCCCTCGGTTACACCTGGGAGCAGGACCTGCACGTTTGGATGCGACGCGCCTGGACTCTGGACCTCGCCTGGGGCGAGACCGCATGGCATCGAGAACGCGTCGCAGGCGCCCTATTCGAGGACACCCTGCCCGCCGAGCATTTTGGATTCAGCCCACCCGCATAGGCTGAAACAGGTACAGACCTCATTAAGAAAATCCTCTCGGNNTCTCGGACCGAGCCCAAGGAGTAAAAGACATGAGCAAGACCCGCGTCCCCGCCATCGAAGGATGGCTCACCATGGACGAAAGCAACCCGCAGCTACTCGGCTACCTCGATGAGAGCAGCGGCACTTATTTCTTCCCGAAGGACGTCGCCATCAGTCATGCTCCGGGTCATGCGGATGCCGACTTCAAGGAAGTCGCGCTCTCGAACACTGGCAAGCTTTGGTCCTATACGACGAACCATTACAAGCCCCCGGAGCCTTACCTCGCCCCCGACCCCTTCGAGCCCTACACCGTCGCGGCTGTTGAGCTCGACAATGAGAAAATGGTCGTCCTTGGCCAGCTCGCAGACGGTGTTGATCCGGCGGACATCGAAGTCGGCATGGACATGAAGCTCGAGCTCGCCACGCTCTACGAAGATGATGAGAACGAATACATGGTCTGGAAATGGCGACCGGTTCCGGCCTAACAGCCTAGCCGCCACTCTAAATCCAACCGATCCGAATCCCCGCGAATCGCGGGCCTGGAGTACACAATGAGCAAGAATGATGTCGCAATCCTTGGTGCAGGCATGCATCAATGGGGCAAATGGGGACGCAACTTCGCCGAATACGGCGTGGTAGCCATCAAGGACGCAATCAAAGACGCTGGCGTGGATTGGAAAGACGTCGACTTCATCGTCGGCGGCGACACCATGCGCAACGGCTACCCCGGCTACGTCGCCGGTGCCACATTTGCAAAGGCCATGGGCTGGACAGGCATTCCAATCGCCAGCTGTTATGCAGCCTGCGCTACAGGTGCTCAAGCCATCGACATCGCCCGCACACGCATTCTCGCGGGCATGGCGGAAGTCGTCGTTGTTGTGGGCGCAGATACAACACCCAAGGGTTTCCTTGCGCCGAACAAGGGCGAACGCACACTTGACCCAGACTGGCTGAGGTTCCGACTCCTCGGAGCTACAAACCCGACCTACTTCGGCCTCTGGGCACAGCGCCGTATGGATCTCTACGGCGCGACTGAGCAGGACTTCGCCCGAGTAAAGGTGAAGAACTCCAAGCACGGCATCGCGAACCCCAAGGCTCGCTACAACAAGCTGTTTACCGAAGAGGAAGTGCTCGCCTCGCCGCTTGTGTCGGCGCCGCTGCGACTCTTTGAAATTTGCGCGACCAGCGACGGCGGTGCCGCCCTCGTCATTACGTCGATGGACTACGCCAAGAAGAAGGGCATCGCCAACCCGGTCAAGATCTCGGGCGTCTCGACGATTTCACCGACCTTTCCGCAGACCGTGATCGACATGCCAGACTTCACTACGGACTCCGCTGCCGGAATTTCGGCCCCTGACCGCAGCTTCCGAGATTCGATCGCCTATGCCGCGTACGAAGAAGCGGGCCTCGGCCCGGAGGATATGGACCTCGCAGAGGTCTACGACCTGTCCTCCGCGCTCGAGCTCGATTGGTACGAGAACATTGGACTCTGCAAGCCCGGCGAAGCGGAACAGTTGCTGCGAAATGGCGACACAGAAATCGGCGGCCGTATCCCGGTCAATCCGTCCGGCGGACTCGGCTGCTTCGGTGAAGCCGTTCCAGCACAAGCCATCGCTCAGGTTTGCGAACTCACTTGGCAGCTACGCGGTCAAGCGGGAGAGCGGCAGGTCGACGGTGCCAAGGCAGGCATCACGGCAAATCAGGGCCTCTTTGGCCACGGGTCCTCGGTGCTCTGCACGCGCTGACAATCCCAAAGGCCGTTACTCGGCCTGTCCGGTCCAACACTCTTCACACTCGCTGTCCGCTCGCTAGATTGACTACACGAGCGATCGCGGGTTCATGTAAAACGACTCGCGGAGCAACACCCGCCAGGAGATTTAACAATGCCCGAGGCCTATCTTATCGATGCCGTCCGCACCCCGGTCGGCCGACGCAATGGCGGTCTTTCAACCATCCACTCCGCCGATCTGGGGGCCCACGTGCTGAAGGGGCTGATGGATCGAACCGGCATCGATCCGGGCGCCGTAGAAGACGTGATTTTCGGATGCTGCGACACGATCGGTTCTCAGGCGGGCGATATCGCACGAACCTGCTGGCTCGCCGCGGGACTTCCCATGCACGTCCCTGGCGTCACGATTGATCGCCAATGCGGGTCGTCCCAGCAATCAGTTCACTTTGCCGCACAGGGCGTCATGAGTGGCACGGCGGACTTGATCGTCGCGGGCGGCGTGCAGAGCATGAGTCAGATCCCGATCTCCTCGGCGATGACCTGCGCCGTCGATCTGGGCTTTGATGATCCCTTCTCGGGATCGACGGGTTGGGTCGAACGGTTCGGTGATCAGGAAATCTCGCAATTCCGGGGCGCCGAATTGATCGCTGAAAAGTGGGACATCTCCCGCGAGGCCCTCGACGAGCTCGCCATCAATAGTCATCTCCGCGCCATTGCCGCAACGAAGGAAGGCCGATTCAAGAACGAGATCCTTCCGCTCAACGGCGTCGAGAACGACGAAGGCATGCGCGAACCGAATCCTGAAAAGATGGCCAGCCTACAGCCACTAGTCGAAGGAGGAAAGCTCACCGCGGCCCATGCAAGCCAGATCTCCGACGGCGCGACTGCGGTATTGATCGCCTCGGAACAGGCCGTCAAAGAGCACGGGCTCAAGCCCCGGGCGCGAGTACACCACATCTCAGTACTCGCCGATGATCCCGTCTTCATGCTCTCAGCACCCATTCCCGCAACCAAGCGAGCCTTGGAAAAGACCGGTATGAAGATGGGCGATATGGGCGTCACCGAGATCAACGAGGCTTTCGGACCGGTCGTTCTTGCGTGGCAGAAAGAGCTCGACGCCGACATGTCCACGGTCAACCCGAATGGCGGCGCCATGGCCCTGGGTCATCCCATCGGTGCGACGGGCACACGACTCATGACGACTCTGTTAAACGAGATGGAAAGAACCGGGTCACGCTATGGCCTCCAGACCATGTGCGAAGGTGGCGGCCAAGCGAACGTCACGATCCTCGAGCGACTCTAATTTACTCCTCGCCAGGCCACAGCCTGGTAAACGGGGCACTCGCTCCGCATAACACCCGTGGCACCAACACGGGGAGACAAAAAGGAACGAACAGATGGGAATCTGTGATGAACGCGTCGTCATTGTGACCGGCGCTGGTGGCGGCCTAGGCCGTGAACATGCTCTCGCCTTTGCGGCGGAAGGTGCCAAGGTCGTCGTAAACGACCTAGGCGTTTCCAACCACGGCGAAGGAGGCTCCGACGGCCCCGCCCAACAAGTGGCCAACGAGATCAAGGAGATGGGCGGAGAAGCGATCGCGAATACCGATAGCGTCTCCGAATTCGCCACCGGAAAGCGCATCGTCGAACAAGCCCTCGACAGCTTCGGCCGCCTCGACGTCGTCGTTAATAACGCTGGCTTCCTGCGAGACCGCATGTTCGTCTCGACCTCGGAAGAAGAGTGGGACGCGGTCATCAACGTCCATCTCAAAGGCCACTTCTGCATCTCGAAGCATGCGTGTGAATATTGGCGCGCGCAGTCGAAGGCAGGCGAGACCGTCGATGCACGCATCATCAACACGAGTTCCGGCGCTGGCCTCCAGGGCAGCGTCGGCCAAGGCACCTACTCCGCCGCCAAGGCAGGTATCGCAGGCCTCACCCTCGTCCAAGCCGCTGAGCTAGGACGCTACGGCGTGACCTCAAACGCGATCGCCCCCGCCGCGCGCACTCGTATGACGGAAGCAATTTTCACGGACATGAAGCCGCCGGAAGGGGATGCCTTCGACGAGTCGCACCCGGGCAATGTTTCGCCTCTCGTCGTTTGGCTCGGCTCGCCTGATTCACGTGAAGTGTCTGGGCGTGTCTTCGAAGTTAAGGGAGGCTTAATCGGCGTCTCCGACGGCTGGCGCGATGGCCCGACTTACGACAAAAATGCCAAGTGGGCGCCGGATGAAATCGGTGCCAAGGTGATGGAACTGATTGGCGAGGCTCTCCCCCCGCAGAAGGTGCACGGAACCTGATATGGACTTCAGCTTCAGCGAAGAGCAAGAAGAACTCGGCGTCATGGCGCGCAGCTTTCTGGCCGATGCATCGGATCCCGAAAAAGTCCGCGACGTCATGCAGACGCCGCTCGGCTACGATGCCGAAGTTTGGAACCGAATAGGCACCGAACTCGGATGGTGCTGCGTGCATATTCCTGAGGAATATGGCGGCCTCGGCCTCGGCTTTGTTGATTTAGCCGTCTTACTTGAAGCGACGGGTGAGTCAGTGTTATGCGCACCCTTCTTTTCAACAGTGGCGCTTGGGGCGAATACGATCCTTGAGTGCGGTACGGAAGCCCAGAAGCAGGAACGGCTTCCCGCGATCGCTGAAGGCACCCATACCGCCACCCTCGCCTTCGCGGAAGCGAGTGGGCAGTGGGACGCGGATGGGATTAGCGCGACGGCAACGCCTGACGGCGACGGGTTCGTACTGAACGGCACCAAGGCGTGGGTGGTCGATGGCCACTCGGCGGATCTCGTGCTTGTAGTGGCGCGCGCTCCGGGAACGACTGGAGAGGATGGTCTTTCGGTCTTTGCAGTCGACGGCGACGCAGACGGCGTCTCTCGCAAGATGCTCACGACGATGGACCAGACTCGGCGAATAGCAGAAATTGAGTTATCGGCGGTACGAGTATCCGCAGATGCATGCCTTGGCGAGCCCGGCGCGGCTTGGCCCGGCCTGCGTCGCACCCTCGATCTTGCTGCGATCGCATTGGCCGCCGAACAGGTTGGCGGTGCGCAGAAATGCCTCGACCTTTCGGTGGCCTACGCCAAGGAGCGTGAGCAATTTGGCCGCCCCATTGGATCGTTCCAGTCTCTCAAACACAAGTGCGCCGACATGATGATCGCGGTTGAGTCAGCCCGGTCGGCCCTCTACTACGCTGCATGTATCGCGGATGACAAGTCCGATGATCTCTCCTCGAACGCCTCGCTCGCGAAGGCTTGGTGTTCCGAGGCGTACTTCAAGTGCGCAGCCGACAGCATCCAGATTCACGGCGGAGTCGGCTTCACTTGGGAATACGAACCGCACCTACATTTCAAAAGGGCCCGGGCCAGCGAAAACTGGCTCGGCAATCCCAGCTTCCACCGCGAACGAATCGCCCAGCACCTGGAGCTCTGATCCCCATGCGCGTATTCAAGACCCCTCATGAACTCAAGGACTGCGTCGGCGAAGACCTCGGCGCAACCGACTGGCTCCAGATCGACCAAGAGCGCATCAACACCTTCGCGGATGCAACCGGCGATCATCAGTGGATTCACGTCGATGTTGAAAAGGCCAAGGGAGGCCCCTTCGGCGCACCGATCGCGCACGGGTACCTAACAGCCTCGCTGGCGAATCTCTTCTTGCCGCAGCTCATGGAAGTCCAGGGCACGTCCATGGGCGTGAACTACGGCTGCGACAAAATTCGCTTCCCCTCCCCCGTCACGGTTGGCTCGAAGATCCGCGGCACTGGATCCATCACGACCGTCGAAGAAACAAAGGACGCAGGAATCCAGGTGAAGGTGACGATCTTGATCGAGATCGAAGGGAATGATCGCCCCGCCTGCATCATCGAGACCATCAGCCGCTTCTATACCGCCTAGACCAGTAGCTCCTGAACGATCTTTCGGGCGATATTGCCGTCTACCTCGGCCTTATGGTCCTTCATGAGCGCGCCCATGACCTTGCCCATATCTTTCTTCTCGGACGCGCCAGTCGACGCGATCGCCGCTTCGACCCAACCGCGGGTCTCCGCCTCATCCGCGAGCTGCGGCAAAAACTCCTGAATCACAGCGAGTTCGGCGCGTTCGCTCTCCGCCATCTCCGGCCGCCCCCCCTTATCAAACGCCTCGATGCTTTCTTTGCGCTGTTTCTCAAGCTTGCGCATAAGGCCCTCCGCGACCTCATCAGAAACCACGTCTGACCCATCCCTTTTCATCTCATTCAAAAAGGCGGCACGCATAGAGCGCAGCGTCGATAGCCGAGGTTGATCTTTGGCCTTCATGGCGGCCTTCATCTGCGCGGTGACTTCTTCGACAATAGACATATTGGTTCCTCCGGAGCGACTGCGACGTAGCCGCACTGACTCCATCGACATAGTCCTTCGACCGATCGAACGCAGTGCCACCCGGCAGCTCAAAGATAGCTTGCAATGACTCCTGATGACTTGGATTGCTCTTGTTCGCAGACGACCGACCCGGAAGAATCGCCGGTGAGCCATCGTGGTCGCTGCTTAGGAAAGTGTAGAGTGCCACGAAGCGAACCGCGCGCGGCGGAGCCTCTCAGTTTCTCCAGATGGCTGCGGTCGGATTACGAACCGCTTAGATCAGGCTTGCTGACTTGAGACCGCGACAATCTCGCCCGTCATGTACGACGAGTAATCGCTCGCCAGGAACACCATGACATTAGACACTTCCCAAGGCGCTGCCCCTCGGCCGAAAGCTTCCTTCGCTTCTAGTTCGTCGATCAACTCCTGAGGCGTCGTTTTCACGAGGAAGGGATGAACCGCGAGGCTAGGCGCCACCGCGTTAATTCGAATCCCGTACTCAGCCGCTTCCATCGCGGAGCAGCGCGTGAGTGCCATGACACCAGCTTTGGCCGCTGCATAATGCGCCTGTCCTGTCTGTGCACGCCAACCCAAAACGGAAGCGTTGTTCACGATCACTCCGGAACGCCGCTCCATCATATGCGGCAGCACGGCACGCGTCATTCGAAACACGCTGTTCAGCGTGATGTCCATGACGGCGCCCCATTGATCGTCGGACATATCCACGATCGGAACTTCTCCGCCGAGTCCGGCATTATTGATCACTACGTCGATATGGCCCATCTCTTGAGTCGCGGCATCGACTAGTGCGCGGACGTCGTCATCGTCCCGCACGTTGCAAAGCCGGTATCCGCATGGCTGTCCCGAGATCTCCGACAACTTCTCTGCGGCTTCCGCCGTGCGTCTTTCATGGATGTCACTGATAAAAAGGCGTGCGCCCTCTTCCGCACATCTTTGCGCCGTCGCGAAACCTATCCCGGCTCCCGCCGCGGCAGTCATGAGTACCGTCTTGCCCTTCAACAGATCGTGAGGGGCGACATAGTCCGGTGTCGGCAGCTTAGCCATGGATGAGTTTGCTTTCTCGCGCGGAGTGATGAGCGCGATCGATTCGCGTTCGTTAGGGCCAGGTGGCCTGCGCGAGCACGGGTGAGTCATTCAAGAGATCGCCATCGGAAGCCCTACGGCGGGGCAAGCACCGCGCCTAACGACGCTCCCGCGGAAGCCCTAGCACGCGCTCGGAAATGATGTTGCGCTGGATCTGGTTCGAGCCGGCGTAAATCGTGTCGGAGCGTGTGAATAGAAACATTCGCTGGAGGCCGCTGAGATCGTAGGGAGCTCCTTCTGCAAGCTCCGCGTCTGCACCCATCACGTCCATAGCAAGCTTTCCCAGATCGCGATGCCAGCTGGCCCAGAAGATCTTCGAAATGCTCGACGAGGGCGGTGGATCCGCTTCGTCCGAACCAGAGAGCGTACGGAGAGCGTGGTAGCGCTGAATCCGAAGACCACTCCAAGCTTCTGCTATGCGCTGGCGGATCAATGGATCCTTCGATTTCCCATTCTCCTTGGCGACCTTGATGACCTCGTCGAGTTCATTCTGGAAACTCATCTGCTGGCCAAGTGTCGAGGCCCCGCGCTCAAAGGCAAGCGTCCCCATAGCCACGGCCCAGCCGCCATTCACTTCACCGACGATATTTTCTTTCGGCGTGCGTGCGTCAGAGAAGAAGGTCTCGCTAAATTCCGAGTCTCCGGTCATTTGCACGATCGGGCGAACTTCCACGCCGGGCTGATCCATCGGGCACAGAATATACGAAATGCCGCGATGCTTAGGCTGTGCGTCTGGATCGGTTCGACAAACAAGAAAACACCAATCCGACCACTCGGCACCAGAAGTCCAAACCTTCTGTCCGTTCAACACCCAGTCATCGCCATCGAGCTCAGCGCGCATCTGTGCGGCGGCCAAATCAGATCCAGCACTCGGCTCGGAATACCCCTGACACCAAACTTCCTCCCCCGACATGATCTTGGGCAGGAATCGCTTCTTCTGATCCTCGGTTCCAAAATGGATAATCGTGGGTGCGAGTAGGCCCTCGCCGATATGACCGACGCGTCCGGGACCGCCGGCCCGGGCGTACTCTTCATAGAAGATCATTTGCTGCGTAATCGAAAGTTCACGACCGCCGACACTCTTCGGCCAGCCGATTCCGATCCAGCCATGTTCGCCGAGCAGGCGTTCCCATGCGTGGCGCTCTTCGAAAAGCGCATGTTCATCGCCGGGCCCACCGCGCCCCTTTACGATTTCAAACTCCCCACACAAGTGGGCTTCGAGCCAACCAGCGATCTCGGCGCGAAACGCCTCGTCTTCTTCGGTGAATTGGGCGTCCATGATTGCGAACCTTCCTCTGGGACTCTTTAGGTGTCTGGCGATAGAACCGTGGGCGTGTATGTACATTACGATACGCTGCGGATCGAATCAAACCCCTCAGTGCCCGCACTCGCGTTGAATACGTACGATCAAGAGTCCCATTATCATGTGCGGAAGCTAGCTGCTAGCAGGCTATTCTGAGTCTCCACGGCGCCCAGCGCGCGCTCCCCAGCCTCACCCGGAGAAGTACGAGATGATCGAGACCGCGACCCTTTGGCAGCTCATCGAAGCCCGTGCCGATGCGACGCCCGATGCGATTTTGGCCATTGACGGGGACGGACGCGAAATGGACTTCCGCAAGTACCGCGACGAGTGCCTGCGAACCGCTCGTGGTCTCGTCGGTCTCGGCGTCGGGCCCGGTCGGGTCGTATCCTGGATGCTTCCGACCCGGATGGAATCGATGATCTTGGTCGGCGCCCTCTCGCGACTCGATGCGATCCAGAATCCGATTCTGCCGATCTACCGCACCCGCGAAGTCCGGTTCATCTCAAATCAGTGCAAGCCCTGCCTACTCGTGACACCGCCCGAGTGGAGAGGCTTCGACTACCCGGGCATGGCGACCGAAATCGCTGCCGAACACGAAGACCTGCAAACTCTTGTCGTCGATCACGATCTGCCCGGTGCAGGAGAAGAAGTCGAGCTCCCGCCAGCACCTGCGGCTCTCGATCCCGCCAAACTGCCTGTGCGATGGCTCTTCTACACAAGCGGCACCACCGCCGACCCCAAAGGCGTAAAACACACAGATGCGTCGTTATGGGCGGCGGCCAAGGGCATGAGCATCGCTCTAGATATGCGTCCCGAAGATCGCGTCGCCTTCGTCTTTCCCTTCACACATATAGGCGGGATCAACTGGCTGCAGTCCGCGCTGTCCTATGGATGCACCCATATCCTAATCGAAAACTTTGCCGATCCGGCAACCATGTCTACGCTCGTGAAGCACGGGGTCACCCTCGGCTCTGCGGGGACTGTTTTCCACGAAGCCTATCTCGCGGCACATCGCGAGAGCGAAACGAAGCCGCTCTTTCCGAATATGCGCGCCTTCCCGGGCGGCGGTGCACCCAAGCCGCCGCAGCTGCACTACGACCTCGTCGATGAGATGGGCGGAGTCGGCGTCCTCTCTGGATACGGAATGACTGAGGCACCCATCCTCACTATGAGCCGATTCGACGATCCCTCGCAGATGCTGGCGGAGTCAGAAGGCGGTATTGCACTGCCTGAGGTCGATCTTCGAGTGGTTAAGGACGATGGCTCGCTCGCCGGGCCCGGCGAAGAAGGCGAATTCCGATGCAAGGGACCGCAGCTCTTTCGCGGCTATCTAGATTCATCTCTCGACGCCGCCGCCTTTGACGAGAACGGATATTTCCATACCGGCGATCTCGGCTATCTCGACACCGAAGGCTATTGCGTGGTGACGGGCCGCCTCAAGGACGTGATCATCCGCAAGGGTGAGAACATTCCCGCCAAAGAAGTCGAAGACCTCCTCTATCAACACCCCAAGGTCGCGGACGTCGCTGTCATAGGACTCCCCGACGTCCGTTCCGGCGAGCGATGCTGCGCGGTCATCGAATGCAAAGACGGGAACGACCCGATCGCCTTCGAAGAAATGCAGCAGTTCTTGCGTGATCAGCAGCTCATGGTCCAAAAGATCCCAGAGCAGCTTGAGATCATCGACCAAATCCCGCGCAATCCCACCGGAAAAATCCAGAAGCACGAGCTTCGTGAGAACTACTCGGACTAACGAAGATGCCTGCAACCCCAGATTCTCTACGCACCGATCGGCTACGCCTGCGCCGTTGGCGTGACGCCGACGACCTGCTGCACCCCCACGTGCTCTATCGTATCCGACCTGAGTAAGAAGAATTCTCTACTCAAAACGCTGTGCGGATTCCATTTGCGTTGATGACGATTATCGGAGTTCTCATGCTAAGCGCTGCACAACGACAAAGTCGGCCCTGACCTCAGCCCTTTTTCAGGATCCCAGACAAAGCAAGATCCACGATCGGACCAACCATCTTCGGCGACAGTGTGCCGCCGCGAAAAAAGAGCATGACTGAGATCGGACCTACTACGAGATCGGCCGCGAGGTCGATGTCCACGTCCTCGGAGATTTCGCCGCGCTCGCGGGCCCGCTCGAATATTCGAACGAAGGGCTCACGGCGCCCCCTGGCCACAGGCTCAAGCAGCTTTGAGAGCTCAGGGTTATGCGCGCGCTCTCCTGCGAGGCTAGGAAAGACGGCCCCAAGAGACGTTGCGTTGAAATTCGCGAGATAGGTTTTTAGCGTTTCTTTGAGGTCGGTCTCGAGACGGCCCGAATCAACTTCCTCGAACCCCGGCAAGCGGCCGAAGGCTTCGACGACGAGAGGCAGCTTCGAAGGCCACCGCCGATAAATCGTCGCCTTTCCCACACCCGCGCGCTGGGCCACGCCCTCCACGGTCAAGGAGGAGAACCCAACCTCGACAAGCAGATCAAGCGTGGCGTCGAGAATAGCCTGATGGGCCTCCTCGCTTCGGGGCCGACCAGTGCTTCCGGGAGCGCCTCCGCGTCCCCCTTTCACACGTTCCGCCTGGGCCATCTGCAACTCCCCCATCAAAGTGCCGTCCGCGGGCCAAGCTTCCCATATCATGTGTCCGTCCGGCGAAAAGACTGGGACGGCTCGGGCGATTGATCGCGACAGCCGTAATCGAGCCCACCCAGGCTCGACAGCGACATCATTACGATACTATACGTTCCGTTATCAAACACCCGGCCTAGATGGCCTAGAGTCGCTCTAAAGGCGCTCCCGACTTTCCTGGCCCCGCGAGACGGTCACGAAGGAGCCCTCGGATTAGGGCTCCGGGCATGCGCATCTAGGCTTGGCGGATCCCGTCAATACACACGCCGATCACGGAGAATTGAGTCAACCTATGGTCCAGTACAACCCGTTCTCAGACGAGGTCATGAAGGGCGATCCGCTCCCGATCTACAAGCAGCTTCGCGACGAGGCCCCGGCCTACTATCTCGAGGAATACGACACCTGGGCGCTCTCCCGATTCGAGGATATCTGGAAAGCCTCAGCGGACATGAAGCATCTAACGGCAGCCCACGGAACGACCTCCGCTCATCTAATGACGAAGGTGCAACCCGTCACCCCCATGATCAACAACATGGATCCGCCGGACCACACCCGTCTGCGCGGCTCCTTCCGTAAGCCCTTCGCCGCGCCGGAAGTCGCGAAGCTCGAGCCCATGATTCGCAAGATCGCGACCGACCGATTGGCTCAGGCCAAGGACGCTGGAGGGCTCGATGTTATTCACGAAATGACGGCACACGTCGCAGTAACCGTCGCGTGCTCGATCAGCGGTCTTCCCGTCGAGGACGGCCCCTTCCTGAACGATCTCGTATGGCGCTTTTTCAAACGCGAAGAAGGCCACGACGGCGCGACGAATGCTGGCATGGAAGCGATGGGCGAAATGTTCGCGTACTTCATCGAGCAAATTCACAAGCGACGAGCGAGCGGCCCCAAGAACGATGTGCTCCAGACGCTGCTTGAGTTCGAGCAGAACGGTGAGAAATTAGATGATGAATCCCTAGCCTCTCATCTGGCCATGTTGATCATAGGCGGCTCTGAAACCTTCCCTAAGACCTTCGCCACGATTGCTATGCGACTCTGGGAACATCCCGACCAGCGCAAGATGTGCATCGAGAACCCAGACTTGATCCCGGACGCCTACAACGAAGGTCTGCGCTACGACATGCCTACGCAGTTCCTCATGCGACAGGTCAAAAAGACGGTCACCTTCGCGGGGCAAGAGATGACCGAGGGCCAGAATATTATGTTCCTGTACCCCTCCGGCAATCGCGATGAACGAGAATTCCCGGAGCCGGATAAATTTGACATTCTTCGTCGCCCGCCGCGCATCATGAGCTTTGGCTATGGCCCCCATTCATGTCTGGGCGTGAACGTCGCGCGTCTCGAAGGAAAGATCTGCATCGAGGAACTGCTGAAGGCCTACCCGGAATACGAAGTCGACCTGCCAAATTCAGAACGACTCCTCACCGAATTCGTCCAGGGATATTGGAAGCTCCCTATCACTTTCTAATCGTTCTGCCTCAAATTGCACGGATCACCTAAGCCCACGCGGGAGGTCACCTGAAAATGGATTTTCCCGTGTCCCTAGCTGCGCGTGTACGGGAACTCGCACGCGTTAGGGCAGACGAACCTGCCTATCTGGTTGACAATCGCACGCTCGATTGGCGCGGCTATGACCAAGCCGCAGATCGACTTGCTCGCGCGCTCTTGGCTCTCAGACTGCCGAATGGCGCGACGGTCGCCGTCTGGGTTCCCGACGGGCCGGCGTTTCATATTGCCTTTCAGGCAACGGAGCGGGCTGGTCTTGTTTGTCTCGGGCTAGGCGCGAGATGCGGCGAGCGTGAGCTCGCTCATCTGCTTCGGCTATCCGGTGCACGGACGCTGTTGAGCGCCCCGAGTATGAGTGGCGTAGACACCTCCGAACGGGTCGAGTCGCTCCGCTCTCAAGGCGTCGAAATAGACACCCATCTCATCACCCATGGCGACGCGTTCGTTCATGATCCGATCACGCAGGACGGCCAGGATACGCCTCTCGCTAAACCCGAGGCGCTGGAAGGCGCCGGGCTCGCGGCGAACGAAACTTCGCTCTTCAACACGACCTCCGGCACGACGGGCCTCCCCAAAATCGTGATTCACGATCAGCTCCGTTGGTTTCATTTCCACCGCTTTGCCGCAGAGATCGGGCACTTTCGAGATGATGATGTCTTCATGAGTGCCTTGCCCGCACCCTTCGGCTTTGGCCTTTGGACCCAGCACTTTTCACCAACTTTGTTGGGCGTGCCGACCGTCCTGCAACGACGATTCAATGCGGCCACAGCGATCGAAGCGATGCGACGACATCAAGTCACCGTGCTCGGTGCGGTCTCGACACAATTCATCCTGATGCTCGAATCCGGTGGCTTCGACCATGCCGATGGCCTCGCGCTCCGCAGTCTCTTTACGGGCGGTGAAGCCGTCCCAGAGAAACGCGCCCGCGCCTTCGAAGAAGCGACCGGAGCGTACGTGCTTCAGTTCTACGGATCGAACGAGACCGGCGCGGTCAGCGCCACGCGTCCAGAAGACCCGCCGGAGAAACGTCTCACGACCGCAGGACGCCCGATCCCTGAGATGCAACTTCGGCTATTTGATACGCAGGGGCATGATGTGACAACCAGCGGCGCTGGCCAGCCTGCCGTCAAAGGTCCCGTCGTCTCAGTTGGCTATTTTGGTGCGCCCGAGGCAACTGCCGAGCTGATCCGCCCAGACGGCTGGGTCATGCTAGGTGACCTCATTGAACTGGACGACGAGGGCTATCTCCGCGTAGTCGGGCGAACCGACGACATCATTATTCGGGGCGGCAAAAACCTCTCCGCCGCCGCGATCGAAGAAATCGTCTCCACTCATCCCTCAGTCGCACTCGCCGCGGCGATAGGCATCCCCGACGCCGTATTCGGTGAGCGTGCAGCCGCATACGTAGAGCTTCGTCCCAATACTTCTCTCGACCTCGACGAGCTGAAGCAATTCCTCGAGCGTGAGGAAATCGCTAGGGAGCTATGGCCAGAGGCGCTGGTCCTATTAGAAGCCCTCCCGCATAACGTGGGTGGAAAAATCGCGAAGAGCGCTTTGCGCGAAGACGCCCAGACGCGGTTCGGCACGGGCCTAGACGCGGATACCGCTGCTCATGCGCGAGCTGCCTCACGCCGCGAGGCAGCTGAATGACCGATCGATTCGCCTCGCTGCGGAATTCCATCAGCGAGTTTCACGGGCGCGCGATCTGGGTCGCGCTCGGGTGCTTGATCTGCCAGATGGGCCTGGGCCTGACCTATATCCGAACAGGTATGGCCGTAGACTTAGTAGAAGGCCTCCACCTCACCCGGTCGGAACTATCCAGCGTCGCGCTGCCCCAGCTAATCTTCCAATCCCTCGCGAGCCCCCTTGTAGGCTGGCTCACGGTGCGCCTTGGTGCCTCCCGAGTATTGGCCGCTGCTGCCACGCTCTTCGCCTTCGTGTTTTTCGGCTTCTCCCGCATAGACAGCCTAACGGGCCTCTACGTTGTGATCGCCGGGGTTGGACTCTGCGCCGCGGGCATGGGCGATATCACGGTCGGACACGTCATCAGTCAGTGGTTCAAGAAGAATAGAGGCCTAGCACTCGGCATCGCCTATGCCGGATCGAATCTCGGAGGCTCGCTGATCGTGGCCATCGTCGCGGGCGTCGCCGCAGAAGCCAGCTGGCGTGAAGGTATGATGGCGGTCATCCCCATCGCCCTTTTCATCCTGCTACCGACGGCGCTTTTTATGATTCGAGATCCCAACGCAGCCGAGTCCGCTGAGCGGACCGAATCGGACGCGCAGGTTCTTGCTGAACCGGAAGACGACCTCGACCTACGATCCGCACTCCGAACGCGCAGCTTCTGGATCCTAACAGCGACACTCTTTTCGTTCTTCTTCTACTTCACAGGCGTGCTCGATGCGTTCGTTCTTTTCTTGGTGGATGCAGGCCTGTCCAAAGAGGAAGCCATCACGGCATTCCGTCAGGCCATCGGTCTCGGCGTAGTGAGTAAGATCCTAGGTGGATTCTTCTCCGACCGAATTCCGCGGCTGCGGGCCATGCAAGTCGTTTACGTGCTGCTAGCCATGAGTTCATTAGTGCTACTCGCCCTTCCCCACCCGGCTCTACTCGTGGTGTTCATCTTTTCGTTTGGCTTTGCGCAGGCCTGTCGCGACGTGGTCTATCCCCTGGTTCTCGGCGGCTGTTTCGGCGACCGCTATCTCGGCGAGATCTACGGCGCGATGACGCTGACGCTGCTTCCCGGCGGAGCGCTCGGGCCTATGTTCGCAGCGCTCTTGCGAGAGGAGCTGGGTAGCTACGACGAAGCCTTCGCGGTCTTCGCGGCGCTCAACGTCTCTGCCGTCGCAGCGCTCTTCTTTGTGCGAAACGAACGTCCGACGCTCGCCTAGCTCGAGTACTCGGCGACCGCGTCAGCAAAGCTGATCCCGTCGGGCTCCGCGAGCTTCCGCCGAAGCGCCATCAACGGCCGCGGCCGCTTGAAAGCAACGACCCCGGACAACTTTCCTTTGCGCCCAAAGAGCGCGAGGAATTGATCCTCTTCGAGCGTCCCCATGCAAACCTGCATCTCGTCGTCCGGCTGAATCTCGCCGGCCATAGCGATCCGAAGATGAAACTGATCTGTCCAGACATAAGGCACCGGCGCATGAGGCCCCGCCGCCCCTGAAACGATCCGCTTCGCAACGACCTCGGACTGCTCAACCGCACTCGTCCAATGCTCAAAACGCGGCCGCTCCGGATACTTCGCATTCTCCCACCGCGCGCAATCGCCGAGCGCGTAGACGCCTTCGCGCGAAGTCGACCCCGTCGCGTCGCACAGGACGCCGTTGTCGATATCGATCCCTGCCCCATCTAGCCATTCCGTCGCAGGCGCCGCTCCAACACCCACAATCACGAGCTCAGCCGGAAGCATCTCGCCATCTGAGAGCCGCACGCCCGTTACCGAACCTTCGCCTTCAAATCCGTCCACGCCCGCACCCAGTCGGAATACCACACCTTCATCCCTGTGGGTTCGTGCAACGCGCTCACCTAGCACGGAGCCAAGCCCACGAATCAAGGGCGCAGGCAGGGGCTCTACGACTGTGACTTCGAGCCCCTTCTTCCGGCAGCTCGCAGCCACTTCCATCCCAATGAAGCCGGCTCCCACCACAACGACGCGAGGTTTCGAAGCAATCGCGGAGCGTAGCTTCCGAGCATCTTCGAGGGTGCGGAGTTCGACGATGCCGTCGAGTTCTTTGCCAAAGGGAAGTCGTCGAGCGCGGGTTCCCGTCGCAAGCACGACTGCATCCGCCTCAACCGTCGAGCCATCCGCCAAAGTCAGCCGCTTCGCATCCGCTGCGAGCGAGGTTGCGGCCTGCCCCAGCTTCCATTCAGCATCAAGCGCTTCCACGCCATCGCGCGACAAGGCGAGCTTCTCTTCGCCCCAATCGTCCACGAGGAACTGCTTCGATAAGGGCGGCCGATCGTAAGGAAGTGATTCCTCCGCACCAATCACAGTAATCCGCCCAGCGAATCCCTCACGGCGAAGTGCTTCCACCGTTCGCAACCCAGCCAAAGAGGCTCCCACTACGGCGATATGATCCGGCATCTCAGTCCTCGTTCTCTTGATCGCAGTCGAATCGTGATCGCGTGCAATCTAAATATTCATTCTCAGCGGCGCTTGCAGAGGTCAACACGAGACTGCGTCGACACGAGCGTTAGAGCCCTCTACGAGGGGCTCCGAATAATAGGCCATCTGGAACCATTAGGAGCGCTCGTGCGCCACACCTTCTGGCCACGGGCTGCGGGCTCTGCGATCATTCGCCTGTGCCTAGACAATCGTCTTTGCGCTTCCCTATCCGCTCCTGGAGACCGAATTCGATGCAGTTCTGGCAAGCCATTCCCTTCACCCACCCCGACGACATGATGGAGCTCGCCCCGGTCTGCGAAGAAGCCGGCTTCGAAGGCATCATGCTGGCCGATCATCTCTTCGCGCCCGAGCATTTCACGTCCCGCTACCCCTACGACGACTCCGGTGAAGCGCCCTTCGATGGCTCGACTTCTTTCCCCGAGTCCTTCGCCACGATCGCAGCGCTCTCGCAGGTTACGAAGACGCTTCGCTTCCTCACGAACGTCTACATCCTGCCGCTTCGCCATCCGATCGAGATCGCAAAGGACCTGAGCACCGCCGCGATCTTCTCGAAGAACCGCACGGTCCTCGGCTTCGGTGCCGGTTGGCTGCGCGAGGAATTCGAATTCATGGGCGTCCCTTTTGAGCAGCGCGGCAAGCGCATGGACGAACAGCTCCCGATCATCCAGAGTCTGTTGCGGGGAGACGTCATCGAAGGCGATGGGGAATTCTACAAATTCGGCGCCATGCGCATGAACCCGCTTCCAACCGAGAAGGTTCCCATGTGGGTGGGTGGTATGAACAAGGCGGCGCTTCGGCGCGCTGGGCAATTCGGGGATGGCTGGACCGGGGCTGGGACTACTTTCGAGCAGACAGTCGAGTTACTGACTGAGCTGCAGGCGCAGCGAAAACGCTTCGGTCGGCAGGACGAACCCTTTGATTGCCTAGTGCCTTTGACCGAAGAGCTTGCACCCGAGAAGATGGGGCAGTTGATTGAACTCGGGATGACAGGAACTGTTAGTTGGCCGCTTGAGTATCAGTTGCCAGCCGGGTGTACGGTTGAGGACAAGAAGGCGAAGATCCTGGAGCTTGGCGAGACTATGATCAAGCCGGTGAATGGCTAGTTACGCCACAAACGTGCTTAGCGCGAACCTACTATCGCCCCCTAGACATGCCCGCCGCCTAACGCCCCGCCCCGGACCACCCTCGGTCATACGGCGCCATCAGCTGCGAATCTAGCCGCATCTTCGAGTGCAACCACGCCCCATCTTCAAACCGATACTCATCATGCTCAACACCCACCATCCAAAGCGCGCGCTCTTCCTTCGTCGTCATCATGGCAAGTACATCCCAAGTCCCAAACGCATTCAGCCCTTCGACACGAACCGCAGGCTTCACAAAGAAGTGCCAGGAGTATTGAAGCGTCGGCGAGCAAAACCGCTCCCGAATTTCCTCCCGCCCGGTCGCGGTCCCAAGCGACCCGCCACCTTCCCAGACCGCATCTTCCGTGAAGAGCGCAGCCATCTCATCGGCGATCGCATCGATCTTCGGCTGGGGCTTCGGCCCCTTCCGGGTATAGCGAGCGTCCGCGAGGGTTCCGTAGCGGCTCTTTAAGTCGAGAATCGCGCGGTAGCCCTCCATCTCGGCGACACGCGATTCGAGGGCGCTGAGTCGTTCGTCCGACGATGATTCTGATTCTGCGGCCACTATGTACGCCTCCCTTTGGGTTCGATTCAATCCGTGTGTCGGTGCTAGCCTCGCGTGGCGCTGCAGTCGTTGCAACCAGACCCTGATTAGATGTTACGGAGATTTCGCATGGCCGGCCCCTTAGATGGCGTCCGCATTATAGACCTGACCACGATGGCTTCGGGACCGCTCGCGACTTCGATCCTTGCGGATCAGGGCGCCGACGTGATCAAGATCGAGGGGCCCGGGCGCGGCGATGGTTTGCGAACGATTGGCCCGAGCCGGGGCGGAATGTCGGCGATTTTCACGAGCTTCAATCGAAACAAGCGAGCCATGGTCCTGGATCTGCGCGAACCCGACGGAGTTGCTGTTCTCGACCGCCTTGTCGCGGGCGCGGATGTTCTGGTCCAGAACTTCCGACCTGGCGCCGTCGAGCGTATGGGGATCGACGAAGCGCGGTACCGCATTCTCCACCCGGAGCTTATCTATGTTTCCGTGAGTGGCTTTGGCGAGAAAGGCCCTATGGCCCAGAGCGCCGTCTACGACTCCGTCATGCAGGCCTATTCCGGTGTCGCCATGCATCAGGCCGACCTAGAAACAGGCAAACCCAATTTCGTGCGTAGCGTCGTTTGCGACAAGGGGACTGCCATCCAAACTTCGCAGCTCATTACCGCCGCGCTCTTCGCCCGCTCCCAGGGCCACGGCGGGCAACACATAAACGTATCCATGCTTCACGCAAGCCTCGCGTTCCTGTGGCCTGACGGGATGCAGAACTACGCACTGCTAGGCGAGGGGGTTTCGGCGCCACTCAGCAAGGCCGCGCTTCCTATGCTTCGACCGACAGCCGACGGCTATATCTCGATCAGCTTCATTCAAGACCGAGAGTTCGAGTCACTTTGCCGAATGCTGGGCCAGGAAGAACTTCTCGAGGACGAGCGTTATGCGACGGCCGGCCCTCGCGCCCGAAATGCGCATCCGCTTCAGGAATCCCTCGATCCCGCGCTCCGCACCTTCACGACCGCAACTTTGGCGGAACAGCTCGCCAAGGCAGATGTGCCTCACGCGACGGTTGGGGATCCCGCGACAATCCACGAGGACCCCCAGGTGATTGCGAACGATCTCATCTTCGAGATGGATCATCACGTCGCGGGCCCGCTTCGCCAGCCGCGCCCGGTCGGCAACTTCTCGTCCACGCCCTCCGAGATTCGACGCGGGGCACCCGCGATGGGCGAGCACACTCGAGACGTTGCGACCGAAGCCGGGTACTCGGCCAAGGAAATCCAGGAGTTACTAGACCGAGGCATTCTCAAACAGGCCGAGAGTTAAGCGCCCAAATCCATCGCGCACCTAAGCTAGACCCATCCTCGTGTCGCCGATGGCCTTGCAACTTGCTCGCTAGTCAAGTTCCTCAACCGCGACGAGTTCGCCCAGGTAGCGATCATCCCACCACGACATTTGGAGCTGCTTAGCTCTTCGGAAGTAGAGTTGGATGTCGTATTCGATAGTGAAGCCGACTCCGCCCCAAACCTGTTGGCACATGGCCGTCACGTCGCGATAGGCATGGCACATGAAGAGCTTTGCCATCGGAGCCATGAGCTTCGTGTCTTTGCCGATGGACCTCGACCAAGCCGCGTCATAGACTAACGTCGAGCCGCCCTCGATCTGCGTGGCTGCATCCGCGAGGTAGTGCGAGATCGACTGGAACGCGCCGAGCGGCTTCCCGAATTGCTCGCGCGTTTTCGCAAAGTCGATCGTAATTTCGAGAGCCGCTTTGGCGCCGCCTGAAGCCTGTGCCGCAGCGAGCACGACCCCGTCTAGCATGACAGTGTTCCAAGTGGTCCATCCGGACCCAGCCGCGCCAATTCGATCCGCTTCGGAGACGCGCACGCCCTCGAAGTCGACTCGAAAGGTTGCCTCGGATCCGAGATTGAATCGCTGCGAGAGTGTTACGCCGGGTGCGTTGGGATCGACGAGAAAGAGGTCTACGTCTTCTAGGCCGTCGCCCGTTCGTGCGAGCACGACCAACTGGTCCGCCACACGCGCGAAATTCACATGCATCTTGGTGCCGGAAAGCATGAAGCCATCTCCATCGGCCTCCGCACGAAGCTGAACGCCCTTCGGCCCAAAGCCGTTGCGCGGCTCCAGCCAAGCCGGAGTCAAGATGCGTTCGCCGCTCGCGATCCCCGGAAGCCATGCTTTTTTCTGGGCGTCGCTTCCAGCAATTGCCAGTGCACCCGCGGAAAGTACAGCTGAGTGGAAATGAGGGACCGGAGCAAGCGAGCGTCCGAACTCTTCATAGACGATCGTCGCCTCAAGAAGCGTCTGCCCTTGCCCGCCGAATTCCTCCGGAATCAGAATACCGACGAGTCCGAGTCCCACGAGCTGCTCCCAAAGCGCCTTGGGATAGCCGCGTTCACCGTTCTCACACTCGCGCACGACCTCGAGCGGGGAGTACTCGGCGCAAACGCCTCGCACCATATCACGCAGCATTTCGTGCTCTTCTGTGAAGTCGAGATCCATCTTAGATTCCTTTGGTCCAGGGACCTGTCCGGCATGCGGACTTAGCGTGAGCCACCGCAGGCATCGCCTAAAAATCGGCGAGGCCTGGCGGTCAACCTTTAAGCAGCGAAACCCTAAAGCTTAGGGCTTCCAGTCGTCGCCCTTGAGCTTCCATGGATTCGCGTCCGCTGTATCCGGAACGGCGATGCGCGCTTCGCAACCCACGCAGCTCTTGTCTCCTGCGCTGAGCTCGATTGAAACGTCTACCCAGCTCATGCCGTGGGCAGCAGCCTCGACGTTCGTCACCTTGCCCGCAAAGCGCATGGTGTCACCGGGATACACAGAATCCTTCATGCGAAACTTGATGCGTCCCAAACGACCCTTGGGACCCGTCCAGTCCGTCAAATAGCGCTCGAACCATGAGGCCAGATTCGGCGTATTCATGATGATATCTTCGAGGCCGTTATTGCCCGTCGCGAACTTGTAGTCGTGATGCTGGGGTCGCCAATCGCGACTCGCCATAGCACCAAGAACAACCGTCACCGGCTTCACCAACTTCTCGAGTACCGGCACGTCGGCGCCAACACTCACGTCACTGCTCAGAAGTTCTGCACTCATGATGTTTCTCCTTAGGCTCGGTTGTAGCCAAAGCCCGTGTAGCGTTCTTCCGCACACAGGTCGCCATGCTGGTTCACGGTGCGGACACCGAAGTCCCAGAAGCGTCCCGTTCCGAGTTTCGTCGTCTTGAGTCCCGACACCGAGTAGAGGACCTGGGTCGTAGTCAACACGTCACCCGGCCGGATCGGCTCATAAAATACGATCGTGTTATCGCTCATCACGGCTTCCGGAAGCGAAAGTCGATCCTTAAGATCGAAGTGCAGCTGGAGCGGCACTGCTGGCTCCGTGCGGCCCGGGGACCAGTCATGCGGTCGGAACCAGACCGACACCATCGACGGCAGCGTAATCGGTCCGTCCGTGAGTTCCTCAGCAACCTTGGCGTCCCAGTACAGCGGATTGCCGTTCTGCGTCGCCGAAAGCGTCGTCAGTACATACCCCTGCTCAATAGGAAACTCCGTCGCCTCTGTGTAGCGTTCCTGCTCGATCCATCCCTGGACCTCTTCCGGCAGATCATCAGCCGACTTCGCAGCCATACCTATTCCTCCTGGTGGGACGGTGTACGTCCCGATAGTGATACTCGTCGCAAGGACCTGTTATGCGACGAAACAAACTAAACTACTCGACAGCGCCCTCTTCGAGCAGCTGCGAAATTTCGTCTTCCCCGAGGCCTGCCTCGGTCAGCAAGCTTCGGGTATCCGTGTCGTCGCCCGTGCGAACCGCATGCATAGGATGCTCACGCACCCCGCCTGCAAGTATCGGGGACACCTGGTCAAAGACACCGTGCTCCTCATGCTCCGCCTGCATGAACACGCCGCGCGCCCGCCAATGTTCATCCGCCACGACTTCCGGAATCGTGAGAACTGGCGCCACACAGGTGTCGTTGGCAGCCAGCAGGTCTGTCCACTCGTCCCGGGTCTTCGTCAAGAACGCAGCCTTAAAGGCCATACGAATCGCGTCCTGCTTGTCGTCGGCATATTGGTCACCAGCGAACTGGGACAGACCAAGCAGCTCGCACAAGTTTCGATAGAAATGCGGCTCGATCGCACCGACCGAAACCCATTTCCCATCACTCGCTTCGTATGTGTCGTAGAACGCATAGCGTCCGGTCAGTAGAACCTTGCGCGGCCCGGCCTCTTCTCCGGTCGCTAGGTATTGGTCAAGAGACAATGCCATTAGAGACAGAATGCCTTCGGCGGCCGAAACATCTAGGAAGCTACCCTGCCCCGTCGCGCTCTTCTTCACGAGCGCACCCATGATCGAGAGAACCGCATGCATCCCACCGCCGGCGCTATCCGCGACCGTTGCACCTGGGATCGGCGGGCCACCATCTTCACGCGGTTCCGTGCAGGCAAGGAATCCCGACATGGCCAAGTAGTTGATGTCGTGCCCCGCCCACTTCGAAGCCGG
Organism: Deltaproteobacteria bacterium UBA4427; assembly: GCA_002390675.1. Taxonomy (GTDB): domain Bacteria; phylum Myxococcota_A; class UBA9160; order UBA9160; family UBA4427; genus UBA4427. Next base: position 60,531 of record DGPZ01000076.1, read on the forward strand.
CCCATCTTGTCCATATCCAGAAGTGGAGCAGTAGACGAGCGCTGGATTGCGCTTGCTCATCACTTCCCAGCCCACACCCAAACGGTCAACTACGCCGGGTCGATAGGATTCGATCACCACGTCGGCCTTCTCTACCAGCCGCAACAGCGCTTCGACGCCGGCCTCACTCTTGAGATCGAGCCGCATGCGCTCGAAGCCACGCCCCGCGCCATACGTGTGATAGACGGGCTTGGTTTGGAGAGCGCCCTTCTTCGACACGGGCGCGATCATCACGACCCGCGCTCCGTAGTCGGCAAGCATTCGCCCAGCCCGAGCGGCGGGACCGACGGCACCGAGATTGATCACGGTGACCCCTTCGAGCAAATGGCTGGACGGCGTCGACTTGGGCGACGAATCAGTGGAAGATTCGGGAGGCAAAATGCGCTTCTCCGGAACGCGCTCGTCGAGCGCGCGGAAGAGTAAATGAGTGCGATAAATGGAAGACGAGCCGGTTTCGACTGTCGGCCTCTAGAACGTTTTGGGGAGACCCAAGCCGCGGCCAGCGATGATATTTTTCTGGACTTCGCTGGTCCCGCCACCGATCGTGTCAACGACCGTGTAGCGATAGGAACGCTCGTACCGGCCTCCTACGGGCGCCTCTTCCTGTCCCGACTTCAGTTGCCCGTCAGGACCCATCAGGTCGAGAGCGGCATTGGCGATGCGCTGTCCCAGCTGCGACTGCCACATTTTGTACATGGCGGCCTCGACGGTCGGTACGCGGTCCTTGAGAGCTTCGCTGATGACTTTGCGCTGGAGCTTGCGCGCGACTTCTAGGTCGGCACGAAGCCTGGCGATCGTCTGCCTAACGACTGGGTCCTTTACGAGGGGTTCTCCGTCGAGAGTCGCTTCGCGGACGTATTCTATGAGACCCTTGAGCTTCATTTCCACAGGGCCAACCGGCAGCATGGCGAAGCGTTCGAGGTCGAGCGCCTCACAGATATAGGTCCAGCCGCGACCGACTTCCCCAACCACATGCGTGTCCGGAACGAAGACATTGTCGAAGAAGACTTCGTTCGTTCGCTCGTCGCCGATCGTATAGGTGGGATGGATCTCGAAGCCTTCATGGTTCATCGGAATCATGAAGAGCGTGATGCCCTTGTGCTTATGCTCACTGGTTCGTGCACCAACCCAATACCAGTCCGCGAAATGCGCTGAAGTCGTCCAAATCTTGTGGCCATTGAGCACCCAGCCGCCACGCTCCTCGTCCCGCTCCGCCTTGAGCTGCATGGACGCAGCATCACTGCCAGCTTGGGGCTCGGAGTACCCGATCGCGAACTCGACTTCGCCGCGAATAATGCGCGGCAGAAAATACTCTTTGAGTACGTCGTTGCCGTTTCGGATAATCGTCTTGCCTACGATCCCCACGCCTTTGCCGGGCTGCGGGCAGCCATGGCGTGCGAGTGCTTCGGTGAGTAGGAAGTCATAGATCCCCGACTTATCCTGGCCCCCGTATTCCTTAGGCCAAGACATGCCTAGCCAACCCTGATCAGCAAGCTTCGTCATAAAAGCGCGCTTTGCGGGTGTCTCGACGGTCTGCGAGAGATGTTCCGGATTCCGGTCCATCACTTCGTCTGACTGGTTAGCTTCGAGGAAGGCAACAACCTCCTGCTCGAAAGAGATTTCTTCCTCGGATAGATCGAAATCCATGGGGGCCTCGATGAATGGCGCCAGAGTCGGCAGCAGACCTTACGATACGCTCCGTATTGGAATTCGTCCAGTTCCGAATTCCCCTTTCTTTCCGGGCCCCTAGAGGCGATGAAACGAGGGGTCTGATAGGGTCGGTATATGACCTGGAAGCCCGAAGTCGAAAAAATTGAACGTCTACGCGCCCGCGCCCTCGAGATGGGCGGCGAAGAAGCCGTCTTGAAGCATCGTGAGCGCGGCCGGGGCAACGTCCGTGAACGCATCCACGCCCTCGTCGACCGTGACAGTTTCCGCGAACGTGGACAGATTGCAGGCGCGAGCGAAGACGAAGGCCTCGCCGACTATCAGCCCACGAGCGTTGTGCTCGGAACCGCGAAGATCTCCAGTCGACCGGTTGTCGTCTGCGGCGACGACTTTACGATTCGCGGCGGCGCCTATTCGGATGCCGGACTTAAGAAGGGCCTCTACGCCGAAGAACTAGCCGTAAAGCGACGCATTCCGATCGTGCGCATGCTCGAAGCGGGTGGCGCATCCATCGCAGGAACCGGCGGCGCCGCACGCGGCCGATCCGGCTACGACTGGACCTCGCCCCCAATGTTGAACGTGCGCTCTATGGAAAGCCTGCGGGCCGTACCCGTCGTGTGCATCGCGTTGGGCCCCTGCGCCGGCTTCCCGGCCGGACGCCTCGTCACTTCCCACCTTTCGATCATGACGAAGGATACCTCTCAGGTGCTCACGGGCGGACCCGCCGTCGTCGCGCAAGCGATGAAGGAGCACGTCACGAAGGAAGAGCTCGGCGGCGCCCAGATTCACGGCCGCAACGGAATGGTCGATAACGTCGCCGAAGACGAAGCGGATGCGCTTCGAATGGCTCAGAAATTCCTCTCCTACTTGCCGAGCCATTGCGGCGAGGCACCGCCCTATTTTGATGTCGGCGATCAGCGGAACCGGCGAGAAGAGAAGCTCCTTAAGATCATCCCGCGCGAGCGACGCCGCGCCTACAAGATTCGGAAGCTGATTGAGCACATCGTCGACCAGCGCAGTTTCTTTGAGATAGGCGCACTCTGGGGCCGCAGCCAGGTGACGGGCCTCGCCCGCATGAACGGGCATAGCATCGGCGTTCTTGCCAACGACTGTCACTACGACAGCGGGTCGATGACCGCGGACGGCGCAGCGAAAATTCGACGCTTCGTCGAACTCTGCGACCTCTTTCATATTCCGATCGTGTCTTTTGTCGACGAGCCCGGCTTTGCGGTCGGGACCGAGGCAGAGAACGCCGGGACGATTCGAGCGGGCATGAATGCGATGTTCGCGATTCTTCAGACTGGTGTGCCGTGGTTCGCCTGCGTATTGCGCCGATCCTACGGCGTCGCTCAGGGTCTCCACCTGGGGCCCGGAGCGACGGTCGTCGCATGGCCGTCCGCCATGAGCGGCGCGTTGCCCGTCGAAAGTGGCGTCGCCCTGGCCTTCCGTCGCGACATCGAAGCTGCCGAGGACCCTGATGCGCGGAGGGCCGAGCTGGAAGAAGAAATGGCCACGGCACAGTCGGTCATGCCGCGAGCGCTTGAATTCGGCGTGCACGACGTGATAGATCCGCGGGACACGCGACCCGCTCTATGCGACTGGGTCGAAGAAGTTCAGACGCAAGTAGCGGACCACGCTCGTGCTGGCGCGCCGAGCTATTCGATCCGACCCTGAAGCGCGCTCGGGCTCGGGGCGCTTGAGTCTCGCCGAGCCGTGGGTACAGCCAGAGAGGACCTAGCGTCCCCTGAAGTCCGGCTTTCGCTTTTCAGAAAATGCCGACACCGCCTCGACGTAATCATCTGTTAGGGCACCACGCACCATCCTATCTGCCTCATAGCGCAGGCAGGTTTCGAGATCCTCGGTTTGTGCGCGGTTCAGATTCGCCTTCATCCATCGCAAGGCAATAGGTGGCCCCGACGCGATCTGAGCGGCAAGCGCAAATGCCTCGGCCTGCAATTCCTCGACCCGCACTACTCGATTAAAGACACCAAGCGCTAGGCCTGTCTGCGCGTCGACGCGTTCGGCAGTGAAATAGATCTCGCGAGCCTTCGCAGGGCCCACGAGCTGCGTCAAAAACCAGGTGCCACCATAGTCTCCGGAGAGGCCGAGTTTCGCAAAGGACGTCAACAGGAAGCCACGCTCCGAAGCGACCCGCAAATCGCACGCGAGCGCGATCGAGCACGCCGCCCCCGCCGCTGCACCGTGTACCGCCGCAACGGACGGCTTGCTCGACTGATGCAGCATACGCGGGAGCTCGTGTTCCCATCGCAATTGGCGCTGCCGATCTTCCATCACAGGCGGCTTGCCTTCCTTCTTCATCCGCTTGGTGTCGCCACCCGCAGAAAAGGCATCGCCCGCGCCCGTCAAAAGAAAGGCGCCTACCTCAGGATCGTCTTCCAGATCACGAATCAGAACATAGAGCGCCTCCTTCATGTCCATCGTCAAAGCGTTCTTCGCCGCGGGCCTGTTGAGGGTGATGATCGCGACGCGCTCACGCACTTCGCAGAGAACCTCTTCGGTTCCGGTTTCTCGTCTGATTGCGTCCGTCATCGGACCTCC
>DGPZ01000076.1:64833-87743 GCA_002390675.1 Deltaproteobacteria bacterium UBA4427
AGGCAGCAACACCTAACGTCCACGATATTCCGGATCGCGCTCCTCAGCACGAGCCGACTTCATTTCTGCGTAGTCGTCCGTTTCGTAGATCGCCGTCATCCCCATCGACTCTTCTTGCATAGTCTGCTGGGCCAACGGATTCGCGATCCGCGAGAGCGTTCGGCGAAACATCTTCACGGCGAAAGGAGGGTTCGCGGCGATCTGCTGGCAAACCTCGAGCGCCGTCTCTTCGAGCTGGTCATCGGGCACAACCCGCGAAACAACCCCGTGCCGAAGCGCCTCTTCCGCATCCATGGCCCGGCACGTCATGGCGAGATCCGCGACCAATCCGTGGCCAGCCATCTGAAAGAGTCGGGCGGTGCCGCCTGAGTCTGGAATAACACCGTGCTTGATTTCTGGGAGCATCATCTTCGTGCTCTCGCTGGCTATTCGCATATCCGCGAGCAAGGTCCGCTCGAAAGAGCCGCCGATAACCCAGCCCTTGAGTGCCGCCACAATCGGAACGGGACAAGAAAAGAAAAGCTGCGTGCGGCGATGGCCACGCTCGATGAACTCGAAGTTCGTAATGTCTTCCGAGCGCACACCGATCTCGGAAGTATCTCGGCCAGAAGAGAATGAACGACCCTCCCCGCGCCAGAGCACCACACGGAGGTCCGAGCGGCCATGAATTTCTTCGAGGGCGCCAAAGAGCTGGCGGTCCATCTCGTCATTCGCAGCATTATGCTTTTCAGGACGGTTATTGGTCAGGATTGCGATCCCGTCCTGGATCTCTAGCGTGATCAAATCGTTGGCCATGTCTCGTGTGGCTCCCTTTATTCATGTCTCGACTCGTTTTACGCCTCTTGTCACAATACGGCGTTTCAGATGTCATCCGGCACTCGGCGCGCGGCTCCGGGAGGCTATCATGGCGAGCCCGATCACGCGGCCCGCACAATTGCGGTTGTCGCGATGAGCAACCACAACACTCGATTTAATGAGCGACCCAATAGAGTCGTCATGCGTAAGGAGAAATAAATGGGTCTGCCCGCTCCCCCCGCCATAGGCGCAAATGCGCTTCCCGCTGGCACATACGACGGCAAGGTCGTCATTGTCACCGGCGGCGGCACCGGCCTAGGTAAGGCCATCGCAATCGAATTCGCGCGTATCGGAGCCTCCGTCGCAATCCTCTCGCGTGGTGAGGAACATCGCGCCGCGGGCCTCGCGGCCGTCAATGCTGTTGGCGGCAAACATATCGCCCTGCCCTGTGATATCCGAGACGCCGCTGCGATCGCCGAAGCCTTTGATGCCGTGACGGAACAGCTCGGGCTGCCTGATGTGCTCGTGAATAACGCGGCCGGGAACTTCCCTGTACCCGCAGAAGACATGAGCCCAAATGCATGGCGGACAGTCACGGACATCGTGCTGAACGGAACGTTCTTCTGTTCGCGTGAATTCGGTCGCCGTCATATCGAAGCCGAGACCCCCGGCAGCATCATTAACATTGGCGCCGCCTACGCATGGACCGGCGGGCCCGGTTTCGCACACTCTTCTGCGGCCAAGGCCGGCGTAAAGAACATGACGGAAACTCTTGCGGTCGAATGGGGACCCTACGGGATCCAGGTGAACGGCCTCGTCCCTGGACTTTTCCCGCACGACGACGAGACGGCAAATATCAAGTCCGTGCCAGATCGAAGAAACAGTGAAGCCCTGCGATGTCCTGGACATCGTGTCGGACAGCCTCACGAACTCGGCTGGGCAGCGACGTTCCTCGCATCGCCTTTCGCTTCGTTCATTTCGGGTCATACCCTCGTCGTCGACGGCGCCAACTGGCAGCGGCGCGCCATGCTGATGCCGGAGTTCGTGCCGATTCGCGAGCAAATGGGCAAAGGGCCCTTCGACCCAAATCCGCCGAAACGATCCTCCTAACAAACCTAGCCTCGGAGAAAAAGATGTCTGAACGTCCCGTCCTGATGCGTCTCGAACGCGACCGCGAAATCGCAACTATCGTCCTCGATAACCCCAAAAAGCTGAATGCCTGGAGCTGGGAATCCGCACGACAGATTTCCGCAATCGCCGACGAAGTTCGCTTCGATGACTCAATTCGAGTTGTAATCATGCGCGCGGAGGGACGCGCGTTCTGCGCTGGCGTGGACCTCGGCATGCCCGAGGATCGGATCACGGGCCGCTCTGCCGCGGAGAAAGTTCGGAACTACTACGAAAAATTCCGATGGGTCCACGAGCGATTCAAAGTCTTTGCCCACCTCCCCCAACCTACCTTGATCGCCATCAACGGCTTCTGCCTCGGTGCAGGGCTCGAAGTCGCCATGATGGGCGATATCCGAATCGCAGCGGACGACGCCAAGTTTGCGCTTCCAGAGCCGAAGGTCGGTGTTTCGATCGATGCCGGTGGTGATATGCGACTGGTTCAGGAGATCGGTTCCGGCTGGACCAAGTTGCTCGCTATGACCGGGCGGCGAATCGACGCAGAGACTGCCGCTCGCATTGGCATCGTTCAGGAGGTCGTCCCTGCGGATCAACTGCAATCCCACGTGCAAGCGCTGGCTGAAGAGATCTGCGGCAACGCCCCCCTCGCCGTTCAAGGCATCAAGCGCACGATCAACTTTCGCGCGGAGCAGGGACTCGGGGAAGCAATGCAATTCGAGGCAGCGAGTGCCTCGGTGCTCTTCACGTCCGATGATATGCAGCTCGGATACAAAGCCATGGCTTCGAAGGAAGATGCTGCCTTCGAAGGCAAGTAAGCAGTCAAGCAGGAAGCCCAGTAAAGAGCTCGCCGCCCTGCCGCTCTACCCAGAGAGTGGCAGGGGCTAGCGTAAAGAAGCGACTCGGACCTGCTTTGCCCCGCTCAGACCCCGAGGGCCTAACGCCCTGCGCTCGCTACCAATAGGAGTTCCAATGCCCCTCGACCTCGACGTCCTACTCGCGCCCGAATTTTGTGCCCTCATCACTCAAGAGTGTCAGCGCGGCGTGATCGGCGAACACTCCAGCCTCCCTGCCCTAGCGGAGGCCGCCGGCTCGGGCATGATTCAAGCCGTCGCCGAGCTTGTGCGTGTCGGCCGAGCCGCCAACGTCCCAATCATTCACTGCACCGCCGAGCGTCGGCGTGATGGACGCGGCGCAAATTCTAACGCACGACTTTTTCAGTACATGGGCAAGGTTCCAAATCCACTATTCACGGACTCCGAGGCGACCGAGATCGTGCCGGAGATCTCCGTAGCCGACAGTGACTTCATCCTCCCGCGCCTCCACGGCCTGTCTCCTTTTCAAGGAACCGAGCTGGACTCGATCCTTCGCAACTTGGGCGTACGAACCATCATTGGCGTCGGCGTTTCCGTCAACGTCGCGATCCAGAATCTCGCATTCGATGCGGTCAATGCCGCCTACCAAGTCGTGCTTCCAAGAGATGCCGTGGCCGGATTCCCTGACGAATACGTCGACATGGTCTTTGAGCATACGTTAGGCGGAATTACGACCGTCCTCCAAAGCGAGACGGTTCTCGACGTTTGGCAGCGCGCGACGGACACGTAGGAACTAATCGGAACAAGGGGGCTCCCGACTGTCTATGCGATTGCTCGCGCATTCGCATATTCACGTATGGGCTTCGTAATTAGGTCGCAGCGATCGGCCGCTCGAAACCACCCACGCGTACGTGGTGCATCACGCGGGGATGACGTTGATCGAAGCCCTGGGCGCGGTGCAACATTGAACGGTTATCCCAGATCATCACATCGCCGACTGACCAGTGATGCCGATAGATTCGATTTTCCGCGGTCGTGTGATTGAGCAACTCGTCGAGTAGCCGACGACTTTCGGCGGGGTCCATGCCTTCTATATGGCTGATATGCTCGCTCACGTAGAGCCCCGTCGTTCCGGTTTCGGGATGACGCCTAACGAGCGGATGGACGATCGCCGGAAGGTCGTAACCAATCATGCCGCCCTCATCGTTGCCTCTGGCTCGATAGGCAGCGGCATAGTCATGAACGCCTCGAAGCCCACAAAGCCGCGCCTTCAGGTCTTCGGGGAGATCCACCCAACCTCGCCGCAAGTTCGCATAGAACGTATCGCCGCCGACCTCGGGCCCGACTACGCATGAGAAGACCGAGAATGAGGCAGGGATTTCGCGGAAGGAGCTGTCAGTGTGCCAGCCTTCGTTGATCGAGATCAGTTTCATATGCGTCGCGTCCGCGGGTAAAACCTCGCCCTTGGAGTCGAGATTCCCGATCACGACCAGAGTGGGCTCTTCTTGCTCGGCTCTCACGTCGAGCTGCTCAAGCGGGCCGAAGCGCTGGCCAAGACCGATCTGCTCTATGGACGTAAGCGCCTGGCCCCTAAAAAGCACCAAGCCCTCTCTCATCACGAGTTCTCGCAACACGTCGAACACGTCATCCGAGATCGCCCTCCGGAGATCAAGCCCGCGTACTTCCGCTCCAATCGCGCCGAGCGACCGCGTCTCAAAAGCGGAGGGTCCAGTTGTCGCAGAATCGGAACTCATGGCCATCTTCCTAACTCAATCACGGGGCACAACACCCGCGTCCACGTCGCCGCAGCAGCGACTTCGTCGCGAATGCTGACAAAGATCCGTAGACTGCACAACGCGCGACCCGCGAAGGTTCGCGAGCTCATACCCCGAACCCGCGAATCCGGAGTTTGCCCTTGCGCACCGCCGCCGCTCCCTTCCCTCTTTTATTCCCACTTCTCTTTTCGCGTCCCTCCTCTCATCCGGTCGTCCGACTCGCGATCGTGACAGCGGCCCTTCTCGCCTCAGTCGCCGTGACTCATGCAGCTCCGCTCGTTGCGACGCAGATCACTGCGGAGAACTACGCGACGCACCATGTCGGCGGACCGGACTCGGATGCTGGGATAGGCGATTGGTTTCTGAGTAACGGAACAATTTGTGCCACGATCACGGCGCCAGAGCACGAAAGCGCGATCACACCTCGCGGCGGTGTCCTCACGGACCTCGGACATTGCGGCGCGGCCAATGATCAGTGGATAGTGCTGCAGCCGATGCTCAATCTTTCACAGAGCCACGTCGTCCCGATCGACGAAGTGAAGGCTGAACTCGGACCTAAGCGGGCCTCGATCCATACCCGCGCGGTCTTTGAAGGCGTCGAACTCATCACGACCTACAGCGTGAATCACGAGCGCCCAAACGCGATCGATGTATCGACTCGCGCAAAGCGCATAGCCGAGGGCGATGCGCTTTTTTCGGTCGGCCAAATCCTGCTGCACACCAGCGGCCAGACCCCCGTATTCTCACTCAATCGCGTCTCCCCCGAAGACTCGGCGGGCTTCGTCTTCCCCGAAACCGATCGCCGCTCGATCACGTCCCTGCTAGCCGCGCTCATATCCAGTGACCTAACAGTGCTGGTCGGCGCGGAAGGAATGCCTCCGGTCAGCTACGGCCTTGAAGAACTCTCTGCGCAGGTCACCGAAGCCGAATCAACTGAAGCCCTCGGCACCTTTAGTGTCAGCGGCGAACATTTCACCTTCACAAGCGCCCTCGCGCGACCGCCTTGGATCGGCGGAACCGATGCTGCGCCCAGCCTTCTTCAGCTCGCTCAGATCCCCTTCATGGATATTGAAGACGAACAGGTAGTCGCCTTCGACCAACGCATTCACCTGGGCGCGCGCTCCGACGTCGCCTCGATCACCGACCGCGTTTGGAACTACGGCGCGCTCATTCGCGGCAGCGTCGATGACCCGGCGGCGCGAGTGCACATAGATCGTATGAGCGGCGCTCCTATGACCGAAATTCGCCCAGACCCTGACGGTCGCTTCCAGCTCCGGCTACCCAAAGGCGAGTACCGGGTGCGCGCACTCGCACCCGGCGGACGAGAGGCCGTCCTGGTTTTTTCCGTTCTTCGCTACGGCGAGGAACAGCAACTTGCTGACATCGTACTCGGCAGTCCTGGACGCATCCGTCTACCCCGCTCCTTCACTGGCCGGCTCACGTTCCTCCCGACGGACAACAGTGGTCCCCTTGTGTTCGGCGACAATCTACTTGGGCAGCAGATGGGGCCACAGCGCATTCTCGGAGGATTGGAGGCGCCCTGGCTCAACCTAGCCGGAAGCCCGCTTGATCCGGAAATCATTTCGGTCGCACCCGGTCAGTACCAAGTCATCGCCTCTCGCGGCCCCGAGTACGACATCACTGAAATTGAAATCGACGTCGAAGCCGGCTCTGAGATCACGCTCGCGCTCGCTTCCCTCACACGCGTTGCTCCAACACCAGGCTGGATCGCCGCCGACTACCACGTGCATAGCGGCGAGAGCTTCGACTCCGGCCTACCGCAAAACCACCAGATCATTGCCTTCGCAGCAAGCGGCGCGGAAGTCCTCGTCGCAACCGAGCACGACCGCGTCTTCGATCCCCGCCCTGCAATGAGTGCAACGGGTCTCTCCTCGCAGCTCGTATCGATTACCGGCGTCGAAGCCACCAGCTCCTACGAAGGAGGTGACTCACCCTACGCCACAGGACATCTAAACGCCTTCCCTATGGTCCCCGAGCCCCAGCAGTTCAGAGGCGGCACGGTCAACATGGAAGGGCGACGACTGCGCGACGTGCTCGCAGACCTCCGTGCGCTGCCCTCTTCCCCGTTCATCCAGATGAATCACCCGCGGCCGAGTCCCGAAGAAACAGAAGGCGACACCTACTTCAGCCATCTAGGAGTCGCCGGCGTCCCCTACGATCCGACGCTCTCGCTTTCCGAGATGCCTAACAAGGTCCTCGTCGAACCGAGCCCAGACCACGGCGGTAGCGACCTCGACTACCACGGCGTCGAATTGATGAACGCAGAATCTCTTCTGCGCTATCGCCGTACCCGAGCCGACTGGTTCTCGCTTCTCCTACAGGGAGAACGAATCATAGGAACCGCAAATAGCGACTCCCACATGCTCAGTGCCCTAGTGGGTCTGCCGCGTACCTACGTTGCCCAAGCAGACGACACTCTCTCCGCCTTTGACGAGGCGACCCATGTCAATGCACTCAGGGCAGGCCGTGCCTGGGGAAGTACTGGCCCGCTTCTGAGCGTGCAGCTCGAAGAGGCGGGCTTGGGGGATCTCTACGCCGGCCAGAGCGGCACGCTCACCGTCTCGGTCGACGCGGCGCCGTGGGTACCGGTCGCTACGTGGCGCGCCTATGTAAACGGGGAACTCGTGCATAGCGCGCCCATCAGCCGCGGTGAAACGGTCTCTCTGCCACTCGTCTTTCCGGCGGACGCATTCGTCACGGTTGAGGTCGAGGGGCCGATTGAGGGGCGCTATGCCGATGTCTATCCCGGATTCACGCCCTTTGCATTCACCAATCCGATCTTCGTCGACGCCGACGCAAATGGCCGCTTTGATGCGCCGGGCTTGCCCGAGAATTTGCCGCAGACTTTGACCGACCCCGACCGCGCGGACGAATCGCCTACTCTTTGAACTCCCGCTCTCCCTGTCGTATCGATTCGCTTCGCGAGGATGCCCATCATGACGGACCGACTTTCCGATGCCCAAAGCGGCCTGAGGCTCTGGGGGCTCGGGACCGTACGAACAATCCGACCGCTCTGGGCCTTGCTCGAGCTCGAAATCCCCTTCACACATGAAGAGATCCTGACTCGAACACCCTCTATGGAGACGGATGTCTACCGGAACGTTTCGCCTCGACAGAAAATTCCCATGTTCGATGACGGCGAGCTACGCATAGGAGAGAGCGCAGCCATCTGCCTCTACCTGGCCGATCGTTATCGCGACAGCGTGACCCTCACCCCGAACGCTGGATCCGCCGCCCGCGCGATCCACGATGAATTGTGCTGGTTCGCCATGACCGAGATGGACTCTGTTCTCTACACCATTAGACGTCACGAGGGGCTTCCGCTGGTCTACGGGGAATCAAAAGTTGCCGTCGATTCGGCTCGAGATTATTTCATTCGTTCATCCGGCGAGATCGAACGCCGACTGAGCGACGGGCGGAAGTACTTAGTCGACAGCGCCTTTAGCGTGGCAGATATTCTAGTGAAGAGCTGCCTCGACTGGGCTTCGATCTACAAGATTGAATTGCCCGAAGCGAGTCAAGCCTACGCGCATCGCCTCTCGGAAAGACCCGCATTCCAAGAAGCCATGAAGCAGAACTTCACGCCAAAAGCCATGGCCGCACTCGCCGGAGACCCGAAATCTTGATTTCCTCGAGCATTACCCGCCGCCCCCTATATGACGCCGACACCATCCACTACACCTCCGCCCACGCCCACGCCCGCAGCACCCGCACTTGCGTCCTTGCCACCTTCCTGGCGCTCCTATTTGGACTCGCCTGCGCAAATCCGGAGCGCACAATAATGAACGATTCATCAAAAAATAGCCCTAACACAATGACCTCGCGCGATCGGCGTGACATATCGAATGAGCAGACCCCACGTGACGAACTCGGCCTCGCCTTCGACGAGTTCGTGAATACACTTCGCGACGTCGAAAAGGATATCCGGCAAACGGAATCCTTCGGCGATGAACAAGAACGGATCGGCGGCTACCGACACATTCTGCGATCTATCGCGAAGGGAATGGAAGCGGAGGTTCTGCAAGACCCCGACTTCCCGTATTTCCGAATTCTGGATTGGTGGCTGCGCGAAGGCGGCGACAACCCTGACCAACGTTATGCGTTCACGCCCATTCGAGGGGGCGAGAACTACCGCGTCTGGGGCCAGCTGGGGTCAGCCACCCGCGTAGAATTCCAAATCTACGCGGGACGCCCTTGGGACGGCACCGGATCGTCGGCAGGCTACCTCGCTTTCGAAGACATAGAGCTTGGCGAAGACGGCTCCTTCGAGGTTTGGGTCTCTGCTGACCCACGCGACGGTAATTGGCTTGCCAACCCTTTGACCGGCACGACCCTTTTCGCGCGCCACATTTATGGTGACTGGAATGGGGAGCCAACCGGCGATATCCACATCGACCGAATCGGCTACGAAGGCGCTCGACGTCCCCCCGAAAGCGCTGACGAACTTGCCGGGCGCATCCGAGCCGCGGCCAGCATGTTTGGTACCACGGCTCGCACGTGGCCCGCCTTCGTCGAACGACGATACGCAGGTGCTCGCGAGCCGAACTCCGTCGCTCCGCCATACGACACCTACGCCCTCGGCGGCGCGAAAGGGCGCTGGATGAGCGGAGGCTACTTCAAACTGGACGAAGGCAAAGCTTTAGTGGTTCGGATGCCGCAAACATCCGCCGACTATCAAGCTCTTCAACTCACTGACATGTGGTTCGCTTCACTGGAGCACGGAAATCAGGTTTCGAGCCTCACGACTCAACAATCTGTCCAAGCTCCCGATGGCGCCTACTGGTATGTGATCGCAAACGAAGACCCGGGATATGCGAATTGGCTGGATGCCGGAGCGATTAGGCGCGGCACCTTCTTGCTCCGCTGGGACGGCGTCGAAGGTGAGCTGGGCGAAAATCAATTTCCATCAGCTGAACTGCTCTCTCTCGACGCAATCACCGAACGAATCCCTGGCTTCGAAGTCATGACACCTGAAGCCCGCTACGAAACGAGGCGCTTGCGACGCCAGCATCTACAACTGCGCTCGCACCGTTAGACCGAAAGCTTCATTTTCGTCGCGACTGCCATCCTTATCCGCTGGAGGGGACGGGGAGGAGTCGATCAGGCCCACCGGCCTTCTGTAGAATTCCGGAGATTCATCTTGAATTACTATCGCTCCGGTCGTCACTTCACGCTGCCGCAACCGAGGCTGGCCGGTACCTCCGCAACATAACGCGAAGTCCAATCTTCAACTGAGCCCAGCTCGCTTCCGCGATGCCCAAAAAAAAAGGGCCGCTTCCCGATATATGGGAAGCGGCCCTTTTATTCATCTGGTTGCTCGCAACGAGTGCAATCACCCGAGATCAGTCGATTCTGCTCAGTCGACTCCGACCACGAACGAGCAGCTTGTCGTACCGGATCCACCAATATTCAAAGTTTGAAAGTTCTTCGCTCCCTCGACCTGGTAGGCCCCTGCTTCGCCCGTAACCTGAAGCGCAGCATCAAGCACCTGCCGAGTCCCCGTTGCACCCACCGGATGACCAGCGCCAATCAGGCCGCCACTCGGGTTGATCGGGATCTTGCCGTCGATCTCAAGCCAGCCGGCTTCGACAGCCTTCCAGGACTCGCCCGGCTTGGTGATGCCGAAGTGATCGATGGCCATGTACTCGGAGGTCGTAAAGCAGTCGTGGGTCTCGATGCCGTCGATTCCATCGACGTTTTCGATGCCAGCGCGCTTCATTGCGTTCGTCACGGTCGAGCGAACGTGGGGCAGCACGTACTCATCGTTTGCGCTTTCCGCAACCTTGTCCGCGAACTTGAGGCGAGCCGTGTTATGTCCCCACCCCTTAATGCGCGGGATCTCGGAGAGCTTCTTGCCCATCCCCTTCGCGTATTTCTCTGCGTATTCGCGGGAAGCAAGGAAAACCGTCACCGCACCATCCGTTACCTGCGAACAGTCCGAAATACGAACGCGTCCACCGATGGCCGGATTGTCATCCGTGCGGCACATGGCGTGATCTTTGTTCATGTACCAGGTGCGGGTCTGCGCATTTGGGTTGAGCTTGGCATTCGCGTAGTTGATCTTAGAGATCTCTGCGAGATGCTCGTCATTTAGGCCGTAGCGCTTGTCGTACTCGTCACCGAGCTTACCAAAGAGCTTGGGGAAGGGAGCGTCGATGCCTTCGGCTTCTTCTTCAAACCACGCGGCCGTCCCGAGGTACGTTCCGCCCGTGCCCGAATCAACCGTCTTCATCTGTTCGATCCCGACGACCGCCTGCAGGTCGTAGCGACCGGCTTCAATCTCAGCAGACGCGGCCAGCAGAGCGATCGAGCCCGAAGCACATGCGGCTTCGTGGCGGCTCGTCGGCAGTCCCGAGAAGGCCGGATTGACCTCTGTGAAGAACGCACCTAGGTGACCCTGCATGCAGTAGAGCTCGGCGGCGAAGTTGCCAACGTGCGCGCTCTCGATTTCTTCAGGTGCGATTTCACAAACCTGAAGTGCTCCTTCAACACTTTCACGCATAAGCGCGGAAAAGTGCTTATTTTCCTTCGTCCAGTTTCGTGCAAAATCTGTCTGGTAACCACCCAAGACATAGACTTCAGATCCAGCTGCCATGTTCTTATCCTCCAGCTTCGCTCGGTACGGGCATATCCGACTCGAGCATTCTAGGTCAGTTCGAGCCTTCGTGGAAATGCACTGAGGCCCGCGTGTTTCTCACGCTTAGTACGTGATACGCCCTACTCCGCGACGAAGAACTTTCCGACGTTGATGCGGCGGTGATGGAAGAAGCGCTTAGGCTCACCGGTCTTCGCGGCGTCGGCGAGTGCCGAAGGAATTGCGAGGCCAGCTTCGGCGATCATATCCACAGTACCCTGGGCACCGATCGTATCGACGAGGACCGACGGGGGTGCCGCGTTGAAGCCCATGCCCATGATGCGGTCGATGCCGTCGATCGTTTCGGTCACTTCACCGACGCGCTGAAAGGCGTAGGCGATATAGCCTGCGATCACACCGCGGGCTTTCTTCGCATACTCGCCTTCGGCATTCAGGAAGACCTGCATGCCTTCCTCGTAGCGACCATCGCGGTGGAGCGCGGCAACCTGATCGATGTAGCGGAGGTCGGGAAGTTTGATGTCTTCTTCCGGCGTGTAGTTCCCAGAGGCCGGGTCGAGCACAAGGCGCTTCTTGCCGTCCTTCTTAAAGAAGCCGCTGCCGGACTTATTGCCGAGGACACCCTTGTCGATCAGCTTCGCCATATAGTCGGGAAGCTTATTAGTTTCGTAGGCTTCGTCGGTCGAGGCCGAAGTATTGGCGTAGACGTTATCCACGATTGCACGGTGGATATCCCAACCGACGAGGTCCACGGTTGTGAGCGGCGTCATGGCGCGACCCGTGTAGGGACCGACCAGCTTATCCGCGAGGAGCACGCCGACTTCTTCAGCCAACTGCGCGCATTCGTTCATCACCTTGAAACCAACACGGTTGCCTGCAAAGGCCGGCGTGTCGTAGGTACGAACCATTTCTCGTCCGAGGCGAATCTGCGAGAAGGCATCGACGAAGTCGACGACTGCGGGATCCGTGTCGTTCCCGGCAATAAGCTCGGTGCCGACAATCACGTTTGGAGGATTGAAAAAATGCAGCCCTAGAAAGTTCTTGCGGAACGAGTCCGAACGACCTTCGCAGAGCGAATTTATCGAAAGGCCCGACGTCACCGTCGCGACGATCGAGTCGTCTCGGCGGGCGGCTTCAATCTTGTCGAAGATGTCCTTCTTGAGATCGAAGTCTTCTGTCAGCGCTTCGAAGATCAGATCCGCCTTCGCGCAAGCCGAAGCGAGATCGTCATCGTAGCTGCCGGTCTTGGAACGCGTCGCGACAGTCGGCGAGCGAACCTGCTTGATAGCGGCGGCAAGGCCGGCCTCAGCCTTGGCCTTCGTACGCGCGAGGAACGTGACTTCCGGAACGGCCTGGGTGAAGAGCGCGGCGCTCCCGTATCCCATGGTTCCGTTCGCTCCGAGCACGACCACGCGTTCGATCTTCCGACTAGCAAGGATCTGCCGCATCTCTGCAGCGCTGGGGGTAGACATCTTGGTCTCTCTCTTTGTTCGATCCGGCGCGCGGATCTCTTTCGTCATCGTGTCGGCCAGGCAATGCGCCAGGTCCGATCGGTTGAAACTGGGTATCGCCGCTTCGCTTGTCCCGAGTGAGATCGCTTCGTGGAGACCACGATACGGAGCGCACAGGGACCCGAGCGGATCGGTCGACTGAAGAACACGGTGCGACGGCAAGAGCTCGCAGCCAGACCGGGCGAGGCTCGCCGAGGCGAGCCGAGAGGTTCCATTTAAGGAGTATCCCCGTCAAGGCTTCGGCGACCACTTACGGTCATTCTGCCCGGCGGCAGTTCATCTATAAAATCGGATAGTTGCGACCGCTTTGCGTAGCGAGCTGAGCCCTCTGATGGAAAGACAACTTTGCTGCCAAGAGGCTTGCCTGGGCGTATCAGAGCCTCTCCGTCAGCTTCTTCGGCGCGCGATCAACCGCGGATGCGCATCACAGCTCAGTTTTCCGCCCGACCGAGCCAAGCGACTAGCCGCGCCGGAAACTCGCAAGAAGCTCGGCTTCCTTCTCTTTAGCCGCCTCTAGCTGCACCTCCTTAACTGTATCGAAGCCCCGGATGTGCTCTGGGATCGAGGCAATCTGCACTGCCAGATCCCTGTTCTCGAGCGTCAGATCGCCCGTGAGTTCGTCGAGGGTCGTCTCGAAGTCTGCGAGCAGTCTCCACTCTCGACGTCGATGGGCGCTCCAGTTAGCCACGTCGAAAGGCGTATGTCGAAGAAATTTAAAGTGTCGGAGATTAAGGAGCAGCGCAAAAATTCGGCGATCGATACTCAGCTTCTTGACGCGGCCCGTGTCTTTATCCCGCGGCAGAAGGAACTGCGGCGCTAGGTGAAATTGTAGCTTGTAGTTGCCTTCAAACTCGCTCTCAACCTGCTTCAGGAAGGCGTCGCTCGACCACAAGCGCATGACTTCATACTCATCTTTGACGGCCATCAACTTAAAGAGATATCGAGCCACTGCTTCGGCGAGCGGATGATCCGTAGCACCAATCGAGCGTTCGGCCGCAGCAACTTGCTCGACTCGCGTCGCATAGCGTCGTGCGTAGGCTTCGTTTTGATAATCGGTCAGGAAGCTAACGCGGCGGGCCACAACGTCCTCGAGGGTCTCAGCCTTCGGCGTCGCCTGAGAATCGCGCGTACGCGAACCTGCGAGCTCTGCGACCTTTTCCGGGTCGTGTGCCGCGAGGCGTCCCCACGCGAGCGCGCGCTTGTTCATATCGATCGCTCGACCGTTCAGCTCGATCGCGCGTTCGAGCGCAGGCAACCCGACCGGAATTAAACCCTTTTGGAGGGCGTATCCAACAAGGAAAAGATTCGCGCCGATGGCATCGCCCAGCAGCACTGTCGCCCACTTGGTCGCCGCGACAAAGTCCGCGCGGTCTTCGCCGATCGCTGCCGTGATGCGCGTCTCCATTGAAGCTGAGGACATGTCGAGATCTGCATTCGATGCGAAGTCCGCGGTCGGCGCAACGTGGGTATTCACGATCGCCTGAGTTCGAGAGGCAGAGAGCTTCTGCATACCATCTGCGCCCGTCGCGACGACGATGTCGCAACCGAGTGCTAGGTCGGCGCCGCCTTCGGGAATTCGTGTCGAGTGAAGTTCTTCAGGTGTATTCGCCACACGAACGTGGCTCGCGACCGCACCATTCTTCTGAGCGAGGCCCGTCACATCGAGGAGCGAAACGCCTTTCCCTTCGAGATGCGCGGCCATCCCGACCAAGGCTCCGATCGTGATCACACCCGTGCCGCCGATCCCTGCGACGAAAATATTGAAGGGTCGATCGAGGGACGCGACTTCCGGCGCGGGCAGCGCGTCGAAGAGTGAATCCCCTCCCCCGGCGCCCGCATCGATACCTAGGGTCTCGACCTTGCGAAGCTTTCCGCCAATGACCGTTGCGAAGCTCGGACAATTGCCTTCAAGGCAAGAGAAGTCCTTATTGCAAGACGACTGATTAATCGTGCGCTTGCGACCGAACTCCGTCTCAACGGGTTCGATCGAAATGCAATTCGACTGAACGGAACAGTCGCCGCAGCCTTCACAGACCGACTCGTTGATCACGACGCGGCGGTCGGGATCCTTAAACTCGCCGCGCTTGCGAAGTCGGCGCGCTTCCGCGGCGCAGGTCTGGTCATAGAGCAGCGCCGTCACACCCGGGACCTCGCGCAATTCCTTTTGAACACGATCGAGCTCAGTCCGGTCGTACACAGTCACGCAGCTCGGGAAAGTCCCTGGCACATACTTCTCGATGTCATCCGAGAGCACCGCGATCCGGTCAATCCCTTCGCTCGCGAGCTGACGTGCGATTTCGGGGGTCGTGATCTCCCCCGCCATATCCTCGCCTTCGATCGGCTGGCCGCCCGTCATAGCGACCGCCCCGTTCACCAGAATCTTATAAGTGATGTTGACCTTGGCTGCGACCGCCGCTCGAATTGCCAGCAGCCCCGAATGGAAATACGTGCCGTCGCCCATGTTCTGGAAGATGTGATTGACTTCCGTGTACGGCGCTTGGCCTATCCAGTTCACGCCTTCCGCGCCCATCTGGTTTACGGCGAGTGTGCGCCGTTCGGGCAGAAAGACCGCCATGCCGTGACACCCGATGCCGCCTAAGGCGATACTGCCTTCGGGAATTACGGTCGATCGGTTATGCGGGCAGCCGGAGCAGAACGACGGCAGGCGCATCAAGCCACCCACGGCCGCTTCAATACCCGCCTTTGATGGGTCCGGCGTGAGCCGCGCAGACCATTCGGGAGCCTCTTCACCGATCCAGCGCCGAAGCACTTCTGCCACGGAGGCCGGCGTCAGCTCGCCAATCTGCGAGACCAAGGGCCGCCCGTGCGCATCTCTCTTGCCTAGAAGTCGCGGACGTTCGGACATGTTGTAGAGCGACGAAGCGATCTGATCCTCCATGATCGCTTTCTTCTCTTCGATCACCAGGAGATCATCGTGCCCGCGAGCGAAGCGGCGCATCCCCTCTTGTTCGAGGGGCCACGTCATGCCGACCTTATAGATCGAAATCCCGAGATCCAAAGCCTTCGCGTCATCGAGCCCAAGATCTTCGAGGGCTTGGCGGAGATCCCCGTAGGCCTTGCCCGTCGTGACTATGCCAAGCCGTCGGCTCGGCGCTTCGAGAATGGTTCGGTCGATCGGGTTCGCGCGCTGGAAGGCGGCGAGCGCGACGAGCCTATGTTCAAAGAGACGTTCTTCGACCTGAGCCGGATAGTTGGTCCAACCGATATGAATGCCGCCAGGAGGCGGGGTCCAATCCGTCGGCGTGACGAGTTGGACGCGATCGGGCGAAACCGCAACCGAGCCGGAACTTTCGATCGTGTCCGTTAGGCACTTAAAGCCGATCCAACACGCCGAATAACGTGAGGCGGCCCAGCCATAGATTCCGAAGTCGAGAAAGTCCTGGACGCTCGACGGATTCAATACGGGAATCCCGCAATGAATCATGGCCGGTTCACTTTGATGCGCAATCGAAGAAGATTTCGCTCCGGGGTCGTCGCCCATCAACGCGAGCACGCCACCGTTAGGCGAAGTCCCTGCATAGTTCGCGTGCTTCAGTGCATCGCAAGACCGATCGACTCCCGGCCCCTTGCCGTACCACATGCCAAATACGCCATCGACTTTCGGCCCCTCCATGAGGGTCGCTTGCTGCGTGCCGAAAATTGTGGTGGCCGCGAGGTCTTCGTTCAGACCGGGCTCGAAGTGAACCCCGTGCTCGTCTAACTCGGCTTTCGCCTGCCAGAGATTCATGTCGAAGATGCCGAGCGGCGACCCTCGATACCCGGAGATGAAGCCTGCCGTGTTAAGCCCGGCTGCGATATCGCGCTGGCGCTGCATCAAGGGCAGGCGCACAAGCGCCTGGTTTCCGGTCAGGAAGACGCGGCCATCCTGGATGCGGTAGCGATCAGCAAGCTCATAGCTCGCATCAAAATCGGGGATTGCGGTGGCCAACTCGAACTCCTGAAATGACGTTCTGGGGTGCAGATGAATCTTGACGGTACCTTCTTAAAACGGCCCGCAGGAGCCACGCACAGTAGCGTAAGCGCGCGTCACACCAATGCGTTCTGCCGCGCCAGCACAAGTTGCGTCGATCCTGGCATTCGACGCGCCCGCCACAACGACCTATACGATTACGCGCCCGCGAAACCCCGATAGGGGACCCTAGGAGTAGACATGTCTGAGTATCCCGGCGATGGCCCCATGAAAATTGGAATTGCCTTTCATTCAACGGACCTCGCCATGCATCCCGTCGAACTCGCGCAGGAAGCCGAGGCGCGGGGATTTCATTCCTTCTATATCCCGGAGCACACGCATATCCCGACCAGCCGTCGCACGCCCGCGCCGACCGGCACACCAGAACTCGGCGAGGAATACCTTCGCAGCCCAGACCCTTATATCGCCTTGGCAGCTGCCGGCGCGGTGACCGAGAAAATCCTCCTCGGCACGGGCATCGGCCTGCCCGCCCAGCACGACCCCATCACCTTCGCCAAAGAACTCGCGACCCTGGACTGGATGACAAAGGGACGCTTCATCTTCGGAATCGGCTACGGCTGGAATCACGAAGAAATGGAAAACCACGGGATCGTTGTAAAGACGCGCCGCGCTCACGTGCGCGAAAGCATGCTCGCCATGCGCGAGCTGTGGTCCAAGGACGTGGCCTCCTTCGAGGGCGAATTCGTTCGTTTCGAGCCCTCATGGCAATGGCCCAAGCCGATCCAGAAGCCGGGGCCACGTATTCTGATCGGCGGTGGCGCCGGGCCGAAACTCTTCTCGCAGATCGCCGAATATGGCGACGGCTGGATGCCGATCGGTGGTGCTGGAATGGCGGCGCAACTCGAGACCTTGCGAGGATTATTCGAGGAACGTGGACGTGACTCGCGCGCTTTGCATGTGGTCCCCATGGGCGTTTTCCCGTCAGACAAAAAGCTCGCCTACTACAAGGAGTGTGGCGTCACGGAGTGCGTTCTCCGAGTTCCCTCGGCGGGCCGAGACGAAATTTTGCCGATCCTTGACGACTTCCTTCAGTACGTCGACCGCTTCTAACCCCAAAACAGCGCAGTTCCACGCGAGATCCAGCGTTGGCGTTCCCGTGGACGCCCCCCCAGCATTTCGATACGCTACGACTCGTAATTCACCGCTGTGTGTCCCCGGCTCTCAGCCTCGGACCCAACGGCGTAAACGCCGCTCGGCCGCCATGGCCTTTGGCGACCCTTCGATGCCCGCACGATCCCGTGGAGGATGAGGCTTGGACCTCCGGTACACCGCCGAAGAACAAAAATTCCGTAACCAACTCGCCGCCTGGCTAGCCAGCGAAGTCCCAGGCTATGGGACCCCGCCTCCTGTCGACTCCTGGGACGAGCGTCGCGCTTATGACACGGGCTGGCAGAAGAAGCTCTTTGACGCGGGCTATGCCGGCATCAACTGGCCAAAGGAATACGGGGGCCGCGACGCTTCTCTCGTCGAGCAACTGATCTATTTCGAAGAGATCGCCAAGGCGAACGCGCCCTATGTCGGCGTCAACTTCGTCGGCACGCTCCATGGCGGCCCGACCATTATGGCCGAAGGCACCGAGGCACAGCGCGCATTCCATATCCCCCGAATCCTGGCCGGCGAAGAAGTCTGGTGCCAAGGATTTTCCGAACCCGTCGCGGGATCGGACCTGGCCGGACTCCAGACTCGAGCGGAACGCGATGGCGACGACTACGTCGTGAACGGACATAAGATCTGGACGTCCTTCGCCCAGGTCGCCGACTACTGCGAGATGCTTGTTCGAACGGACCCCGAAGCGCCGAAGCATCGCGGAATTAGTTGGCTGATCATGCCTATGGATCTAGATGGCATCGACATCCGCCCTCTCCCGACCCTCGAGGGCGAAGGCGAATTTTCCGAGGTCTTCCTCGAAGACGTTCGAATCCCCGTAGCGAACCGGATCGGCGAAGAAAACGATGGCTGGCGCGTCACGAACGTCACCCTCCGTTTCGAGCGCGGTACCGCCTTCGCGAGCGACATGATCCAGCTCCAAGCCTTCGTGCAGCGAATGATCGAAGCCGCCAAGAATATCACCAGTGATGGCACGACTGCCTGGGACGACAAAAGTCTTCGTCGCGAGATCGGCCACATTTCAGGCGAACTCGAAAGTCTATGGGCCATGGTCAAGCTCTCAGTGTGCGAAGCCAAAGAATCGGGCGTGCCCGGCGTCGGCGCTTCCGCGGTCAAGCTCTACTACACCGACATCTACCAGCGAACGACTGAGCTCGCGGTCAGGTTATTAGGCCGAGCTGGCCTCTCGCGGTCCGACTTCCTCGACCTGCCCTCGCATCTCTTCATCAACCGACACTTCAACGCAATCTCGGTTTCGATTGCTGCGGGCACGACGCAAATCCAGAAGAACATCATCGGCGAGCGGATCCTAGGCCTCCCCAAGGAACTGCGCCCCCCCGCCTAAGCTCCCGCCGCACACCCGCGTGGCACCGACTAACGCGCCGATACGATCCCAGAGAACAGAGAGACCCCAGGAGTACTCGTGGATTTCCAACCCACCGAAGATCAAAAGGCACTGCGAGAAGGCGTTCGAAGCTTCCTCGAAGGCCAAGTTCCCTTCGACCGCTTCCCCGCGCTCGAGAAGTCGAAAGGCTTTGATGCGTCGCTTTGGGGCGAGCTCGCTGAAATGGGTGTATTTGCGCTCAGACTTGCTGAAGACGAAGGAGGCATAGGCCTAGGCTTTGCCGACGCGATTATCGTCTTCGCAGAACTCGGCCGCCGATTGATCCCAGGGCCGATCGCCTGGAGCCACCTGGCGGCAGGCTTGATCGATGGCGCAGCGACCGGTGAGGTGGTCGTTGGCGGAGTCGATCTGATAGGACCCCGCCCCGATCCAATCGTCCTAGAACACCTCGACAGCCTCGACGTGTTGCTCGTTCTCAGGCCAGAGGGAATCGAACGCGTCAATCCACGCGACATCGAAGCGACGGAAATCGAAACCCCACTCGACTCACTCACCCCGGTCCATCATGCCCTCACGCTTCCCGCTGGCGAAATGATTGGCGATGCCGCAGCCGCCGCGCAGATGCGTCTCGAAGGTGCGGCGCTCGTGTCCGGAATCCAGCTGGGTCTCGCCGAAGGCGCCCTCGAACTCGCCAACGCCTACGCCAAGGAGCGTCAGCAATTCGGTCGACCGATCGGCGGCTTCCAAGCGGTCAAGCATCTCCTCGCCGAGATGTTCGTGAAGCAGGAAGCGGCCCGCGCCGGCGCGTATAATGCTGCCGCGACGCTCGATGCCCCAGAAGTCGCGAACGTCCAGCGCGCGGTCTCTTCTGCCAAAATCACTGCGGGCGAAAGCGCGATCCGAAATGCGCGAACCGGAATCCAAGTCCACGGAGGCATGGGGTTTACTTGGGAAGTCCTTGCGCACTACTACCTGAAACGAGCCTGGGTCTGTGAGAATCTCTTCGGAACTCAGGACGAACACGCAGAAAAAATCGCCGAGATCCTAGAAACTCTCGGATAGCAAATTGATGCGATGTCGCTCAACACCTGGCATCGACGGAGCCCCGCATGATCGGAATTATATCCTACGGCGCGTATATCCCGCGGACACGCCTTCCCTTCTCTGTCATAGGCGGTCGACCGCCGAAAGAAGGTGGTCCCGAACGATCGGTCGCCTGGAATGATGAGGACGCGATCACCCAGGGCGCCGCGGCTGCGATCCATTGCCTCGAAGGCTTCGATCGATCACAGATCGACATGGTCATCTTCGCATCAACGACGCTGCCCTTCCAGGAAAAGCAGGCCGCCGCATTAGTCGCCCGGGTCCTCGACCTCGGGCGCGCGGTTCAGACCGCCGACCACACGGGCTCGACCCGCTCGGGTACCTCCGCGCTTCGGGCCGCTGTTGATGCGGTGAAGGCGGGGTCGGCAAAATGCGCGCTCGTGATCGCAAGCGATGCGCGGCTCGCCGCCCCTAAGTCAGGTATGGAAGTCAATTTCGGCGACGGCGCCGCCGCCTTCTTGGTATCCGACGGCGAAGCGATTGCGACGATCGAAGACTCCTTTTCGGTCACCGATGAAATCACCGATGTCTGGCGACCGACGGGACACGACTTCGTGCACACGTGGGAAGACCGCTTCGTAATCCAAGAGTCCTATACGCCCAACATGCACGCGGCGATTAGTGGCCTCCTTGAACGAAGTGGTTCGGCAATCTCCGACTACGATCGCGTCGCGATCTACGCCCCGGATGCCCGCTCCCACGGTGGCGTGGCGAAGGCCAGCGGTGTCTCGAAAGAAGCCCTACAGAGCCCTCTCTTTGGACGCCTCGGCAATGCGGGTACCGCGTTCGCGCCGCTCCAACTCGTGGCTGCCCTCGAAGCGGCGAAGCCCGGCGAGAAGATTCTTGTCGCGAACTTTGGCAACGGAGCCGATGCAACCGCCCTCGCCACAACGGACCAGATCGCAAAGCTCGACACACGGCGTGGTGTTGAATGGCACTTGGGCAGGCGACGCGTGGTCGCAAGCTACGACGACTACACGAAGGCCAAAGGACTCGCAGCCAGCGAATGGGAAGCTGGAACGAACCCGGGACTCTCGGCGACGATCCTCTTCCGCGAACGCGACGACGACCTCAGCTTGCTCGGACAGACATGTAATCAATGCGGCGCCATCCAGTTTCCGGCCCAGCGCATTTGTGAAACCTGCTTCGCGAAAGACGATTTCGATCGCGTGCGCCTCTCGGATCGTATCGGCAAGGTCGTCACGTACACCTTCGACTACTTCTTCCCGACTCCGAATCCGCCGACCGTCGTCACCATCACCGAAGTCGATGGAGCGCGGATCCATTTGCAGGTCGTCGAGATCGAACCCGAGCAGATGAAGATCGGACAGGAAGTCGAATTCGTATTCCGAAAAATCCACGAGTCAGGCGGTCGCCCGAACTACTACTGGAAGGGAATGCCTAAGCCTGCGTGATTCCGCTTAGCTAGTCCCCCTCGATCCAGGCCCAATCCACAGTCATCAGGACCCGGCCCCTAACAAGAGCGAACTTCGCGATTCATCGCGAGAGAATAGAGAGTACGACCCATGGCAAATAAACAAGCGATCCGAGATAAGGTCTCCATTGTTGGCGTCGGCTGTTGCCAGTTCGGCGAAAACTGGGATCAGTCCCCGGCGGACATGATCGTCGACGCGGCCTACGAAGCCTATGCGGACGCGGGCATAGATGCGCCCCAGGAACAAATCGACGCTGTCTTTACGGGTTCGATCTATTCGAACAAGGGACCGCACGAGGCCGCGGACGCACTCAAACTCTTCAACAAACCCGTCAGCTTCGCAACAAACTACTGCGCGACAGGAACGGACCTGATCCGTCTCGGCGTGATGTCAATCGCCGCAGGCCTTTACGACACCGTCCTCGTCGTTGGGTACGACAAGCCCAAGGACCGTGGTGTTTCGGGTCCCTCTGTTGTTGTAGACCGTGTGCGCGACCTGCCCCAGACGCCCGCCGGCTGGTTCTCCCTCGCAGCGGCCACCTACTTTGACAAGTACGGTGCAAGCCGCGAAGACCTCGCCAAGATTGCGATTAAGAACCATGCGAATGGCTGCCTAGCCCCGAAATCCTTCCTCAAGCGCACGATTACGGAAGAAGACTATTTCAAGGCACGCATCATTTCTTGGCCCTTCGGCCTATACGACTCGGCGGCGCAGACGGACGGTGCTGCCGCAGTGGTCCTCACACGCACAGACCTAGCGAGCCAATACTCGAAGGATCCAATTCTCGTTAAGGGCGTCACGGTTCGTTCCGGCCCCAACCCGCAAAAAGACCCGACCAACGACTTTCTCTCCTGGAAGCCCACAGCTTGGGCGCGAGACGACGTCTACGAAATGGCCGGGATCACCAACGCTCCGAAGGAAGTAGGCATCGCACAGGTGCACGACTGCTTCTCGCTCACGGAACTCCTGACCTACGAAGATCTAGGTTTCTGCGAAAAGGGTTCCGCAAAGGAACACATCGCGGACGGCACTTTCGGGCTGACCGGCGACCTCCCCGTCAACACCGACGGTGGCCTAAAGACGTTTGGCCATCCAACCGGTGCAACAGGCGTTCGCATGGTCTACGAGAACGTGCTCCAGCTTCGCGGCCTAGCCGGGGAACGCCAGGTAAAGGGTGTCGAAGGAAAGTTTGCTGTCTCGCATAATATCGGCGGACATCCGACTGCTTGCGGCATCGCAGTCATCGGTAGACAATAGGCCGGCCACCGTGGCGGCCAACGCGCTGGGCGCAAC
>DGPZ01000142.1 GCA_002390675.1 Deltaproteobacteria bacterium UBA4427
CCGCCGAAGGCCACGTTGAGTTCCTGGAGCCCGCGGCAGATGCCGAGGATCGGGCAGGCTGCCGCGACGGCGGCGTGGATCAACCGCGCGGTCGTCTCGTCGCGGTCGAGGTCGCGCAGCGCCTCGGCGTCGCGGTTCGTGCCGTTGTACCGACGGGGCTCAATGTTCGAGTAGCCGCCCGTCAGGACGAGACCGTCGAGTGTGTCGACGATCGCTTCGCTTCGGGTGTGTTCGCCATCCGCCGGCACGATGAGGGGCACGGCGCCCGCGGCATCGCGCACTGCGGCCAGGTATTTGTCCATTACGACGTGGTAGGTGTGCGGCGCAATTTCGTTGCGACAGGCCGAGACACCCACGATCGGGAGCGCGTTCGTCAAGGGGCGTCCAGATAGGCTTCGAGTTCGGCCGTCGGAATCTGGGCGAGCAATCGATCGTATTCCTGTCGCTTGCAGGCAACGTAGGCTTGTTGCAGGGATTCGCCGAAAGATTTGGCGACCCACTTGCTGGCCCCGAAAGCGTCGAGGGCTCCGCGCCAACCGAGTGCTGGGGGCGGGAAACTGGAATTGGGGACAGCGGCGCCGATCGCGGCGGGGCCGGGATCGGTCTCTCGATCGAGTCCGTCGAGCGCGGCCGCGAGGATCGCGGCAATCGCGAGGTACGGGTTCGTGTCGGAGCCTGGCATTCTATGTTCGAGTCGGCGCGCTTTCGGCGACGACAGAGGGACACGCAGCGCGGCGAATCGATTGTCGTTGCCCCAGCTTGCAAGGGTCGGGGCGTGTGAGCCGGCGACATAGCGTCGATATGAGTTGGCGTTCGGGGCGAAGAAGAGCTGGCTCTCTGCGAGGTGGGTGAGGCAGCCGCCGATTGCATGGCCCAGGCGTTGTTCTCCTTCGCTGGACGCGAAGATGTTCTGACCCTGCTCGTCGAGCAGACTCATATGCACGTGCATGCCGCTGCCTTCGTGGTCCCCGAGAGGCTTCGGCATGAAGCTGGCATTCCAGCCGTGATTGCGAGCGAATCCCCGCGCCGCACGCCGGAAGTCGATGACAGCGTCCGCGGCGCGAAGGGGATCTTCGAGGGGCCCGAGGTCGACCTCGAGCTGTGAGGGCCCGGCCTCACATGTTATGCCTTCGACGGGAATCGAGAGCGTGCGGCACGCTAATGCGATTTCGTCGAGGTATGGCCTCACTGTGTGAAGCATGTCGGTCGAGAGTACGTTCGAACCGAGCAGTGTTGTGGGCGGATGCCGTTTGGGTTCGCCGACGGGTTGCGCGTCGAAGAGGAAAAATTCGAGCTCGGTGCCCACGACCGCGCGAAGCCCACGCGCGGAAGCCGCCTCGACGACCCGCGCGAGTACGTTGCGTGGATCGCATTCGAAGGGGCGGTCGCCTTCGCCGTAAAGGGAGACCTGAAGCTGTCGGCTGCCGGCGTCGACCCAGGGCATCGGCCGCGGTTCGGCCTCGATCGCACGTGCTTCTCCGTCCTGGTCGCCGGATTCGACGACTAGACCCGAAGCGAGCACGTCCTGACCAAAGATGTCGACGGCGGCGAGCGACAAGGGGAGGCGTAAGCCGCCGGAGTAAGCGCGTTCGACGCCGTCGCCGACGAGCCAACGGCCACGACACACGCCGTTGAGATCTACCAGGTAGGCCTCGACGCGGTCGGCGCGCATTGGCTCCGATCGACTATTTGAGTTGTGATTATCCTCTGTCACGACTAAAAAATACGTGATAGTCTCGAAATGTGCCATAAATAAAACCTTCGATTCCGAGGTTCCTCGATGTCTAAGACCGCTCAGGCCGAACGCGGCGAGCGCTGGCGTCAGCTCGACGTGACCCACCATCTGAATCCCTTCTCCGACTACCGCAGTCTCAAGAAAGAGGAGGGTGGATCCCGGATCATCGAGCGCGCCGAAGGCGTTCGGCTCTACGACACTGACGGATGCGAGCTGCTCGACGGCATGTCCGGACTGTGGTGCGTCAACGCGGGCTATGGCCAGGCTTCGATCGTCGAGGCCGCGACGCGGCAGATGAACGAGTTGCCTTACTACAACAGCTTCTTCAAGACGACGACGCCGCCGACGGTCGAGTTGGCGGAGACGCTCGCGCGCCTCACGCCTTCGGGGCTCGACCGTGTGTTCTTCGGCTCGAGCGGCTCTGAATCGAATGACACCGTCGTTCGACTCGTCCGCTGGTACAACCATGTGCTCGGGCGTTCTGAGAAGAGGCAAATCATCAGCCGGACCAAGGCCTATCACGGAAGCACGATGGTGGCAGCATCCCTGACCGGCTTGTCGGGGATGCAGGAACCCTACGGTCTCCCCTTTCCGGGCTTCCATCATGTTATGCCGCCCTACGCATACGAATACGCGGAAGAGGGCGAGGAGGATGCTGCGTTCGGATTGCGCGCGGCGAGAGCGGTCGAGGAAAAGATCTTGGAAGTCGGCGCCGAAAACGTGGCGGCGTTCATTGGTGAGCCGGTGATGGGGGCCGGCGGCCTGATGGTCCCGCCCGCAACCTATTGGCCCGAAATTCAGCGCATCTGTCGCGAGTACGACGTGCTGCTGATCGCCGACGAAGTCATCTGCGGCTTCGGACGGACGGGGGAGTGGTTCGGTTCAGAGACCTTCGGCATCACGCCTGATATCATGACGCTCGCGAAGGGAATCACCTCGGGCTATCTGCCGCTGTCCGCAGTGATGGTCAGCGAGGCGATCTGTCAGGTGCTCGAGGAAAAAGGTGGGGAGTTCGCACATGGATACACGTACTCGGGCCATCCCACTGCTTGCGCTGCAGCGCTGGCCAACATCGCATTGCTGGAGAACGGAATCGTCGACCGCTGCCGCGCGGAGATCGCGCCCTTCCTCCAGGAGCGAATCAGGAAGCTCGCCGATCATCCGATGGTCGGCGAAGTGCGGGGCGTCGGAATGCTCGCCGGCGTCGAACTCGTTAAGGACAAAAGTACGCGCGAACGCTTCGACGATCAGAGTACGGCGGGAACCCTCACGCGGGATGCGTGCCTTCGCAACGGGGTCGTCTCACGAGCGATCGGCGACACGATGGTTCTCGCG
>DGPZ01000121.1 GCA_002390675.1 Deltaproteobacteria bacterium UBA4427
TTTCGTATCATTTCGATCATCCTCCTGATCGGCGCCGCTCCACGGCATCGCGTTGGAAGCCTAGTGATTCTTCCATGAGCTGGCTCGTTTCCTAACGCGGCTGTCGAAGCCGCCTTGCAATATAAGCGAGGTGGATAGAGCCGCGCGTTTGCGTCGTTGTTAGTACGGGAGTGGTGGGGGAAAACGGGGTGGGAGTATTCCGATTATCCTTGGTTCCGACTGAGTGGCAATCGCCGCTATCTTCTCTCCAGGACGGTCCAGAGAGCGCGCACGGCCAGCCTGGCCATGATTGATCTGACGTTCGTGCTCGGGGCTGTCGCTGCGAGTTGCACGCCGCGACTCCATGAAGCGTCGCTGCTTTTGAGAGATCTTTCAGCATCACCGTGCATGTTTTGATCGCTCCGATAAGGCTGATATTTGATTTTCGAAAGATGGCCCAGGGATCAGCTGGGAGCGTGGAAGGTGGCTTTCAGGGCATCCATGTCTGCTCGGGTGATCGTCTCCTCGACCTCATAGCGTTGGATGCGCCAGCCTTCGGCGGTTCGTATATGTTCGGCTCTGACGAAGCCGCTCGCGACGTTAGTCATGCCTCCGGTTTCGATGGCTTGGAGGTGACTCGTCGATCGCGCGTGTTCGCCATCGACCTCAATCACATGGGTGTTCAGGTAGTGCCGCACGCTCCCTTCGGTCATCGACACTCCGGCCTCGAACATCCGTCGGAACCAAGTGAGAATGGCGCTCCGGCCCGTCGATTCGTCGACGAGTCGCTCGTCACCACAGAGCTGAACCAAGATCCAGGTTGCGTCTTCGGCGATCACGCGACTTTCGAGGGTGTCGAGGTCTCCTTGATCGAGCGCTTGATAGTAAAGCGAAAGCACATTCGTGATCTCCGCATGCGCCAATGCTTTCGATCCTGCGTCCATTAGGTCTCCATCTCGTCTCCGTGAGGAGACCTTGATTTAACTTGTTCGGTTATGAGTATTGGCTCGCGATCGACCCAGTTCATCCGACTACCGACCAACTCTTTTTCGAATTTCCGCCATGGCAGGATGGTGGGCGAGAAGACCGCCATCAACGGAGAGCATTTGTCCAGTGATGAAGGCTGCTGCTTCGGAGGCGAGGAATACGACAACCGCCGCGATGTCCTCCGCTCGTCCTAGCCCCGGGGTCAGCGTGTTCTCGGCGTAAATTGCAACCTGGTCCGCTGGCACATTCGCTTCGAGAGCGGGCGTCGAGATCACTCCGGGTGCGATCGCATTCGAGCGGATGCCTTTCTTTCCGTACTGTGCGGCGACCGACTCCGTAAGAGAGCGGAGCCCCGCCTTTGAGGCCGCGTACGCCGAGCGAGCGAAGTCCCCTGTCAAGCCTGAGGCCGATGAGGTGTTCACGATCGAGCCGCCGCCTCGTGTGATCATGTGCGGAATTGCGTACTTGCACCCAAGCATGGGCCCCCGCAGATTCACCCTCATTGTTCGGTCCCAAACCGCCGCGTCCATCTCGGCGACGGCAAGATCCCGACCGATGAGCTCTGGGTCCGAATCCGCCGCATTGTTATGCAGGATGTCGAGCCCCCCAAATTCCGCGACCGCGGCCTCGATCATCGCCTCGATGGACGCCTCGTCACCGACGTCTGCAGCGACGCCGAGCGCAGCGACCCCATCGGCGTGGAGTGCGCGAGCGACCGCCTCTGCACCTTCGCCATTCAGGTCCGCGACGACGACCGAGGCACCGGCGCGACCGAGCCCTTCGCAGGTGGCGCGGCCGATTCCTGAGGCGCCGCCGGTCACAAGAGCGACACGACCCTCGAGCACGGGAGTGGTTGGGACAGGGGACACGTGGCCTCCGATAGCTGGTTCCGCGCGAGAATATCGCACGGGATGGATGGGAACGAACGGAGTATCGTTCGTGGGATGCCGCGTCGTCAATCGCCCTGGCGAGCGACGTGCGTGATCCTCCAACACACTGAGGCCGACCCGATTTATGCGCAATGATCGACCGCTTCTTATTGCGAGCCAAAACGAAGAGACCTCGCGTCTGGCGACGAGTCTGGATGCCGAGTTCGTCTCGCTTCCCGACCTGACCCGTCCGGAGATCTTCGAGGCTTGGCGTGCAACCACGATTGAGGGTGACGTCCGGGAACGCGTCATCGTCTCGGTCTGGCCACCGCCGATTGAGGCTCGCGACCTTGCGGAACTGGACGCCAACGCCTGGGCGCATCGATTTGAGGAACCCTATTTGCTGTGGAATTTCGCCTTGGGCGCCGCGACGAAGCTCGTGGCAGACGGGGGGCATGTCGTCGCGCTTTGTCAGGCGCCGGCGGCGCTCGATGCGCCCGGCCGTACTCCGGAGCTCGCGATCGCCGACGGTGTGCTCGCCCTCGTTAGGTCGATCGCCGCTGCAGAGGGGCGGCGAGGTGTCCGTGCCAATCTGGTGACGACGCCGCTCGGCCTGGTCGAGGGTGACCTCGTCGCGCCGGCACCGCCGCTCGAAGGCTTTCCTGGGACGATCGAAGCCCATGTCGTCGGCGCGGTTCGAATATTTCTCTCCGCGGATGCGGAGGGCCTAACCGGCCGGGTTCTCTCGGCGGATGGAGGGCGCGCGCTTTGACGAAGGCGATTTGGAACGAGCGGAAAGTCATCGTGGTGACCGGCGCGACAGGCGGCGTTGGCCGAGGGATCGCCCTCGCGTGCGCCGAGGCGGGTTGGAGCGTCTGGATTGCCGCTCGTCGAGAGAAGGAGGGTCAGGCCGTTGCGGCCGAGGTGGATGCCCTGGGTGGCGAAGGACATTTTGTGGCGTGTGATGTGGGCGTTCCCGGTTCCGCGGCAGAGGCGATCGCAACCATCCTGTCTCAGGAGAAACGGCTCGATGGCGTGGTGCATAATGCGACGAGCGGTCTGTCGCCCGTTCCTGTCTCGCTGGCAGAGGTCGGGCTGGCGGACTTTCAGGATCATGTGCACGTAGCGTTAGGCGCGCTTCATAGTCTGGCTCGTGCGAGCTTCGGGGCGCTTAAGGATAGTCACGGTTCGCTCCTTTTGACGACCTCGGAAGCCGGTTTCGAGGGCAAAGCAAAGCTGTCGCCTTATGCCGGTGTGAAGGGGGCCCAGCGCGGCTTTGCTCGTGCGCTGGCACGCGAATGGGGCCGGGACGGCGTACGCGTGAATTCGATCGCGCCTCTGGCGTCCACGCCCGCGATGGAGCGCGCCTTTGAGCTCGATCCGGCGATGGCAGATCGTGTGCTCGCTCGAAACCCGCTGCGACGGCTCGGAGACGCAACCGAGGATATTGGCCGCGCGGCGCGCTTCCTGCTCTCAGACGACGCGAGCTATGTCACGGGTCACACGCTGATGGTCGACGGCGGCAGCTGCCCGGCGGTCTAGCGCCTAATACGATCCGCGAGATGCCTAAGAGATGACGACGTCGAGTCGCTCGGGACCGTATTCCTGGAGGTGGTTCACGCATTCCCACGTATAGCCAGGCGCCAGCTCGACTGAGTGTGCGGGGTGGATTGCTAGAAACTCTTCGAGCACGACACGACCGACCAGACGCGTGAGATGATTGCCGAGGCAGATATGGGGTCCGATCCCGAAGGCCAGATGTTCGGGAGAATTTTCGCGGTCGAGGCGAAAGGACTCTGGATCGGGATACACCTCTGGGTCGCGATTAGCCGCTCCAATATGGAGCATCATATGCTCCCCTTTGTGGACCGGACACCCACCGATTGAACCCTCGTCGCGAGCGGTTCGCATGAGAAATGCGACGGGAGCCTCCAACCTAAGCGACTCCTCGACCGCGGTCGGGATGAGAGCTTCGTTCTCGCGGAGCGTCGTCGCAAAGTCTGCGTCGGTCATCACCCGGTAGAGAAGGTTGCCGAGCATGAAACTGGCGGAGAGTGAACCCGCGAGGATATTCACGACGAGCGTTCGCGTGTGGTGGGGCCCGATGGACCATCCCTCCGGAGTCTTCGCCTGCACCATCAGCGTGAGTAAATCATCCGGGGCATCCGTTCCGGACTCGGCGCGCTCGCGGATTAACCCATCAAGACAAGAGGCGAGCTCAGGAAAGCAGGCTTCGATCCCTTCGCCTGCTTCGGTCTTGCCCGTTGTCGGCCAGCTGCTGTGAAGCAGTTCGTTACACCACCGCATAACATCATCGTGGAGTGAATCGGGAATCCCAAGCACATACGCCGAGACCGACCCCGGCAGCGGAACTGCGAGGTCCGCCATGAGATCTCCCGTGCCGCGCGTGGCGATCACGCCGAGACGCCGCTTCACTTCCGACCGGGTCCACGGCTCCGCCTCCGTCGCGCGGCTGCGGGTGAAGCCCTTGAGCAGGATTCGACGGATCTTCGGATGGAGGGGCGCATCGAGTTCGCCCAGGAAGCTTTCTTCCTCCGGAACGACGATGCCGGGGGCGCGCATGTCGCCGACGCTCGAATAACGCTTCGAGTCGCGGAATCCCTCGGCTGTATCAGCAAAGCGAGTCGTTAGGACCAGGTTCTCAGCCGGCCGACAGATCGGCTTCTCGGAGCGGATGCGGGCCATATGAGCCAGATCCTTCGCCGCTTCGGGATCCGTAGGGTCGAAGGCAAATGCCTCATCAATGGCGCCGTGGTTTTCGTCGCTTTCGCTGCCCATTGTCTTATCTCCTCGTCGCTCAGATTCGCGATTCGCGGTTCATGCGGGGATCGAATTCGATCGGAGCCTGGCTGATTCCCCGCGTCGGAACGAGTTGGTTCCGAACGATGCTGTCCGGGGCGATCGTGTAGTCGGGGATCCGGTCGGTGAGGACGTCGAGGGCGATACGCGTTTCGAGTCGAGCAACCGCGTTCCCCAGACAAAAATGGATTCCGTGGCCGAAGCTCCAGTGGTTCTTCGCGTCGCGTTCTAGCTTAAGTACGTCCGGATCCTCGAAAACGGTCGGGTCATGATTCGCTGAGCCATAACAGAGGAGGACCTGGTCGCCGGCGGGGATTGTCTCGCCCCCGATCTCGACGTCCCGGGTGGTCGAGCGTGCGAGTCCCTGCACCGGAGAGACGTAGCGCAGGATTTCCTCGAGAGCGTCGGGCCAGCGCGAAGGATCGGCCACCAATTTCTGTCGTTCGTCGGGATGCTCCGCCAAGGCAATGAGACCGCCAGCGATCATGTTCATTGTCGTGTTCTGCGAGGCGTCGTGGAGCAAAGAACAGAAGCCTCCGATTTCCTCGTCGGAGAGGGGGGACACATTCCCCTGGTTATGGAGGATCTGCGAGATCAGGTCGTCGCCGCGGCGCACGCGTCGTTCCGCCACGAGGCCCGTCCAGTAGTTGCCCATCTCTTCGTAGGCGCGAAGAGCTGCGTCGCTGGTGAAGTCGTTGCCGGCGAGGGTATCCATGTTCCAGGCGAGAAAGCGCTCGCGATCCGACGTCGGCAGATCCATCAATTCGCACATCGTGAGGGTCGGGATGAGTTGAGAGTACTGCGTCGCTACGTCGAATCGACCATCGGTAAGTAGTGGTTCGAGAATGGCGGCTGCGCTTTGGCGTACGCCTTGTTCGAGGGAGGCGACGCGGACAGGAGTGAGTACGCGCGCGAGAATCGCACGAAGTTCGTCGTGCCGCGGCGGATCCATGTTGAATATATTAGGCGGGATCAGTGAAATATCGGTATCGATCAAAGTTCCCGTCGCAGACGAGAAGGTCTTCCAGTCTGCGAGGGCATCGTTCACATCTCGAGCACGCGTGATCAACCAAAAGTGGGGCCAGACCCGCGCCTCAGCGGTAGGGCGTCTATAGGCGGGCGCATGCTCGCGGAGTACGGCGTAGGCCGGGTAGGGATCTTCGAAGGACGCCGGGTCGAAGGGATCGAAATCGAAGTCGTTCGGTAGGCTGCCGCGACCCCTCATCGCTCGGTCTCGCCGGATTGCTCATCGAGTCTGGCGAAAACCTCATAGGCAATCTGCATCGATCGCAACGCTTGGGGAACGCCAGCGTAGACCGCGCTGTGCATGATCACCTCTGACACTTCAAGGCGACTCAACCCATTCGCGAGACCGGCTTCGATGTGCACGCGCAAAGGGCCCTCTTGATGGGTAACCGAAAGGATCGAGATCGTGGCAATGCTTCGCTGTGCTCGTGCCAGGCCCGGCCGATCCCAGACGGCCGTTCCCGTCTTGTTGATCCACTCCGTCCAGTCCGCTTCGATTTCAACTGGCGCACGATTTTTCGACAGGAAATTCTCCGCGCCTTCTTCGATGGATCGCGCTTCTCCAGCCGCGCGCTGTTCATTGGCCTTTTGCATTCCGACAACCGCCTTTCTAAGGCATCACTTGTAATTAGTCCCTACCGCTTCATCCCAAACTCGATGAATATGCTGGAGCAGCGGCTCGTTACTCCCGAGGACGATCGCGTCGCGGCCGGCTTCGAACCCTTGCTGGCATTCGGCGGCGGCGACGAAGTCTTCGCCGCGAAGTAGTTCGATTGCGAACTGAGCGCCCTGAAGATGACCTTCGCGCTCTTCTTCAGTCGCGGGGCCGTTGAGCATATAACTAAATTGGACCTGCGCCTGCCCGGGATGGCTGCCCGGGTAAACTCGGATCATCTGAGAAGCGGTCGATCCCTGGACCAGGACGCAACTGGGAAATAGAAAGTAAACGACCGTGCCTTCAAAACAGTCTGGCCATTGTTC
The DNA here is from genome assembly GCA_002390675.1 of Deltaproteobacteria bacterium UBA4427. Lineage (GTDB taxonomy): Bacteria > Myxococcota_A > UBA9160 > UBA9160 > UBA4427 > UBA4427. Next base: position 6,663 of record DGPZ01000121.1, read on the forward strand.
TTCGGGTATCTCACGCAACTGGTCGATCGATCGGAGCGGGAAGGCCCAACGACCGTGACGATCGAAGAGGTCGAAGGAGGCGTTTCCCAGTGCGATGGGATGCAGTGAATTCTTGTGAAGGAAGGGGAAGTGGTAGCCCTCGAAGTTGACATCTACGACGAGCTTCCAGTTTGCCTCCACCGTGAATTCCCACGTCTTCAGGTGTTCGTATTCTTGATAGGGGTATTCGAGTGCGTGAGCGACAGAGTCAAGATGGCCGGAGACCTCAACGCCATCCTGAAGTCCGACAATCACGAGCCCTCTCTCCTCGACGACAGGGAGGGGCTTGAGTCCGAGTCCCGCTTCGTCGATGCCGTCGAAGTGCTCAGGCCCGGGCCGAGCGATGAGCCGGCCTTGCTGGTCGTAGCACCAGGCGTGGTAGCTACATTTGAAGCGCTGGGCCTTGCCTTCGCCCTGTGCCACGCAGGCACCCCGATGTGCACATGCGTTGAGAAATGCGCGGAGTAGGCCGTCTTTGTCTCGCACCAACAAGACGGGAACGCTGGCGACGGATCGCGTCAGGTAGTGGCCGCGCTTAATCTCGCCGGTGTAGGCGATCGCGTGAGGTGACCGTGCGATGAATGCCTTGTCCTGAAGGTGACGTTCATTTGCGATGAACATATTGCTCGGGAGTCGACGGGCAGCCGGCGCACAGTCAAGGGTGTTGCGGTCAATGAGGTCGAGCACGCGCTTCGTCGTACTGACCGTATCTTCTCGGTTCATATCTACTTGTCGATCTCTATCTGATTCATAAGGCCTAACAGAGAGGGTCTGCCCATGTATGAAGGCAGTGGGAAGCTTTCGGAGCTTTCACTTGGGGAACTAGGTGTTAGACGAAGTAAAGCACATTGAGGGAGTCGTCTGGCCGCTTCGAAACGCTGTCGGGAAAATCTAGATTTGATGGAACTGGGGGCGATTCGAGTGGAGCGTAAACCCTTGGAAGCATTCTTTGATCTCTGGAACGGCTTGCGGCGCCATTATAGGGTCGCGGCTCTCTCCCTTTGCTGGCAGGATTCCCAGAATGTGGAGTAGTAAGGACGGGTACCCCTCCACGCGAAAACCTCGGTCGATTCAGCCTCGAGTTTGTAGGGTCTTATGTACGTCGGGAATAGCCTGGTACGAGCCTCTTGCTCCCCGAAAAAACAATTTCCGCATCCAGCTAAATCTTGCGCAACACTCGTGAGAGACTTTCCGGGATCTCTCGGCCTGCATGATTCCGATGACTCCCACGCCGATTTCGCCAGATGGAAACTGCGTGTTCAATCCATATACCGTGGCAGGGCTGATGCGTTGACGTGGTCGTGATGGTCGCTGGGAGTGCTTACGAGCAATGACAGGATGCCTGAGTACGAACTAGAGTGGGAGCGCCTTGTGGATAGAAGGCATCGGCGAATCAATGCGAAATCACCGAGTCGTCATCACTTGATCAGAGGAGCTTGCTGGCCATGACCACCATACCCGCGGTTTCGCAGGAGACGATCACTCGCGCCCTCGAGGCTGCAAACTTGCCTGCATTGATGATGTCGATCATTCACATGACGGGCGACACATCGATCCTTGACGGCTCCATTCGACCGGGACCCGCAGGGATGCTCGACGTGTCGGGCGGCCTCAGTGAGCCCGAGCAGACTCGCATTCGCGCTCTCGCCGCAGAGGCAATCGCCCGGTTTTGCGACGCAGCAACTCCAGCGAAGCGCCTCCCGCGAGCGACGGTCGAGCGTATGATGGCCTTCAGTGCGGGGGAAGCGATTCCTGAAAAACTCAGCGAACTTTGCCTGGAAGAACTCGCACTTCACGAAGAGGATCCGCGGCGACGCGACATCAGCACAGCCGGTCGAGCGAATGCCGAACGCGACGCGTTCAGCGTCATCATCATCGGCGGCGGCATGTCGGGGTTGCTCCTCGCGTATCGCCTCGCACAGCAGGGGATCGAGTTTCAAGTGCTCGAAAAGAACGACGGGGTAGGGGGGACCTGGTTCGAGAATCAATACCCCGGTTGCCGCGTCGACATTGCGAGTCATGCCTACTCCTACTCCTTCGACGATCGGAAGTGGGATTCGTATTTCGGTGAGCACGACGAGCTGCGAGCGAACTTCACGCGCCTAGCAGAGGAACATGACCTTATCCCGCATATGGAATTCGGCGCCGAGGTTTCGCGTGCGGAATACGATGATGCAGCGAAGAAGTGGACGGTTGAATACAGCCAGGGTGGAAAGGCCCATTCGCGAACGGCCAGCGTTGTGGTCAGTGCAGTGGGGCAATTGAATCGCCCAAGAATTCCCGACGTCGAAGGGATCGACGAGTTTACCGGGCCCCAAGTGCATACCGCCCAGTGGGACTCGAATATCGACCTAGCAGGCAAGCGCGTGGCCGTTGTGGGGACGGGGGCCAGTGCCTTTCAGCTCGTCCCGGAACTCGCCAAGCAATGCAGCGAGGTCAAGGTCTTCCAGAGAAAGCCGCCGTGGATGTTTCCGAACGCTGGCTACCACGAGAAAGTGTCGCCGGAGCATCAGTGGTGCCTAACACATCTGCCTGGGTACGGGCGCTGGTATCGCTTTCTGAGTATCTGGTCGATGCTCGACAAGGCCGATGATCGACTCGGAATCGATCCCGCTTGGGATGACGGCGGGCGTTCGTGCTCTGCGGGCAACCGAGCGTTTCGAGACGACCTAGAGACCTATGTCCGCAGCCAGGTATCCGATCCTGATTTGCTCGAGGCGGTGATCCCCGACTATCCACCCTTCGGAACGCGCACGCTTCAGGATAATGGGAGTTGGCTGGCGGCGCTTCAGAAGGATCATGTGGAACTCGTCGCCGAGGGGGTCGGACAGACAACGCCTAGCGGTGTCCGCACCGCGAGCGGGCGAGATTTTGAGGTCGACGCGATTGTTTGGGCAACAGGGTTTCACGCGGACCGATTCCTTTGGCCAATGGCGGTTGTCGGGAGTGAAGGGGTTCGGCTCGAAGACGAGTGGAGAGAGATTCCGAAGGCGTATCTCGGGATCACGATTCCAAAGTTTCCGAATCTATTCTGCCTCTACGGACCTAATACCAATGTCGCGCATACCGGGAATTGCATCATGGTGGCCGAATTACAGGTGACCTACATCATGTCCTGCATTGGCTTGATCCTCGACGAGGATCTGGCCGCGATCGATTGCCGAGCCGAGGTGGCAGATGCCTACGAGGCGCGGCTCGAAGAGGCGCTCTCGACTAAGGCGTGGTCTGCGCAAGGCGTTGAGAGCTTCTATCGGAAGGGCCATTCAGGCCGGGTCGTCTCAAATATGCCGTGGAATATGAGCGAGTACCGAGAGTTGACGAACGTGGTGCAGCCCAGCGACTTCAGGCTCGATCGCAGAGAGTCGGGGTCGTAGAGGTCGTCGCAGGATCGCGATGCGCGCTTTGTCGGTCGGGGTCGTGCAGGCGATCGCCGCCCGTACTAACAGCAGTGACAAGGAGAAAAAATGGAAATCGGTGTCGGCCTCCCAACAAATCTCAGCGGAACGAGCAAAAAACTTGTGCTCGATTGGGCCCAGCGCGCCGAAGCTGCGGGATTCTCTTCGCTCTGCATGGGCGAGCGACTCTCCTATTCCGGATACGATTGGGTGTTGTCGCTGACCGCCGCGGCTGCGGTGACGACGCGGATTAGACTCTCAGCCAATGTGGTCATCCTACCGATTCATCCCGTCGGCACGGTGGCCAAGCAAGCGCTCAGCCTCGATGATTTTTCCGGCGGGAGGCTCAGTCTCGGGGTGGGTATTGGTGCGCCCCTTGAGGACTACGATGTCGCTCCCGCTCCTCGTGAAGGGCGGGGCGCACGCTTCGAGGACCATCTCCGCACGCTACGTGAACTCTTTAAGGGCGAGTCGCTGATCGAGGGGGTTCGCGCCATTGGCCCGTCCCCGGTTCGCGAGGGTGGCCCCGAAATTCTGCTCGGTGCCACGGGCAAGAAAGCGCTCGCACGGACGGGCGAGTTTACCGACGGAGTGACTACTTGGAGTTTCAGCGCGGATGCAGTCGAAACCCGTGCGATGTTCGATGTCGCGGAAGAGTCTTGGCGCGTAGCCGGACGCTCCGGGAGACCGCGCCTAGTCTGCGGTTGCTATTTCTCAGCGGGGCCCACGGCGGGAGAAGATCTCGCGCGGTATTTCCGCGAATACTATCCCCACGTCCTTCCAGGACAGGTCGAAAAGCTTTTGGCCGCCGTCCGCACGACGACCCCGCAGGCGATCCAAGATACGGTGTCCGAGTTTCGCGATATCGGGTGCGATGAGTTCATCTTCGTTCCGGTGGCGACCAAGAGAGCGCACCTAGATCATCTGTCTGAAATCGTCGGCTTCTAGGGGCTGGGTTGCTTGGGAGTGAGGCATAGGCCCTTTCTCCCTTCTGATAGGCCCTCCCTAACATCAGTGGGGTCATTCTCGGGCTGATACCCGAAGCCGCGTTAGAGAACCTCCGAGGAAAAATTTATGACCGATGTATTCCAATCAAATCAGGAGTCTCGCTCGGACTCGACTAACCATGGGGCGTCTACGCGCAGGACGAAGCATACGATCTGTCGCGCCTGCCATGCGGGCTGTGGGGTCCTTGTCGAGATCGAAGACGGGCGCCCGCTCTCGGTAAAAGGAGATCCCGACAACCCTCTCTACGGTGGGTTCTGTTGCGTGAAAGGCCAGAATATGGCTGAGGTTCAGTCGAGCCCGCATCGGCTCCTGAACTCACAGAAGCGACTGCCTGACGGAAGTTACGTTCCGATTCCTGTTGAACAGGCGATGGATGAAATCGCCGAGCGACTGCGCAAGATTCAATCAGAATCGGGGCCACGGGCGATCGCGACCTATTCGGGAACGATGGCGACGAATGCGGGGGCAGCGAACGGGGCGGTGACCTCGGCGTTCCTTAAGGCGATCGGGTCGCGCATGGGATTCAACTCCAACACGATCGATCAACCGGGGAAGATGGTGGCCGCTGCGCTCTTCGGGAATTGGATGGCACCGCCCACTCCATTCGAAGAAGCCAATGTCATCTTGTTAGTCGGTTGCAATCCGCTCGTCGCGATGTCCGGTGGGATCCCTCATACAAATCCAGGCCGGACGCTCACTGACGCAATCGCACGCGGCCTCAAGCTCTTGGTCATCGATCCGCGGCGGAGCGAAACCGCTCGCCGCGCCCATCTCCACCTGCAAGCCAAGCCCGGCGAAGACGTCCCGATTTTGGCCGGTCTGATCCGAATCATTCTGGGTGAATCGCTGCACGACGCGGAATTTGTGGCAGAGCACGTCGAGGGGCTCGAGGCTTTGCGCGAAGCAGTAGAGCCTTTCACAACCGAACGCGTCGCACGGCTCGCGGACGTTTCAGAAGAGGATCTGATTGAAACGGCCCGCACTTTTGCCACACACGGTCCCGGCGTCGCTGTAGGGGGCACCGGTCCGAATATGTCCGGACATACGACGCTCTTCGAGTACTTGTTGCGTGCCTTGAATACCCTTTGCGGGCGCTGGCAGCGTGCAGGCGATGCGGTCGCCGAGCCAGCGTGTCTGGGGCAGGCTATGCCCGCAAAGGCACAGGCGGTGTCTCCGACTCCTCAATATGCTTACGGCTTCGGCGAGAAGATGAGTGTGCGCGGACTCGCGAATACCGCCGCGGGAATGCCGACTGCGGCGCTTGCTGAAGAAATACTGCAGGACGGCGAGAGACAAGTGCGCGCCTTGATTAGTCACGGGGGTAACCCCGTGGCCGCTTGGCCCGATCAGCTCACGACTATCGAAGCCATGAAGGCGCTCGACCTCCTGGTGCAGATCGACACGAAGATGTCGGCCACCGCCGGACTCGCCGATTATGTGATCGCTGTGAAACATCCGCTCGAGATGCCGGGGATCACGCTGACTCAGGAATATCTGAGTGCTTATGCGGCGGGTTTCGGAACGACCGCGCCTTATGCGCAGTATACGCCTGCACTCGTCGAGCCTCCGGAGGGGGCTGACGTGATTGACGACTGGGTTTTCTTCTATGGGTTGGCCGAACGGCTGGGCGTCGAACTCGTTTTGAAACCTGTTTCTTTTTCGGGCACGGTCCGTGTCGCGGGGCACGCGCTGGACATGCAAGAACGGCCAACGACTGAAGATCTCTTCGACATCGTGACGAAGGGTTCCCGAATCTCGCTCGATGAGATCCGGCGCCATGAAGGAGGGCGGATCTATCCCGACCCGCCGGTTTACGTAGAAGAAGCAGATCTCGATTGGGCCGGCCGATTTGACATGGGAAACGCGGCCATGATGGATGATCTCAGAGCGATCGCAGCTCAATCGACGATTTCGAATCTCAATACGAAGGG
>DGPZ01000067.1 GCA_002390675.1 Deltaproteobacteria bacterium UBA4427
CTTGGAAATGAGGTCTGAGACCGCACTCATGTTCGGGTTGAACATGCGCAGCGTGAATAGCGCTTTACCTCGACTGTCTCGGGTCATCCGCAGGAACGTCTCAGACGGATGCTCGCCAGCGCGCTTTGCGAACGTCGCAACGTCGCTCTCTGTATCGAAGATGTAATTCGGCGTCTCGCCGTCGCCCAGCCAGTAGAGGGGGATCTTCGCGAAGAGGCTCTTATCCTCCTTCGCATCCGCTACCAGCCGCTCACAGAACGCCGCATCATCGATCGCCGCAAGTCGCCCCTCAAAGTCGATCGCCGCAAGTTCTTTCCAGGCACCGTAGCTCCAGGGCAAGGTATTCACGAGGCCAGCAACAAAGCCAGAGCCTCTCGGTATCGCAACCCCATTCACGTCGAGCCCCTCCGCACGCATAGCAGCGATGCGGTCATTAAAGAGCTGTCCCGAACCGTCTGAACGACCGGCCGTAATGCTGAAGAGCACGCGATCGTCCGTCGCCTGGGCTTGCTTTCGAATGAGTTCGAGTTCGCCCTCAAAGTCTCCAGACAAATTCAGAACGTTCTGCATCAGGCCACCGCCGGCTCCCTTGACCGCCTCCGCGATCTGAACGAGTTCGCTATGCGCGGCATGGGTACCAGGAACGTCGCGGCCGTCGGGCAGGACGTGTCCGATGATTCGCGAAGTCGAGAACCCGATGGCGCCCTGTTCGATGGACTCACCGACGACTTCGGCCATCCGTGCGAGTTCTTTTTCCGTCGGCTGTTCATCGACGGCCCGCTCGCCCATGACGTAGTACCGGACCGCACAATGTCCCACGAGACCGCCCACATTGATGGCGGGAGCCATGCTCTCAAGCGCATCAAGGTATCCGCCATAGCCCTCCCAATCCCAGGGCAAGCCGTTCAGGATCGCATCGGCGGGAATGTCTTCGACCGTCTCCATCATGTTCGCCAGCGTGCTTGCATCATTAGGCCGCACCGGCGCGAAGGTAACTCCGCAATTGCCCATCATGGCCGTCGTCACGCCGTGCCAACTGAGCGGCGTCAGGAAGGGGTCCCAGCCAATTTGCGCGTCGAGATGCGTATGGATATCAACAAAGCCGGGTGTGATGGCATGTCCCGCGGCATCAATCTCTTTGGCGCCGGCCGCGTCGACCTTACCCACGGCAGTAATCGTGTCGCCGTCGATTGCGACATCGCCCCGGACAGGCGCTGCCCCGGTTCCGTCGATCACTTGGCCGTTCCGAATGACGAGATCGTGAGACATGTTGAGGAACTCCTTAGAGCGAGGGGAACGCGAGAAATCGTGAGGGACGCGCGCGGGAGGCCCGCGTCTCCGCGGGAACGAAGCACCGCGTAGGATACCGCGCTAGCCCAGAGCTAGCGATCGAGGTCCCAGCTCAGCACAGGGGCCGTTTCCGGGCAGGCTAAATGCGCGAGCCAGGGATCGATTATGCAGTCGGGCATTTCGGGGTCAAAGTAGCGGTCGATGAATCCCCAATGAACTGGGCTCGACATGTAGTCAATCTGCAATCCGTCGACGGTTTCGAATTCCTGCTCCCATAGATGGGTCCAACGAAGCGCTGCCCCGCTCTCGGTATTGCTCCCGACCGTGCGCCCTTCGCCTTCCTCGCCAAAGTCACGTTGGGGAATTCGACTCCATCGCCAATTCCGAATCGCCGGAATTCCATCTGCAAGAATCGGGGTTTCAGCTTCGAAGCGCGCGACAAGATCTGGCGGTGCAGCGGGATTCACCCTCATCCAAAGAGTTCGTTTGACACCCACGAGCCCTGGCGCGTTCGTCCCCGATGCGATGAGCTCGGGCTGTGCAAACTCAACTCGCTCGACGCGATTCGCCAAAGAACCCAAAGAGCTCGGCAAAAGTTCACCAAGCCTGTCGCCATTCATCACGCCGAGCAGCGCCGCCCCTAGGCTACTCGCCGGCACTCCAACAGTCGCCTCAGACTCAAGGAAAAGGTCCCATGTCAGGTCTCCACCCCCAACAGCAAAGTCGTAGTGAACTGAGGCGTGAGATGCCCTAACAGCACCAAGTTCCTCAGAAGCCGAGACGAGCGCTTGTGCCACTTCTTCAGCGTCTTTTGGATCTGCGCCGTCGGCCAAAACTACCTGAGCAACACATCTACGGTTCATGAGTTCATCCGCCCGATCGTCTCGAAGGTGGCGATCGCTTCCGGCGAAGCCGCAAAGCGCCGAGACCGCGAAACGAAGAAAGCTCCCGCTTCGCGCCACCATTCGGCGACCTCCGCCGTCGCGTTCTGACTTCGCATCCCCCAGAACCCGGACAGCCCATCGAGTTCCCAGATCAAGAGGACGCTCTGGGCGATCGGGGGCAATTCAGCAAGCCTGCCAGTGTCGATAGGCGGCGTTACGAGGCGCTGTAGTAGGCGTTGCCCCCGGGACTCAGCGTCGGGCCGATAGTCACGCTCGAATGCTTTCAAGAAGCCGTCCAGCTGTCCTGGGACGATCTCAAGTTCGTCGATCACGTAGATCGTATCGCCTAGCGGTTCTGCGCCTTCCATAGGGCAAAGCCTCCTCGGCCTTGAGGCTAGCAGGCACGAGGCAACAGACGAGCCACCTAGTCGTCCGCAATCAAGCAGTAACCAAGGGAAACATCAAAGCCGCGTTGCTGCGCAGATACGTGTTCCTAGGTGGCTTACGCGACTACGCCTTCACCGAATCGAATTTCACGACCTCGGTCTTCCATTCGGAAGGCCATCCGCCGTCGGCACCGACAATCCGCCCGAGCATTCCCCCCTCGCTGTGCCCGAGAGTATTCAGCCAATTTTTGTGCGCCGGACCAGGATCGGAATGCGCAATTAAAATTTTGACCGAGCCATCGTCCTCGTAGCGCGCGGTGAATTTATTCACGCAGATATCGAAGAATCTATGTTCGAGAGATTCCATCCAAAAATTCGAAAGCTGGAGATTCCACGTCTGACATTCGGGCAGACCTTCGATCGTAACCGCGAGTGCCTCATCCGGCGCTAACTCCCAATGGCTCTGGTAGTAGTTGATCGTCGGATCCCCACCCGCGGCATGGAGCATGGGCTGATCGTGTGAGGGCAACGCGTTAAGCGTCGTGTCCTTGTACATCTTGGTCCACATGAGGCCGAGCTGAACAGTGTTCTCGAGGAACGTGAGTGCGCCACCCAACTGAGCTTCGAGCGCTTCCGGGGCGAGATTGTTATTCGCGCGTTCGGGATTCATACAAGCGATCGAAAGCTGGGCGCGCGTCTCTTGTTTTCGATTTCCAAACGTCTGGCGAACTACGATATTGCTCGACTCATCGGTCATAGGGAGCCAGTTGCCTGGCTGCTCCTTCGTGCTCATGATGATCTCGAAGGTGCCGTCGTCGCCGAACGTCATCTGCGACGAATCGATCTCTCCCGTACTCGACATCTTGTCCACGGTCCCGCCGCCGCCCTTAACGCCAATACTGAACCACTTGACCGTGCCGCGATGTCCCGTGATGCGGTAATCAAATCGCGGATCGACCGTGCAGTTCTCGTAGAAGTTATCCGGGTTGTCGTTCAACACCTTCTTGGTGTCGTCGGCCAAGCGGTAGAAGCCGGGGTACTGCGGATCGGCGTAGTCCACCGATCGCTCGAGACCTCCACGAAGCAGTCGTGTTAGGAAGCGATAGCCGAGCGCACGGTTCTGAACATCCGTCGGTGTGCCATCGCTCGCCACGAGTTTCCCCGCCGCCTTCAGACGATCACAAAAATCGTCCCATAGCTGCCCACTCAGAATTCGACTTTCGGTTTCGTTCGATCCCATCATTCATCTCCCCTGTTCGCGCGCATTGGTGCGGAATCGAACGCTAGCGCCCTCATCGGCGAAATCACGGGCGGATCTGGCGCGACCGTCTCCCCTTTTCTGCTCGGGTGAACGCGTCCATCGCTCCCCTCAGGAAGGCAGCGAGTCGCAATCCCTAAAAGGGACTAGGGCCTAGACGACCCGATTCCCGGCTTGTCCGCCCGCTTGCCACTTCCGCACGCCATCGATCAGAATGCGCCCCATTCCGAGTCGCGCCTCGATCGTCGAGCTTCCGATATGCGGCAGCATGAAGACGTTCGGCAGCTCGAAGTAGCGCGGATCGACTTCGGGCTCTCCCGCGAACACATCGAGACCAGCTGCCTGGATACGGCCATCCTGCAACGCCTCTATTAGATCGTCGTCGTTAACAAGGTCCCCTCGCGCGACGTTCACAACAATCATCTCGGCACTCGCCTCAAAAAGCAGCTCCGCATTCACGATTCCGCGCGTCTCCTCAGTCGAGGGACACACCAGCATTAGAACATCGCAGTCGCGAATGAGCTCCACGGCTGAGCCGCGATACCCTGCAGCCAGTGGATCCTCAGCCTCGGGCGGTCGACGATTGCAATGCAAGATCTGCATTCCAAGCGCTTCGGCACGAGACGCGATTCGGCGACCGATATCCCCCATCCCGAGAATTCCGAGTCTACGTCCGGCGAGCTGAACGCCTACGAGCTGAGTGGGAGTCCAACCTTTCCATCGGCCGCTACGGATGAGGTCGATGCTCTCGGTCGCACGTCTCGCTGCGCCTAGCATCAAAAAAAGCGCGTCTTCCGCAACCGAATCAGCCAGAACACCCGGAGTATTAAATACGGCTATGTCGCGAGTCTTAGCCGCCTCCTGGTCTACGTGATCTGTGCCGACCGAGTAGGTCGCGAGGAACCGGACCGAATCCGGAAGCGCCTCGATTTGCTCGGCGCGCATTTGAACGTCCAGGGAGAACAACACGCCATCGAACATCTCGCCGGCCTGGCTTCTCTCCGCCAATTCCAGAAGAGGCTCAACATGCCCAGCCGCATAAACGACATCGAAGGCCGCTTCAAACTCCGAACGCACCTCAACCAGGAAGTCCGAGGCAACGTAGATCGACAATCTCTGATCCGCTGGTTTCGTCATGACGTTCTGCGCGGGGCTACGCGGGCTGCTCCGTCGCGGTCGCACTTGCTCCCTTGCGCGAGAAGAAACTACGCACGCGTTCAAGCGCCAAGTAGAAGACCGGGACGATCAACAGCGTCAACATCATGGACGTAAACATTCCAGCCGCTGTCGCGACAGCCATTGGCGCGCGAGTCTCTGATCCAGCCCCCAGCCCCAAGGCCGTCGGCAGCACACCAAAAATCATCGAAAGCGCTGTCATTAACACGGGCCGCATTCGTACGGGAGCCGCCTGACGCATGGCGGCCTCCGCATCGAGACCTTCATCTCGAAGCTGATTTGCATAGTCGACGAGCAAAATGGAATTCTTAGTGACAAGCCCAATTAAAAGCACAATGCCTATCATACTGAAGAGGTTCAGCGACATATCAAAGAGGTAGAGCCCACCGAGTGCACCGACCATCGAGAAAGGCAGCGCCGCCATCACGATCAGAGGTTGCAAAAAACTCTCGAATTGCGCGGCAAGGACCATATAAATCACAAGGATCGCAAGTCCCACCATCATGATGAATTGCTGTCCCGCGTCAGCCATGTCTTCAGCATTGCCCGTGAGTCGCAGGGACATCGTCGGCGGCAAAACTTCGGCGCCTACCCGATAGGCGCGCTCAATCGCATCGGATAGAGGCAAGCCTTCGAGGTTGGCCATTAGTTTCACGCTACGAACCCGGTCGGTTCGGGTAATCGACGAAGCCGTCGCACCCTTTTCGATCGAGACAACATTGCGCAGATCAATGAGCTCGCCGTTTCGCGCGCGCACCCAGAGGCTGCCAATCGCATCGAGCTCTCCGCGTGTTCCCTCTTCCATTCTGATCCGTACGTCATGCCGTTCTTCGCCTTCGCGGAACGTCGCAATATCCAACCCACCGATCATGGCGTGAACGATCTCCGCAACCGTCGCGGCATCGATCCCGAGAGCCGCCGCCTTGTCTCGGTCAGGCACAATCAAAGCTTCGGGAAGGCCGACGCGCAAACTCTTTTCGCTGTCTACCATTCCGCCTTCGGCCGCGAGTCTAGAGAGCATCAAATCGGAGTACCGATCCAACTCGGCGAGGCTTGCATTGCCGACGAGTTCAACCTCGAAATCACGATCGCTCGACGACATAGGGTCGATAATCGCAAACTCCTGACCCGGAATAGCAGAGAAGGCTTTGCGGGCTTCGATCATGAGTTCATCCGCACTCCGCGTACGGTTTTCACGGTCGCGAAGACGCACATTTATGAAGCCGTCGCTCGGTCCGCCTATATCCATGCTCGTCGGACCAATCGCAGCGAAAATCGAAGCCGTCTCGGGCTGTGCCATAAGCCAGGCCTCGTTCTGTTCCAGAATCGAGATAGTGCCCTCGAGCGAGGTTCCCGGAGGCGTACGGAATTCGATAGCCATGAAGCCTGAATCGGACTTCGGCATGAACTCGCCCTTAAGCTGAGAACCGGCCAAAACAGCCAAGACGATCGACGCGACTGCGACCAGGGTCGTGATCCAGCGGTGCGAAAGCGTCCAGTCAAGGATTCTCGAATAGAAGCCTTCTAGATTTTTGAACCAAATTTCAAGCTTTTGGTAGAGACTGCCCGGCGCCCGCTCCTCCGGCGGTGGCATGCGGGACGCAAGCATCGGCGTGAGAGTCAGTGCCACGACGAGTGAGATAATCACTGCGACTGCCACGGTGACACCAAATTCCGTCAGGAAGCTACCCATCTGCCCGCTGGCAAATGCGACCGGTAAAAAGACGGCAGCCACCGAAAACGTGGCTGCGGCTGCGGCGAAGGTAATTTCGCGGGTGCCGTCGCGTGCGGCTTGGAGTGCGGACTTCCCGCTCTCCCTATGTCGTTCGATATTCTCTAGGACAATAATCGCGTCGTCGATGACCACGCCGATTGCCAAGGTTAAAGCCAAGAGCGTCATGGTATTAAGCGTGAAGTCGCAGATCCAGATCATCCCGAACGTTGCGATCAACGACAGCGGAATCGCGGCCGCAACGATCATCGTCGGACGTGTGCGACGCATGAACACAAAGACCACGACGACCGCGAGCAGGCCACCCATCCAAAGCGCTTCGATCGTTTCCTCGAAAGACTCTCGAATCGTCTGGGAGTTATCGATGAAGCCTTCCTGATCGACGATCTCGATTCCGTCAGGGGTCCGTCCGCGCACGACATCCATGCGCTTGTAGAACTCGTCGACGATCGCGACGGTATTACCGTCTGACTGTTTCTTGACCGCGATCGCCATGCCCGGCTTCCCGTTCATATGCGAGGCCGTGCGAATATCTTCCGCTCCGTCTTCGATTCGCGCGACGTCACGCAGTCGAATCGGAGCTTCATCATCCCAAGAAATAACCATCGCGCCGAGCTCTTCGATTGAGCGAAATTCCGCGTCGGTCTTCACCGCCCATTCGACAGTCGCTCCCTCGACGAAACCACCGGGCCGTTCGACATGCTCCCGGCGAAGGGCATCCAGTACATCTCCCACAGAAAGATTGCGTGCTCGCAAAGCGTCGGGCTGGACCCAGATCCGGATATTCCGTTCGAGGTCGCCGTAAATCTCGGCCCCGGCTGCGCCCGGAATGCTCTCTACGATCGGCCTAATATGCCGATCGACATATTCTGTCGTCTCTGTCGTCGGCAGAGACGACGTGATCGGCGCATAAATGATCGGGAACATCGAGAAATCTGCTTTCCCAAGAATAGGAGGATCGATGTCCCTGGGAAGGTCATTGAGACTGATGTTGATTTTGTCACGGACGTCCTGCGCCGCGACGTCGAGATCGTGTTCGAGTTCAAACTCCAGCATGACCCGAGCCATGCCTTGAGCCGAAGTTGAGAACGTGTGCCGAATGCCTTCGATCGTCGCGAAGGCTTCTTCGAGCACGTCGACGACTTCATCTTCCATCGTCGTAGGCGAGGCCCCTTCGAGCGTGACCACCACGCCTACGAAGGGAAACGTCATATCGGGATACTGATCAATCCCGAGTCGCAAAAAGCCCAACACGCCAAACACCGCGAGTGCCAAGGTCATCATCCACGTGAGGACCGGACGCTCGATCGAGAGATCGGAAAGACTCACGAGTCGCTGCCCTTCTGCACGTTCGCGCGTTCAGTGATCTCACCCGCAGTGGCGACTACAGGCGGGCGCGAAACTCCGCGCACCACGACGACCATACCGTCGGCAAGACCGCCGTGTCCGCGGCGTACGATTCTGTCCCCGCTCTTCACATCGCCTCGGATTTCAACGAACGAGTCAGAGGTCACCCCCGTCTCAACTTGAACGCGCTCAACCCGAGCCTCACCTCCCGCGGCTCCAAGGACTCGGTACACCGAGACTCCACCCGCGCGCTGCAGCAAAGATTCTGCCGGCACCATCAAGACGTTCTCTCGCTTAGCTACGCCGAGGTTCACTCGAGCGAAAAGACCCGGTCGAAGCAGCCCTTCCCCGTTGTCGACTTCTGCCTTGATACGCAGTGTTCGCGTTGCGGGGTCGACCGTTGGCGAAACGAAGGTTACGACGCCATTAAAGACTCGATCGGGAAAGGCACCTACAGAAATCTCTAGAGACTGGCCGTTCTGCACACGCTCCGTATCGAGCTCTGTCAGACTAAAGATCGCCTCTAGAGGAGACAGCGAAACCAGTTCGTAAAGAGAAGTGCCCTTCTGAACGAACTCACCGAGCTCCACGGAACGCCGAGCCACTAGCCCAGCAAAGGGTGCCCGCACACTCGAATCCTCAACCGCTCGCTTCGCCACGCCTACGGCCGCTTCTTCGGCACGCATCGATGACTCAGCGAGAAGAAGCATCGTGTCCGCTTCTTCCAATTGCTGAAGCGAAGACACGTTCTGGGAGCGCAATTCACGAATTCGCTTCGTCTGGCTGCGTTCCTTCCGAAGGTTGGCAGCCGCCTGCGCTAGGCGAGCCTCCGCTGCGGCCAAGTCTAACTGGCGACGTTGGGGGTCGATCTCGATCACGATGGCGCCGGCATCCACCGATCCGCCTTCATCGATCGCAAGTTCAGTCACCCGGCCATCGACCTCAGCCGCGATCTTGGTATGAAAGCGTGCCTTGAGGTCTCCACTCGCGCGAATCTCTTCATCGAGGGTACGAACCTCAACAACATGAATCGACACCGAAGGCAGCAACTCATCGACGGTTTTTTCTTCTTCTGAGCACCCAGAAAGTATGGTCATGCTCGCAGCGGAGACGACCAAAGCCAATCGCGCACCCGTTGTTAGTTTCGCCAAGCACATTCCCATTCGATTTTGATCCGTCATGACGACGTTTTCTCCAACTCGGCCATGCCGAGGAACAAGGCATCCAGCGCGCGTTCCGCGAGGCTGTCATCCATAGTGAAGTCGGGCTGCGTAATACGAAGAGACACGAGGCCATAGACCTGTGCCCAAAGAATTTGTCCGGCGCTATCCGCGTCGAAGCCACCTAATTGGCCGGAATCCCTAAAGCGATTGAGAGCGGCCTCGATACAACTCCGGACACGGTCCATTGCGGATGGCATTCGACTCTCGCCCTTGCGAGACAAGGTCCACATCAAACGCGTAAAAGTCGGATGCGCCGCACTGAAGTTGAGGTAGGCCAGCAACATTGAGCGCAAATCAGCTTGGGCATCGCCGGTCGGCGGCACCTGCTGAAGCTGATCTGCCAGCCGCGCAACTCGCTCTTCGAGCAAAGCATCGATCAAACCGTCTTTGTCACCGAAATAGTGATAGACGGTCGGCGCGGAATAGCCGGAGCGTTCGCCGAGGGCCCGAATCGAAAAATCCGATCCGCTCTTCTCGATCATCAGAGCTTCGGTGGCATCAAGAATTGTACGGCGAGCGTCCTGTCGCTGACGCTCTCGACGCTCTGCGAGCCGCGGACGAGTATCGTCCGGGGCTTCGCGCGCGTCGGCTGAGCCGGCGGGAAGCTCCCCTGGGGAGGGAATTGGCACTGCAGGGAGTCCTATTGACTTGACGGGCGGTCAGTCTATTGACCCGTGTTATATAGCCGATCTCTTGAGCAGTGGCAACAAACCTACCTGAAATTCGACTTAAACATCTGTCCGAACCCCAATGAAAACAATGTGTTGGAGGTCTTTACGCGAAGCCATTCCAGCCGATCACTTCGGATGGATCCTTGCGATACGCTGGTTTGAAATCGGTTCCAAGCGTATATGCGATCGGAAAGAGCCCCACCTGCGTGTAGTAGTCCGGGATCTCCAGTAATTCCGCCAGGGCCTTCTCCCTCCAGAGATGCCCCGTCGTCCATGCGCTACCGAGCCCACGCGCTCGAAGTGCCAGCATGAAACTCCACACGGATTGGATGATCGAGCCCCAGGAACTCGCCTGGTAAAATAGATTCGCCTCTTCCATTCGACCGGCGAATACCGGAACTAGAACGGCAGGCAGCCTATGAAAATTCTCTCTCAGATGCCCCACCGAACCATCGATTCGGTCAGCACCGGGGACAACGGAACCGGGATAGCCACCGGAATCCGCCATCGTCGATATATAGTCGTCGAGGCCGCCGTTATAGATCTCCGAAATCTTCGCGATCACAGACGGATCATCGACCACGATCCATCGCCAATTGTTCATGTTCCCACCATTGGGAGCCTGTAGTGCGATAGCAAGGCATTCCTCGATGACCTCACGCGGGACGGGACGGTCGAAGTCGAGCCGTTTTCGTACGGCGCGGGTCGTCGTGAGCAACGCATCAGCATCTAGATCAAGCACCTGAGTGCCTCCTATTCAGAGTGACGATTTGAGCGAACTTCCCGGGTCGTAGGATTAAGCCGGTGAGGCGTAACCACCTAAATCAGGCGTCCGTCGGAAATGGGATTCGGATGGTGACCAATTCCGAACCAATCTGCACCATACTGATGGAGTCTGCATGTCGGACCCGGAGAATCTGTGCTCTCTCACCTTCGCATACTCGACCTGACGGACGGCGGAACCAGTATCGCCGGACGGATCCTCTCGGACCTCGGCGCCGAGGTACTTTTAGTAGAGCCTCCGGAAGGCGTATCCTCGAGACGCCTTGCTCCCTTCGTCGATGATATTGAAGATCCAGAACGCAGCTTGACCTTTTGGGCCCAGCATCGTGGCAAGCACTCCGTCGTGATCGATCCAAACAGCGCCGTGGGCCGAGCGAACCTCCTTGCCCTGGCATGCTCCGCCGATGCCTGGATCGATGATCGTTCATTCAAAGGCCTGGGAGATGATTTTAGCTACGACGCCCTCGCCGAGCTCGCCCCGGGACTCGCCTTCGCCAGCATCACCCCCTTCGGCTCCTCTGGACCTAAATCCCACTGGGCGGCGACGGACCTAACAATTACCGCAGCCTCCACCGTCATGAACCTAACAGGAGATTCCGATCGCCCCCCCCTCGCTTGCAGCGTGCCTCAAGCGCTCTTTCATGCGGGTGCCGAAGCCGCTGGCGCAATCCTGATCGCCCTCGAAGAGCGCTTACGATCCGGCAAGGGTCAGCACATCGACATCTCGGCCCAGACCGCCATGATGGCCAGCAATCAATCCGCCGTACTGGCAGCAGGTTGGGGCTCAACTCCAATGACGCGCACCGGCGGCGGCGTATCGGTTGGGCCGCTCCGCATCCGCTTCATCTACGAATGTCTCGATGGATTCGTCAACCTGACTTTTCTTTTTGGCGAACCGATCGGCCACGCCACGGCCCGCTTCTTTGACTGGATGGACGAAGAGGGTTTCTCGAACGACGCAATTCGCGAGGAAGACTGGGTCGCCTACGGCGCGAAAATAGCTGGGCAAACCACGACGGTCGAAGCCCATGATGCGGTCATGGAGGCGATCGAGCGATTCACGCGGACGAAGACTAAGGCCGAACTTCTTCTCGCCGCCTTCGACAAGCGCCTGCTTATAGTCCCCCTAAGCGACTGCCGCGACCTTGTCGAGTCGGAGCATTTCGCAGCTCGCGACTTCTGGACCCCGATCAAACATCCCGCCGTCGACCGCAAAATTTTGCATCCCGGTCCCTTCGCGCGGATGAGCGCTCACCCTCTCGAGCGAACTCGCCCAGCGCCCCGGCTAGGCAGCGAAGCGGCAAGCGACGTACTCGCCCGTAGAGACAGCATCGATCTCGCAACAGACACCATAGACTTCCTTCGCTCGCACAGGGGACTCCCTCTCGAAGGGCTCAAAATTCTCGACTTCAGCTGGGTCTACGCTGGCCCTGCCCTAACGAGGGAACTTGCAGACTTCGGAGCGACGGTCATCAAGATCGAGTCGACTAATGCCCATGATGCGCTCCGTGCGAACGCCCCTTTCAAGGACAACAAGCCTGGGGCCAATCGCTCCGCAAATTTCGCGAACGTCAATCTCGGCAAGCTGAGTCTCGGCCTTAACCTCAAGACAGAAGAGGGAAAAGAGATCGCGCGAAAGCTTGTCGAGTGGGCTGATGTCGTCGTCGAAAATTTCTCGCCTAAGGCCATGAAGGCTTGGCAGCTCGATTGGGAACATCTCCGGCAGCTGAAGCCCTCCCTCGTCATGCTTTCGAGTTCGCTCGCGGGTGCGGTGGGCCCGCATAAGTCTCTTGCCGGCTACGGCACTATGGGATCGGCGATGGCGGGCTTCGGCTTCGTCACGGGCTGGCCCGGACGTAGACCCGCGGCGCCTTATGTCGCGTACACTGACTATGTATCACCCCGCTTTGGAATCGCGGCGGTGCTCGCCGCTCTCGATCACGCGCGAAAGACGGGAGAGGGACAACATATTGACCTCTCACAAGCGGAAGCCACTATTCATTTCCTGGGGGCCGACCTTCTCGACTACACGGCGAATCAACGCATTCCGACTGCGCGTGGCAATACGCATATGCACTATGCGCCCTCCGGCGCCTACCCGGTTGCGGGTGTAGATCGTTGGATCGCGATCGCGGCGCCCGACCAACTCACTTTCGAGAAGCTCAGCAAATTTGCCGACCAGCATTGGATTGCCGATCCTCGATTCGCCGAGGCAAAAGGTCGGCTTGCCAATTCCGCGGCCCTCGACGAAGCGATCTCTGCATGGACGAAGGATCAGGACGTATCTGTATTAGAGGCGGGTCTTCAAAAGCAAGACATCCCGGCCCACCGCGTATCGAATTCATTCGATGCGTTCGAAGATCCGCAGCTCGCCGCACAGGGTCACTTCATCGATCTGGAATACGGCGACCTCGGGCCCGTACCTTTCGAAGCCTGCCGAGTAAAATTATCGGCCACCCCAGCCGCTACGACCGAATGCCCGACGCTCGGCGAACACAACCAATTGATTCTCTCCGAGCTGCTCGGACTGGATGAAGATGCAATCACTGAGCTCGTGATTTCCGGCGCGATCGAATAACACCTTATCGTAGATCGTGCCGACCTACGCGCCGATCACTTTCTCTATAGCTCTCAACCGCCCCATCGAAAGCTTCCCTCATGCAACGCCTTTTCGTCGCCAACCGTGGAGAGATTGCGCTTCGCGTCCTCCGTACCGCTCAAGACCTAGGGCTGGAATGCATTTCCTGTTATGCGCCGGAGGACAAAGCACTCGCGAAAGGCTACGGCGCGACACATAATATCGCGCTCCCTGGCCGAGGCGCCGGCGCTTATCTCGACATCGATGCCATAGTGGCGGCCGCTCGGGAACAGAAATGCGATGCCGTCCACCCGGGCTACGGTTTTTTGAGCGAGAGTGCTCCTTTCGCGCAGGCGTGCGAGGCAGCGGGCCTGATCTTCGTCGGCCCCAACCCCGAGACGCTCGCGCTCTTCGGCGATAAGGCACGCGCACGAGAACTCGCCACGAAGCACGAGGTTCCAGTCGTGCCAGGACTTCCTGCTCCCGTTTCTGTCGCGGATGTCGAAGGGTTTATCGGTGCAGCAAAGGGCGCTCCTGTCCTATTGAAGGCGGTTGCCGGCGGCG
>DGPZ01000181.1:0-478 GCA_002390675.1 Deltaproteobacteria bacterium UBA4427
TGTCGCAGGAAGAGCGCGTTAAACAGGAAGTAGTCGAGGCGACTCGAATACCGCATCACATAGACGACACTGCCCCGCGCTTCGAGCGCCTTCAGCCGTTCCACGACCGCATCATCGAGCGCAAAATGCTTGAAATAGCGATTCGCGAAGAAGCGAAAGAACAGATTGAAGCGAGCGGTCATTGAGGAGCGCGCCGCTAAACGATCCGTCGACTGGGAAAGTGTGTCGCCTCCTGTGCCGGCTGTCGCATCGCTGGCCGGTACGCTCTGCTCTTCGGGACCTTGGGGCCCGGGCTCTTGGGGCACAGGCTCTTGGGGCACAGACGGGCGGCTCATCTCAGGGGAGTCGGGCATGGTCGCGGCAGGGTACCTGCCAGTCCGTCATCGGCCAAACCGTTCCGCTCTACCCAGTCCGGTCAGCCTCCTTTTGACTCCGGACCGAATTTCGCGAAATCAACCATCGCGTGGAAACAGCGTCG